>CBFGSN010000009.1:0-29775 GCA_965651435.1 uncultured bacterium | reverse complement strand
GGATTCGGCGACACGAGCCCGACGCCGCATGCTGCGAGTTCGATCGCCCGGCGCATCATTTTAATATCAAAGTCGCTGTGTTCCGCGTCGTTCACGTTTAATTAAATAGGCCGTTCACGTAGGCTTCCGGATCGAAAACCATCAGATCGTTTACCTGTTCGCCGATACCGACGTAACGGATCGGAAGCTTCAGTTCGTGCGATATTGCAACGGCAATGCCGCCTTTTGCCGTGCCGTCGAGTTTTGTCAGTACAATGCCCGTGACGTTCGCGGCCTTTGTAAACTGACGAGCCTGCTCAAGTCCATTCTGGCCCGTGACCGCATCGATCACAAGCAGCGTTTCGTGCGGTGCCTCGGGAACCTCACGGCCCGCGATCCGTTTCATTTTTTCGAGTTCGGCCATCAGGTTCGATTTGTTATGAAGCCGGCCGGCGGTATCGACGATCAATACGTCCGACGCGCGCGATTTGGCGGACTGCAGAGCATCGAAAAGAACTGCCGCAGGATCTGTTCCCTGCTTTTGCTGTACCAAAGGAACGCCGGCACGCTTTGACCATATCTCAAGCTGTTCCGACGCGGCCGCGCGAAAGGTATCTGCGGCGCAGATCAGAACGTCGTTGCCTTCGTCCTTGATCCGCTGGGCAAGCTTTCCGATCGTCGTCGTTTTGCCGACGCCATTGACGCCGACGACCATTAGCACATACGGTTTTATCTCAGCCGAAACAGTCGTTTCGGATGCGACGCCTTTCTGCGGTGCGTGCCGGAGTATCGCGAGAAGTTCGTTCTTCATCACACGTTTCAGGGCATCCAGGTCCTTTATCTCCTGCCGCGAAACGCCTTTGCGGATCGATTCCAAAATGTGCATCGTCGTCTGCACGCCAATATCTGTCGATATCAGCATTTCTTCGAGTTCATCGAGAAATGCATCGTCGATCTGTTTGCGGCCTTCGAAGATAGAATCGAGTCGCCCGTTTATGGAATCGCGCGTTTTTTCGATCGCCTTTGAAAATCGAACGCTGATCTGCCGCTCGGCCTCGGCTTCCTGCTGTTTCAGCTCCTCGATGGATCTGTCCAGACCGAGTACCGATGATGAAAATTTATCGCCTTTGTTGCGGCGCCAAAAACTTGCCATATAAAAACCCAATACTTCAGGTAAATTATTGATTATAAAAAAATATCGCACGCCTAACAAACGTGCGATATATTCGGTGCCAATTTTTTACAGCCCTTATTGCGGCAGTTTCAGCCGGTCCGATGCTTTATACAATGCGAATCCGAGAATGCAGGAAAAAACAACGGTGAAATAAAAGCCGATGAAGAGCGAAATTATCTTTGCAGGAATGTTGCCCACCGCCGGAAGTCCGAACGGCGACAAGAGCATTCCAGCAACCAGCAGAACCACGATCCAAAGAACGACGAGCATCGCGCACATCATCAGGAGTTTCGCATAATCGCCGCCCAGCCGCCGGATCGTATCAAGGCCGACCAGCGGATTTATCGTTGCCATAAAAGAACGCGTGTATCCCGCGACCGCACATGCCGCGGGCATAAAGAACAAACCCCAAAGCAACGCGATAAAGCCGACGACCGCGACCGGTGCGGTAACGTTCATTATCTGCGTAGTTGCCGGCGGAGGCGTGCTTGCTTCGCGCATTTCGGCCAGCATTTTTTCGATGTCCTCGCTCGATGCCTGCCCGGTTGCGACGGTCCGGCCTTGTTCGACCGCGGCCTGTTCGGAAAGCCGTTCGGCGTTTTGTGCTTTTACTTTCTCAAGAAGCTGTTTGACCTCTTCTGTTTGTTCGGCCGTTCGGTCGGGTGCGTAAAATTCGGTTCCGGGAACTTTTGTAATTGTCTGCGAATACGTATTCGCCTGTGCCGCCAGCGAACTGAACACCATATAAAAGCCGATCGCCGCGGTCAGGATGAACGGCCCGAACGACACGACATATGCTCCAATGCTCAGAAAGAACGGATGAACGACATCTTCCCATAACGAGAAATCGTCGAAACTCGGCATAAAATCCGTGCCGATCTTGCCTTTCGCAAAGTTGTCGACGACGTTGGCCATCACACCGAACGAGATCATGTTCGCAAGCAGAACGCAGAACAGCGCCGCCGCCATTACGAATAAACCGCCGAAACCGGCCGCGGACTGTCCCAGCGAAAATATCGTGAACATTATTCCGCCGACGATGAGCGAAAATTTGAATTTGAACGGATATGCGAGAGCGTTGCTAAAGTCGGAAAAACCAAAACCTCCGTCAACCGCGTAACCGCCCGCGGCGCACGAGCGCTGTGCTTCCGCTGCCTTCTCGAGCGTTTCGCACATTGCACCGCAATCCGGGCAGATCTTGACCGATCCGCCGTACGAATTCGGGCAGTTCTTGCACCACGCGGCACCGCATTCTTTGCATACGACAAAGGCAGGAACGTCGATATGCGTCCTGCACATTGCGGAAACACCCGCTGCGGCAGGTGCAGAAGCTTTGATATTCGGAGCGGAATGAATGATCGGAGCGGGTATTTCCGCCGGCGTACGAACAGGCTGCGAGATCGTCGTATTTACCGTCCCTTCTGACGTGGTCGCGGGCTTCGCATCTTCCGGCAGCGGAATTCCCTGCTCCTTATTCGCAAATATCGTTGCCAATGCCGGAACGCGAGCGGCTTCCATCCAGCGAAGGCTTCCCTTACGGACTTTGTCTCCGGGCTGCAAAGCTCCTTCGTAGATCCATTCGCCCAATTCCGAAAAGGCCGCCTCATAAATGACGCCGCCGACATCGACCTGCCATATTACGTTCTGATCTTTCATCGTTCCTTAAGCAACCGCTTGTATCTTCGGGTCGTCTGTTTGTTCCTCACCGTTTTCGGCGTTGTTCGCCAAAAATCTGACAATGCCGTTGCCGATAGTTCCTTTCCGGCATCCGGCGACTAACGCTTCGACAACCGCGCCGTCATAACGAGTTCCGATAAATTCGCGGATGCGTTTCAACGCCTCCGGCAGCAGCATTCCTTTCTGGTACGGCCGGTCGATCGTCATTGCGTCAAAAGTATCCGCGACCGAAACGATCTTTGCTTGAAGCGGGATCTGTTTGTCCGTCAGGCCTTGCGGATATCCTTTGCCGTTGACCATTTCGTGATGCATATACATACCGGGCAGAAATTCCTTCATCGCCGGTATCTGCGACATGATCTTGTAGCCGCGCTGCGGATGCGTCTTCATTATTTCGAATTCTTCGTTCGTGAGAGCAGCCGGTTTCTTCAGAATATTGTCGTCGATCGCGATCTTGCCCACGTCGTGCAAAAGTGCGCTGATGCGAAGCGTTTCCAGTTCTTCTTCACCAAGCCCAAGTTCACGCCCGATGGCCACGGAAATGCGCGAAACACGTTCGGAATGGCCGCGTGTATATTTGTCTTTTCCGTCGATGGCGGCTGCGAGGGCTTTGACCGTACCGACGAATAGTTCACGGTTCTCGGTCGCCGCTTTTGCAAGCTTTGCGATATGTTCTTCGAGCTTGTCGCTCATCGTGTTGAACGATTCGCCAAGAGTGCCGATCTCCGTGATATTGCGGGTCGAAACACGCGTCGAAAGATCGCCCGCGGATATCTTCTCCGCCGCTGCGGAAAGTTTTAAGATAGGCGACGTCAGAAGGCGCGCGGCGATCAGGCCTGACAGTAATGCAAAACAGGCAAACAACAGGCTTATCAGCCACGTTTGCGAACGCATTTCGTCGACCGAGGCAAGTGCCTTGCGTTCATCCTGCATCGTTATGACGCCGAATGTTTTATTCGCACCGAATTTAACGGTCGAATATGCGCCGATCATATTGTATTTTTCACCTTCGAAATCGGCCGTGAACGGAACGAGCCCGCTTTGGATCTGGCTGTTGGCTTCCTGCCATTCGTTCACGATCTTAAGGCCGGTCATATTCCTCGAACCGGAAACAAGAGTCGGATCCGGATGAAAAATGACGCGTCCTGTTTCATCGACGACGAAGATTATCGGCAAACCGCTTGTCCACAGATCTTTTTCGCCCATCGCGTTAATGCCCACGACGTTTCGCGCTATCGCCCGAAGCGAAACGATCGCAACGACCGAAGCCGCGTTCTGACCGTTGATAAAAACGTTCGAAGCGATCGTTATAACCGGTTCCCCCGATTGCTGAAGCGCCTCGGGTTCGCCAATGACGATGTCGTGCACCTCCGTGTTAGGAAGCGTTCTGACGGCATATTCATCGATCTCGCCGGTTAGGAAGATCCCGGGACGAAAGATCGATATCGGTTCGCCGTTATTTGGTTTGAGGCGAAGAGCAAGCAGATTCGAATTATCGCGAAGCGTGGCGCCGAGCTTTTCTTCGGTCTGAAGGTTCGAGAGTATTGTTAGGCTGTTCGAAAGTTCCAGAGCCTGAACGATGCTCCGCACAATGTCCTCGTGACGCTGTGCGAACATTTCGATCTGGCTCGCCTTTTCCTGAACGAGCTGTATTTGATAACGGTTCTCGACCGAGCGTATCTCTTTGGCGGTCTTATCGGACAGAAACCAACCCGTTAGAATAAGCGGCACCAATCCGACAAGCAAAAGGGTCGCTATGACGAAATAAATAAGGCTGATCTTTGTATTCTTGCGTGGCATCGGGGAATTTGCCGGGAACAGGCAGGCCAATAAAATATTAGTATATTTGACACCATTGGTCAACAAGTTTTAACGCTAAAAGAAATATTCGCCATTTTGATCGAATCTGCGGTTTTCGCGGTGCTTTCAGGCGGGTGATTTAGCTATAATCCTTGAGATGTCACCCGAAGATTGGAAGACAACTGAAAGCCTTTTCGAATCCGCCGCCGCTTTGCCAAAGGCGGAGCGAACCGCGTTCCTGGATGCGAACGACGGCGGCAACGAAGAGGTGCGCCGACAGGTCGAAAAGCTTTTGGACGGTGACGAGAACGCGGAAGATTTTATCGAAGCTTCGGTGTGGACATCGAATTCGATATTTAAGCTGGCCGAAGAAGATGCCATGGACGACGATCCGGCCGTCGCGCCTTTTGATAAATACATCGGCGGACGCATCGGCCAATATACGGTCATCAAAGCACTCGGCCGCGGCGGAATGGGCAATATTTACCTCGCGGAACGCAGTGACGGCGAATTCGAACAAAAGGTCGCTATTAAACTGATCAAACTCGGAATGGATTCCGATTTTGTCATTCAGCGTTTTCGCCACGAACGCCAGATCGTCGCCTCGCTCGATCATCCATATATCGGCCGCCTCTTGGACGGCGGCACGACCAGCGACAACGAACCGTATTTCGTGATGGAATACATCACCGGGCGAACGCTTTACGACCATTGCGACGGCGCCCGAATGAACATTTCCGATCGGCTGAAGCTGTTCCGAAAGATCTGTGAAGCCGTCGAATACGCTCACTGCCGGTCGATCATTCATCGCGACATAAAGCCCGCGAACATCATCGTAAATCACGCGGGCGAACCAAAGCTCGTCGATTTCGGTATCGCGAAGATCCTTGACCCCGACCTTTTGCATGTTTCGAGCAGCCCGACGGCTTCGATGCTGCGGATGATGACGCCGGAATATGCCAGTCCCGAACAGATGTACGGCGGCGACATTTCTCCGCGAACGGATATTTATTCGCTTGGCGTTCTGTTGTTCGAACTAGTGACCGGACATCGGCCGTATTATTTCGACCCGCGTTCAATGAAGGATGCGGCCGTCGCGATCTGTGAGCATCCGCCCGCGGTCGCAAGCAAGGCCGTTGGTTCGCCGCGTCTGCTGCTTCGTCGCTATAACGGGAATATTGGTGAAGTTTTCACTTCACGCGGGACATCGCGCCGCGAACTCATCGACATACTTTCCGGCGATCTGGAAAACATCATCGCGGCCGCGCTTATAAAGGAACCCGCGGACCGGTATGCATCCGCAGAAGAATTTTCGGACGAGATCGACAAATTTCTCCGCGGCCTTCCGATCGACGCCGGCCGGCAGGGCAGATTTCTTTCCGCCGGCGGACCCGCAACGTTGTTCAAGCCGATGCCGCTGGCGGTTCTGCCGTTCTCGATGCTAGACACCGGCCGCGGCGACGGCGGCGAAGACCAATATCTCTGCATAGGAATGGCGGATGCTCTGATCTCGCGTCTGAGCCGATCGAGTAACTTTTCGGTACGTCCGACGAACTCCGTCCTTCGATATCACGGAACCGAGGTCGACCCGGTAAAGGTCGGCGACGAACTGCATGTCGATCACCTTTTGACCGGAAATATTAAACGAACTGACGAACGAACACGCGTGACCGTTCAGCTCCTGGACCTGAAAACGAATTCGGCAGTTTGGGCGGCGTCGGTCGACGAAGACGGAAGCGATCTTTTGTCGGTCGAAGATTCGCTGGCCGGAAAGGTCGTTGACGCGCTTATTCCTCATCTAAGCGGCCATGACCGGGAGGAATTGGCGAAACGCGGCACCAACGTTCCGAAGGCGTTCGAACATTACCTTCGCGGACGATACTATTTCAACAATTTTACGGAAGACGGGCTTGCGCGGGCGTTCGTGAGTTTTCACAATGCCGTCGCGGCTGATCCAAATTACGCGGCTGCATATTCAGGCATCGCGGATTATTATACGTGGCTCGGCATCATCGGTGTTCTGCCGCCGCAGGAATGTTTTCAGCCGGCGATAGCTGCCGCCTCGAAAGCCGTCGATCTCGATCCGCAGCTTTCGGATCCGCATGCGAGCCTTGGATTCTCGCTCCACGCGGGAAATTTTGATTGGTCCGGAGCTGAGCAGAATCTTCGTCACGCCATTGAACTCAACAGCAGCAACGCCACGGCATTCGCATGGCTCGCGATCGTCCTGATCACTCAGGGACGGTTTGACGAAGGCATCGCCGCCGCCAGACGAGCGGTGGAGCTCGATCCGGTGACGCCGTTCAAACATCACAACGTCGCATGGAACCTTTACTTTGCCCGGCGCTTCGACGAAGCCGCCGATCATTACGAAAATGTAGTTCGAATGTTTCCGGAGTACAGTTTCGGGCATTACGGATTGAGCAAGGTTTATCGACGGCTCGGCCAAAATGATCGTGCGTTGAAAGAAGCGATGCTGGTCGTCCAAACCGCGGGCGACAGCAACTTCGCCAAATTCTGTCTCGCGGAGACGCTTGCCGCGAACGGCCGTATAGCCGAAGCGGCCGGCGTTCTGCAAAGCCTGATCGAGCTTGGCAAAACGCGGTACATTTCGCCGTATCATCAGTCGCTGGTTCACTGTTGCATGGCGGAAAATCAAACGTCCCCGGAAAGAACGGCATCGATAGAAAAGGCTTTCGCTTGCTTGAACGAAGCTTTCGAAATAAAGGACGCATGGCTGAACTGGATGGGCGTCGAACCAACGTTTGATATTTTGAGGGCAGACAGGCGATTCGGCGAAATACTCGAAAAGGCCGGATACGACACGTTCGGCTATAACTACAAAGCTGCGTCCGCCGAAGCCGAAAAGCTTACGACGAAAGAGAACGTTTTTGAACGCACGACGCTTATCGACGATTCGTCGTCGACGCAAGGAACGATATACCGGACGTTCGCACAACGATACGCGATCCCGGCGGCGTTATTCGCGATAGCCGTGATCACGCTCGCCTTTTTTTATTTCGAAGGATATTTCAGCTTCGGAAAGCAGCCGCAAACCGTGGCTTCGCTGACATCAACGGGTGCAAAACGCGTGGTTATTCTGCCATTCACCGGAGCCGATCCGAACGCAGCGACTATGGGTTCCGGCGTCGCGGATGCTCTGTCCCAAAAACTTGGAAGCATCAAGGCACTCGAGATCGTCTCGGCGAATTCCGGCCGCACGATGGCATCGGAAACCGATGCCAAGCTCCGCGAAGTTCTGAAAGCCAACTACGCCCTTCGCGGCAGCATTACGCTTGGCGAACGCTCCGCGACGGTCGATGCGAATTTTGTAGATCTCATATCGGGAACAACGCTTTG
Source organism: uncultured bacterium (assembly GCA_965651435.1). Lineage (GTDB taxonomy): Bacteria > Acidobacteriota > Blastocatellia > Pyrinomonadales > Pyrinomonadaceae > OLB17. The sequence goes on along the minus strand of CBFGSN010000009.1, from coordinate 21,785 downwards.
GTCGGGTAGTTTTGACGCACCCGACGGCGATCTTTTCAAACTTCAGAGCGTTCTTGCGGCCAAGATATGGACATCGCTCGGCATCGAGCCGTTGCCGCTGGAACGTCAAATGGTCGAAAGAGTTTATACGGAGAACGCCGAAGCGTATCAGCTTTATTTGATCGGCCGATTTCAGCTAACCAACCGAAGTTCGGCGGATATCCGTAAGGCGATAGTTTCATTTTCCGAATCGATAAAGCTCGATCCGATGTTCGCGCCGGCATACGTCGGGCTAGCCGATGCGTATTCGCTGCTTAATCTTTACAGCGTCGAGCCGCCGCCGGATGCGTATAAACTCGCAGGCGAATATGCGTCAAAGGCTCTTGCGATCGATCCGGACCTTGCGGAAGCTCACGCATCGCTCGGTTACGTGAAGTTTTATTATGAACGGGACCGCGAAGCCGCTGAACTAGAGTTTCGCCGGGCGATCCAGCTCAATCCGTCGTATGCGCAGGCGCATCATTGGTTCGCGCTGGCGCTTGCGGGAATGGGCGATCCGCTCAAGGCGTTGGAAGAAATTCGTATCGCACAATGGCTGGATCCCAGTTCGCTTGCGATCAAAGCTGCCGCCGGAATGGTGCTCTTCTTTAACGGAAAATACACCGAGGCATTGAACGAGTGTGACGCCGCACTTGCCGTCGATCAAAACTTCATTCCCGCGATAAAGGTGAAACGTTGGATATATTCGGCCCAGAATGACCGCTCGGCTGCGAAAGCCACTTTCGCGAAAGAGATAGCATACAGCGGCGGCGAAGCCGATAATCCCGGCTGGCAGATCGTGCAGGCTCAGGTCGAAGAACCGTCGTATTTGCCAAAGCTGAAACAAGCGGCGCTTTCCGGCGAGATACAAGAACGGCCTTTTGCTTACGCTTTCGAAACGGCCTTGGCGTTTGCGGCTTTGGGCGATAGTGATAACGCTTTTAAATTTCTGGAGGCGGCGGAAAGGTCACGTTCGCACGGATTCAATTTCGCGGCGGTCGATCCGCGTCTCGAAGAGATGCGAAAAGATCCGCGGGTCCGGCGTCTGCTCGCAAAACTGAACCCGCGAAAATAAACCCGAATTTTCTAACACGCATACGTTTCAGCTATTTGAGATCGGCGATCTCCATATAGCCGTAGCCTTTACAGAGCACGAATTTGCCGCTCATGTATTTCTGAACATTCGCAACGATGTGTTCGTCGGCCCATTCGACGGGCATTTCGACGGACACATCGCCGGGGCCGCTGACGGCCTTTACATACGCAACATAATCAGCGAGCCGCGAATCGTCATCGACCAAGATGATCTGGGTATCCGGTTCGGCGTCATGGATCTTCTGCGCGGTCTCGACGAGCTCCGCTTCGGAAAGCCCTCTGTCTATCTTGTAATAGGCGAATTTGATCCCCTGGATAGAATAGCCGGTTAACCGCTCGGTTCCGGCAACCGCGCTTTGTCCGTCTTCGCCGGCGCCCTCCATAGAACAGGCGATGGCCGAAAACATCAATAAAAGAACCGCCAACACAGATATCTTATTTCGCATGGCTCACCTCCATTTATTTACCGAGTGCATCAACGATGGCCTGCGCCGCCTGTTCGATCACCGGCGAAAGAATGTCGTCGCCGCTGCTTTTGGCTTTGCGCTTGAACGTTTTCACGAACTCCGATGCGCCGGCCGCCCGATCGAGCCTGACCTCAAGCGTCAGTTCGTCCTTCGCATTGACCTTTGCCGCAACTTCGCCGGCGCCGACGATCGTCCGCGTGGCGACCGCACCGGCGATATTTCCCGCAGTGCTGCCGGTGTGTCCGATGCCGGTCTGACCGATCGCGGGGGCAATGACCTTACTGAACGCGCCGAGGCCGCCACCGCCGCCTTTCTTATGCGTAGCCGTTGCCGTTACGAAGAAATCGCACTGTTTCTCGACGGCTTCTGCCCTGATCGCCGCCGGCAGTTTTGCATCCAGGAAAACAACTTCGACGTTCGGCACTTTCAGATATTGAGCAAGAAGGCCTTCGACCGCGGACGCGAGTTCCGCTCCCGTAATGCCTTCGCCAACCGACGGAACCTTCACATCAGCGATGCCGATGCGAATAGTTCCGGGCTCTTTTGGGCCAACGTTTTCGGATACACGCGTGCTCTGTTCATTGCTAACGGACGGCATCGTCATGCTCGTCGGCTCGGAACTTGGCAAACCCGGCATTCCGGACATATTCGAAACAGGACCTGCGGATGCATACATCTCCGAAAAATCCTGGACTTCGCGGTAGTCCGACGCGACATCGAACAGCGACGGTTCGAGTGTCGCTTTCGAAAGCTCGATAACCTCGTTCACGGATGTAAAGGTTTCCCTGCCGCTTTCATCGAACATCGTCATCTTTTCATATAACGGATAACCGCGTTTTCCGGAGCCGACCTGTTTGAAGGCCATTTTGTCCTGACAGCCGCCGGGATTTCCGTAGCTGTTACGGTTGTAGTTATACGTCGCGTCATAACAGTTAAATTCGATCTCAAGATCGATGTACCAGCCGTCGGTTTCCATCTTCATCGGTGTCTTATTACACGCGTCGGCGGAAGGCTGCATCACGGTCGTGATGATCAGGTGGCGAGCAGTGTAGCCGAACATCTTTTTGCGTTCGCCGGTATCTTTGATCGTGACGGTCGTCGTGATCGTTCCGCCTTTTGTGACCGGAGCAGAACTGCCGCGCGGATTGATGCTTGCAGTTTGCTGGGCCGGTTCGGCGAATGCATTGATGAGGTACGTTTTGGTCATCGAATTCATCTGCACCGACCTTCGCAGGTCGCACTGAACGAGCGTGATCATCGCACCGTCCATCATTTCGGTACGCTGCCGTTTCCCTTTTATGTAAACGACATTTTCCATCGTTTGTCCGGACATCGTCTGTCGCGAACGGATCTTGATATCGCCGAATGCGGTCACCGAAGCCGCGGTTAAGATCAATAAAATAAGTGCCGTATATTTGCCGTATTTCATGGTCGTATTCTCCAAATAAATAAATAGAAAGTTCACCTAAAAACCTTCTTTCGAAAGATAACGCGTATCGGCTTTGTGTTTTGTATCGGTTATGTGAAAATCTTTTCGATGAGCACCAGCGAACCCGGTGAAATAACGAAAATGCTGCTCGAACTCACGGACGGTAAACGCGATGCCGTAGATGAGATATTGCCGTATATTTATGACGAGCTTCGGCGGCTTGCCGGCGGCTATCTACGCCGTGAACGGGCCGACCATACCCTGCAGCCGACGGCGCTGGTTCACGAAGCGTACATGAAGCTCATCGACCAGCGGCATGTCCGCTGGCAAAACCGGGCACATTTCTTCGGCATCGCCGCGAATATAATGCGCCGCATACTCATCGACCACGCGCGGAAAAATTCGGCACAGAAACGCGGCACCGGCGAAGATCCGATCTCTATCGACAATGAATTTATTGTTGTTTCAAAGGAACGGTCGGCGGAACTGATCGCGCTTGATGATGCTCTGGGCGAACTTGCTCGAGTCGATGAACAAAAGGCAAAGATCGTCGAACTGCGTTATTTCGGCGGGCTTTCGATCGAGGAAACGGCCGAGGTCCTGAACGTAAGCGTCCCGACCGTCAATCGCCATTGGCGTACGGCAAAAGCCTTTCTCTATTCGCAAATGACAGCTTAGGTGCGTTTAACGATGACGAGTGTGATGTCGTCGTTCGCGGGTGCGGTCTGCGTGAACGCGGAAAGCGCCGATTCGACCTTATCACGCATGCCGGCGGCAGACGCCGTAATGTTTGAACTGACGACGGTCTTAAGCCGATCCATACCGAACTCTTCTTCTTTCAGGTTATTTGCCTCCGAAACGCCGTCGGAATATACCACAAGTGATTCGCCTTTTTTCAGCTCAAGTGTGCCGACCTCAAATTCCGCCGTTGGAATGATCCCAAGCGGAAAACCGCCGGATGCGAGTTCATTGACGGATCCGTCCGCATGGCCCAAAAGCGGCGGATTGTGTCCGGCGTTGATGTAGCTGAGCTGTCCGGTCGCGGGTTCGAGTTCGGCGATGAACAGTGTTACGAAGCGGTTCGCAGGCGTATTTTCCGCCAAATATTTATTGACCGAAATGACCGTGTCCGCCAGACTTTCGCTCGCAGAGGCCTGTGCGTGGATCGCCGCGTGCAGGCTCGACATAAGCAGGGCCGCGGCCGTTCCCTTGCCCGAAACATCGCCCAGCGCGATCAGCATTTTGCCGTTCGGCCGCTGAATGAAATCATAGTAATCGCCGCCGATCTCGTAACAAGAGAATGAAATTCCCTGAAATTCATAACCCTCAAGGATGGGCGGAGCCGACGGCTGGAATCGCTGCTGGATCTCGGTCGCAAGTTCAAGCTCGCGTTCCATCCGTTCGCGTTCGATGCGTTCTTCGAGCAGTGTCGCATTTTCAACACGGATGGAGGCGACCGATGCAAGCGTCGTCAAAATATTCAGGTGCTCTTCCGTAAATTCCGCGGCGTGCGTCGGGGCGTCGGCATAAATAATGCCGAAGATATTGCGTTCATCAACGCTTAACGGCACCGCAAGAACGGACCGAATTCCTTGGAGGATAAGTGTTTGGCTGGCGAAACGCGGGTCCTGCTGCGCGTCGCAGGTCAGCACGGATTTTCCGTTACGCAAGATCTCATGAAGAATGCTGCGGCTAATGCGGACGTCTTCGAGCGGCATCGAACGGTCGCGCAACCGGGCGACGGATATTTTCAATCCGTCCGGAGCCTTTTCGTCGCGAAGCATAATGATGCACCGGTCGGCCGGAACCGCTTCGAAAACGAGCGACGCTATCTGGCCGAGAGTTTCGTCCAGACCGGACGCCGAAAGAAGTGTAACGCCAACCTTGCTGATCAAACCGAGAAGGTCATTGCGTGACGAATACTGACTTTCTAGAATTTCGGCCGTCGGATTCGTTTTCATCGAAAACGATATGGTGACCGACGGATCGAGGCCGTCCGTATTTTCGCCGATGAACTGAGCACTTCGGGTTGTCGGAGCCTTTTCGTCGTCAAAGACGATGATCGTTTCGCCGATGCGTATCTCGTCGCCCGAGTGCAGCAGAACCGGAGCATGGACAGGAATTCCGTTATAGCGAGTGCCGTTGGCCGAACCGAGATCCTGAAGCCAATACGTTCCGTGCTCCTGCCGAACTTCCGCATGCAGACGCGACGCGAAGGCGTCCGGAATACAGACGTCGCTTCGCGCTGAACGGCCGATGGTCGTCCGCAGACGGTTGAGCGGCACGCGTTCCGTCTGGCGGTCCGTATTTTGGAAGATCAGCTGAGGCATATTTCGGTGAACATCACTTCAAAAACTTTCGGCGTCCGTGGATCAGAACCGTTCCGCCGATATAATCATGCAAAGCCCGCCCTTTCGAGCTGAATAGCGAAAATATCAACCCGATGCCGAAACTCGCTAAGGTCAACAAATATCCGAACGTATTCCGCAAAATAACAGAGCCGAACGACGGCTCGGAACCATCGATCGCGACAATGCGGAGTCCGGTTGCCATCTTTCCTATCGATTGGCCGATCGCGGCCGGAAATATAATAAGATCGACGACAGCGACAAAGATTCCCGCAAGCCAGCCGATGTTGTTAAGTTCGCTATTGATCAGACGCGAACCGTCGTCGCCCGATAGGCTTGCTATAAAAAGCCCAAGGACGGGAAACAGAACGATAATTATGTAATCGATGAACGCCGCGCCGAGCCGCAGAAGGAACGGAGCTTTCATCTGCTCCGGCGAAAATTCGACAAGCCGTTCGTCGGATCGCGAAACTTTCTTCCGCTCGAGCGTACTGCTGTTTGCTGCCATAAAATAAACCTTAGCTGACCACGAAGTGCAGTGTCGCGTCGCCGACCTTTATCATATCGCCGTTCATGATCGGATGCGGCCGGTGCGGGGCAAGCCGTACAAATTCACCGGTTCGCGGCGTTAATATCGTTCCGTTCGAAGAACCAAGATCTTCTACGTAATACTTCGACCCATCGTTCCAAACTTTCGCGTGACGCCGCGAGATCTTGGTTTGCGGGTCGTATTTCGTCAGGTCGATCTCCGGGAAGATATTCGACATCGGGTCGCGCCGTCCGATCAGATTTTCCGATTTGATAAGCGTGTAATTGCCGCCCTGAAGCTCGGCCGAAGCATGTATGACGAGCTTTGCCGGATGCGATTCGACGGAATATATCTCAGAATGAACCCCGTGCTGAGCGATCGGCTGCTTCGCACCGCAAAATGCGCAGAACAGATCGGTCGCGACGATATTCTGCCCACAGAATCCGCAGAAAACCGACTGATTCGCAAGGCTGACCGACGCCGGAGCTTCGGAAACGCCGTATGTAACTCGTCCTGCTTTTAGATTTTCGAGATGCTCCTCGAGCACAGCCCGCATTTCTGCGGACGAGGCAAATCTGGCGTCGGCGTTGTATTCGACCGCACGCATCAGGATCGTTTCGATCTGGTCGGAAAGCTGCGGGTTGATCTGCCGCGGACGCGGATTCTTCTGAAAATCAAAGATCAAAAGAGGATTGCTCTGCGGATCCGCTCCGGTCAGAAGGTGGAACATTGTTGACCCGAGGCTGTAGATGTCAGATCGTGGTTCTACCTTTCCGCTGAAAAGTTCCGGTGGTGCGTAACCCATTGTGCCAACGGCAGTTACGCCTTTTTCTTCCTTTTGGTTGATCGATCGGGCGATGCCGAAATCGATGAGCATGATGCGGCCGGAATTCCCGTCGATCATAATATTCGACGGCTTCAGGTCACGATAAACGATGGTTGACGGTTGACTGTGCAGATAATCAAGCACGTCCGTTATCTGAAGAGCCCAACCCGTAACCGTCAGTTCGTCGATCTTTCCTTCCGGCGCGGCCCGAAGGCGTCCCGCCAGATCGCCGCCGGAGATGTATTTCATCACCAAATAAAAGCGGCCTTCATTCTCTTCGTAAAAATAATCAAAGATCGTCGGGATCGAAACGTGGTCGAGCGACGAAAGGATCATCGATTCCCGCTTGAAATCTTCGATCGCCTTTTCCTGCTGTTCTTCGGCGATGTGCGCCTGGACCATTTCCTTTACGGCGCGGACGACGCCGCCAAGATTATTGTCACTCGCCAAATAAACGGCGCCCATTCCGCCGCCGCCGATCTTTCGCACGATCTCATAGCGATTCAGCAAGATCGTGCCTTCTTTCAGCGGTGTAAGTTTTGCGGCCTTTTTCTCGCCCTGATCGGAACGCCCTGCAACATCGCCCGAACCGGCGGTTTCGCTTCCACCGGTCGAAGCTCCATGGGCGACGGGATCGACAAAGCGACTGCCGTCCGCGGCGTCCGGTTTGAACGCTTCCTGATCGACGATCCGGACTGAATCGAACTGCGATGCCTGTAAATACGGATCGCTTGCGTCGAGAGCGTCCGCATCGCTCGGCATGCCGATTCCCGGGTCTGAAAGTTCATCGGACGACGTATCGGCTGCCTCTTCGACAGTTGCTTCGGGCCGGTGCAGCTCATCCGCGTCCGGCTCGGCGGTTCCGAGCTTCGGTTCTTCTGCCGGAACGGCCGGCGTTTCGGCTGGCTCGCTCGCCGGCCCAGGTTCCAACACAGACTCCTGCCGCGAATCAGTGGAGCTTGCTTCTGCCGTGACTGCGTCTTCAACCGCCGACGGCTCTTCCGTAACTTTCGCCTCATCTTCCTGCGGCCCTTCTACGGCGTCGGATACCTCGGCAGCAAGTTCGCGTTCCGAGAATGGATCGGCAAAAACTTCTCCAGCAGGTTCGTTCGTGATCTCAACTTCCGTCTCTGTCGCATCAACCTCTTCGACAATATTTTCTTCTGCCGGCAGCTCGACGACCTCGACTTGATCACCGACCACGGCCTCCTCGCCTACCTCAACGAACGGCTCGGGCTCAGTCGGATTCTCTGATTCTTCGATGTTTTCAGCTTCTTGTTCAGGTTCGCTTTCCGGTTCTTCGACCTGTGCATTCACGAGGCTCTTTTCGAGATCCGCGATAACTCCCGGCGTCGGAACCGAATCGATATCAATATCGTCTTCGGCCGAGGCGGCCGTATCGACCGCCGGAGCGTCATCCGGCACTGGTTCGGACACGGGAACGGTTCCATCTTCGGAAACGCCTTCTGAAAACGCCGATCCCTCTTTGGCTAATTCGGACGCTGTCATGACGATCGTGCTGTCAAATTCGTCGCCCGCGGGCTCGACGGCAGCCTCTTCCGCTTCTTCCGCCGGAACTTCCGGCTTTGCCAAAGTGATGCCGCAATATGGGCAAAAGGCGTCTGATTCCGCGACCTCTGAGCCGCATTCGTGACAATAGATCATAGTTGTTTTTTTCTAAAAACGAACAATTCTAATTAAAACTGCCTCTTAGATGATACGAAATCGCAGGAAAGTTTTGCCGACAATGATCTCGTCACCTTCTTTCAGGTCCTGCGGAACGCCCGGTAAAAGCCTTCTGCCGCGGTTGATGAACGTGCCGTTCGTCGAACCGAGATCTTCGATATAGTATGTGCCGTTACGGCGGACGATGCGGGCGTGACGCCGGGAGACCTTGGCATCGGGATCGTAAACATCCAGATCGACATCCGGAAAGATACCGTTGTCCGCATCCCATCGGCCGATGAAGCTTTCGTCCGCCGCCAAATGAAATTCTGTCGAGGCCGCTTCGCCGCGTTCGATGAACAGAACGGCGTGATGTCCGGCTTTTTCCTCCGGTGATCCGGAAGCCGTCTCGGCCTTCTGTTCAAGCGGTTCAACAGATGAAATTCCGGAATTCGATGCATCAGACGCAAAATCCGGCGTGTTCAGTGCTCGGCCGGCCGCATCGGCGGCAACCTGCCCCTGCACGGCAACGGCTTCGGCGAGCCTTGCGCCGCATTCATCACAATACCGCGCCGTTTCCGGATTCTTGTTCCCGCACGACTGACATATCATCATCTGTCTATTTTCACCTAAAACCAAGGGCGGACACCGACCTAAAATTACGACCTCTGCATTTTAACCTTTTCGGCATTGTTCGTAAAATGTAAACGGACTTCGAACGAACGTCAAACCTTCGGCCCGATTGACAAATTATTTGAAACAATGCGGTGTTTGCCGTCGTAGTAACAGCTTAACGAACGGTTGCACCGTCTCAGGTTATATCGTCTTTTACATTATACTAAAAAATCTACTCGCAAGAGAGGGTCAAACAAAATATGGCTTTGAGCCGCAAGAAAAAAATCATTATCGCCGCCGCGGCTGTCGCGGTAATTGCATTAATTATTATTGCAAGCGTTCTGGCGAACCGGACCGATGCGCCGGAAGTCACTGTCGTTAAGATAGATACTCGTCCCGAACTGCGGTCGACCGTTGTATCCTCAGGTGAGGTGCGTCCGATCCAGTTCATGAACCTTACGAGCGAAGTTCAGGGCAAGATCGAGGAGATCTATGTCCAGGAAGGTGAAAAGGTCACAAAAGGCCAGCCGCTCGTGCGGCTCGATCCGACACAGTTCGAGTCAAGCACTGACGCGCAGCTCGCTTCGTATCAGGCAGCACAGGACGAGGTTCGTGTTTCGCAAACGCAGGTCGCCGCAGCCCAGAATAACCTCGCTCAGGCCCGCCAGCAGCTCCAGGTCGCCCAGGTCGCCGTTGACACCGCACGTCAGGGAGTTGTCACGGCCCAGACCGAGGTTGACCGTTCGCAGGTCGAACTCAACGCGGCAAACCGCGAACTTAAACGCAACGCGGAACTCCTGGAAAGCGGTGTTATATCGCGCCAGGAATACGACACCGCAAAAGACCGCGTGGCAAACGCCAAGGTTGCCGTCGATACCGCCAAAGCCCGGCTGGAAAGCGCACGCATTTCCGTAAAGGATGCGAACGCAAGGCTTAAGCAGCAGGATGTTGCCGTTCAGGACGCGAACCGTGCCGTTAAAACGGCGAATATCAATGTCGAATCGAGCCGTTCGCGTGCCGATCAACAGTCGGCTGTTCTTCGCGGACAGCGCAATCAGCGTGACAAAACGCTCACGGTCGCGCCGATCAACGGCGTCATCGCTGAAATTCCGTCGAAGGTCGGCACCTTTGCCGTTGCGGGACTTTCGACGACAGCTTTGATGACGATCGCGGATATGTCCACGATCAATGTCGAAGTAAAGGTTGACGAAACGGAGATCGACAGAGTTGCCGTCGGCCAGCAAGCAAAGATAAAGGTCGATGCGTTCGGAGATCAGGAGATCGAAGGCGAGGTATTGCAGAAAACACCGCTCGCGCTTGGTAAATCGGCAACTTCCGGAGGACTTTCGACGCAGATCAACGTGCAGGAAGCGAAGGAATTTCGCGTTGTTATCCAGTTAAAAAACCTCTCCGAGGAGCTTCAGAACGGACTCCGTCCCGGAATGAGCGCTACGGCCACCATCACGACCGCCACGGTGAATGATATCATCGCGGTTCCGCTTCAAGCGGTAGTTGAAAAGAAACCGGAAGCCGCCGCATCGACGGGAATCCCGAACGATCCGGGCAACAGTGCCCCACAGCCGAGAAAGGATCAGGAACCGGTCAAGGGTGTGTTTGTGTTGGAGAATGGACGGGCGAAATTTGTTGCCGTCGAAACCGGAATTACCGGCGAAGCCGATATTCAGATCATCGCCGGCCTTTCGCCGGGTCAGGAAGTGATCACCGGGCCGAGCCGCATCCTGAACACTCTAAAGGACGACACGGTCGTCAAGAAGGCCGCCAGAGAGGGCGGCAGGTCGTCGTCATAAATAGATCACTAGGATGTACCGATTCATGGAAAGATCTGAAGACTTTACCGAGCATAATGATGCGGAGATCGGGAACGGCGAGGATTCGCTTATCCTGATGAAAAATATCTGGAAGACGTACCAGATGGGCAATGAGAAACTTCATGCCCTGAAGGATGTTTCGTTCCGGGTGCAAAAAGGCGATTATCTGGCGATCATCGGGCCTTCGGGTTCCGGAAAATCGACGCTGATGAACCTCATCGGGTGTCTTGATTCGCCAAGTTCCGGCCAGTATTGGATCAACGGAAATCTCGTTTCTGAAATGGCGGACGACGAACTCGCCCATATTCGGAATAAAGAGATCGGCTTTGTGTTCCAGACGTTCAATCTGCTGCCGCGGGCGACCGCGCTGCACAACGTTGAACTACCGCTGATCTACGCCGGCGTCGGGGCGGCCGTCCGCCACGAAAGAGCACAGGCTTCGCTTGCGTCGGTTGAACTCGGTGAACGCGTTCTGCACCGGCCGAACGAACTTTCGGGCGGTCAGCGTCAGCGTGTCGCCATCGCTCGTGCGCTGGTCAATGATCCGTCGATCCTTCTTGCGGACGAACCGACAGGCGCTCTTGATTCGAAAACAAGCGTCGAGATCATGGCTCTTTTCGAGAAGCTTCACGCCGCCGGAAACACCATCATCATCGTCACGCACGAACATGAGGTGGCGGAACGAGCCCATCGCGTCATTACGATCCGCGACGGAATTATCGAAAGTGATGAAAGGATAAAATAGAATTCGTTATCATTCATAAACACGAGGACGGACGCAAAAAGCCTCCGTCTTTTTTGTAAATTTTTGTAAGCCCGACGCCGAAAACACGCATCCAAACCTATTGGCGTGTTAATCTATAAACACGGATGCGGCAAAACTTTATCGGCCGGTATTACGTATTAACCGAAGGTTTCGGCACGGAAAATGGAATTTAGAGAAGTCTTAAAACTTGCACTCGACTCGATCAGAGGAAACAAGCTCCGCTCGTTCCTGACGCTGCTCGGGATGATCATCGGAATGGCCGCGTTCATGATCGTGCTGTCCTTGCTGCAGGGATTCAATTCCTATGTGGACGAAAAGATCGCCGGCATCGGTTCGAATTCGTTTACCATTCAGCGCTTTAATTTCGACGATTTCAAGGATTCCGACACGATCGCTGCCGCACAGCGGCGCAATACCGAGCTAAATCTGGAAGAAATGGAATTCATCCGTTCGCACGCAACGACGCTGGCGGCGATCGGAGCCAAATCGGGCAACACCCGCCGCGATGTCAAACACGGAACGGAAACTCTGCAAAGAGTTTCGATCACGGGTGTCGAACCTATCATCGGGCAGATCGAGAACGTAGAGATAGAAGTCGGCCGCTATTTTACGCGTACCGAGAACGAGAACAAAATGCGCGTCGCTTTTGTCGGTTCGGAGGTTGCGGCAAAACTTTTTCCGCACGGCGGAGCTCTGGGCGGCGAAATTACGATATCCGGTATTCCCTATCGCATCATCGGCATTCAGATCGAAAAAGGCACGGTCTTCGGACAATCGCAGGATAATTTCATCCAGCTTCCGCTGCAGACCTTCGGACTTAATTTCGGCGGACTGCGTTACAGTCGTGCTCCGTATTTTGTCGCCGCGGCAAAAGACGGAATCCCGATGGAAGCCGCCGTTGACGAGGCCCGTTCCCTGCTTCGCATCAAACGAAAGCTCCCGACCGGCGAAAAAGACAATTTCGGCGTCGTTACTCCGGATGCGATCAGCGGGATTCGTGACAGCCTTTTCGGTTCGATATCGGTAGTTATTCTAGCGGTGCCGGGCATTGCATTGTTCGTCGGCGCGATCGTTATTATGAACATTATGCTCGTTGCCGTCACCGAACGCACGAAAGAGATCGGCATTCGGAAATCTCTCGGCGCAAAACAGTCCGATATATTAAAGCAGTTTCTCGTCGAATCGGCGATACTCTCCGCGCTCGGCGGCATAACGGGCCTGATCATCGCGATAATCGCCGCCTATATTGTCGAATATTATGTATTCCAGACGCGCATCTCGGTTCTCGCGGCGGTTATTGCCATCGGCGTTTCGGGCGGTATAGGAATTTTGGCGGGATTGTTTCCTGCGTGGAAGGCGGCACAGCTTGACCCGATCGAGGCTCTGAGAGCGGATTAAAAGAATGAGGCTGGTTACATCAAGATTATACGAGAACCTGAAAATGGGCATGGACACGCTCCGCGGCCATAAGCTGCGGTCGTTTCTTACGATCATCGGCGTCGTTGTCGGCGTGATCGTGGTAATGCTTATTTCGTCGATCATTAGCGGTATCGACATGGCCGTCCAGGAGCAGATCAAATCGTTCGGCACAAATTCGATCTTTATTTACAAGCGTGACATCGGCTTTACGAACGACCGCCCGACGCGCGAAGAGCGTATGCGTCCCGACCTTACGCTTGAGGACGCACTTGCTCTTAGAGCGCTTCCCGCGGTGGAAACGTCGGTTCCGCTTTTGGATGTTTCCAGCGGGCGTTGGGGCAACGCGACAATAGTTTCAGCGAACGGTAAGCAAACGACGGCGATCTCGCTTCAGGGAACGCTGCCGGAGATGGCCATGTCGGGAAACGAAGAGGTTATCCAAGGCCGCTGGTTCACGAACACCGAGAACGATTTTAAGAAGGACGTGTGCCTGATCGGCGACAGCGTCAAGGAAAACTTCTTTCCGTACGAATCTCCGATTGGCCAAACCCTCGAAATTAACGGCAGGGCGTTTACGGTCATCGGACTGCTTGCAAAAAAGGACCAGTTCCTCGGCGGCGGAGGCGGCAATAACGATCAAAGCAACACGATATACATGCCGTTCAGTTCGGCCGAACGTATCAAACCGAACGCCGACGACATCTTCATCATGGCCATCGCGAAAGAAGGCCGGATGCAGGAAGCCCGCGATCAGGTCGAAGACCTTCTCCGCATTCGCCGCGGCGTGACGTTCGGACAAAAGAACAATTTTGCGACGGCGACCGCGGACAGCATTATCGAACAGTTCCAATCGATCACGGCAGGCGTCGCGATCGCCATGGTCGTCATTTCATCGATCGGGCTGATGATCGGCGGCATCGGTGTTATGAACATCATGCTTGTATCCGTTACGGAACGCACGCGCGAGATCGGTATTCGCAAGGCCATCGGCGCGAAAAACTTTGATATTATGTCGCAGTTCTTGATCGAAGCAGGAACGCTTACCGGATTCGGCGGGCTCCTCGGCCTTGCGATCGGATGGGTGCTGACCACGATCGTCGGGCTGTTCTTCCCGTCGTACGTTCCCTACTGGGCTCCGCCCGCGGGATTTTTCGCCAGTGTCGGCATCGGCCTTCTGTTCGGTCTCTGGCCTGCGTGGAAAGCCGCGAACCTAGACCCGATCGAAGCTCTAAGATACGAATAGTTATCGCAAGGCTAAGCAAAAAGGCTCCGTAAGAATGTTCGTTCTTACGGAGCCTCGTTTTTTTAGCAAATTCGCTTAGCTCATAAAGCTTGGGAACAACATTGCCATCGTCATTCCGAGCAGTATTCCCACCGCCCAAAGAGCAAGCGTCGCGGTCCAAGCCGAACCGGTCGAAACACGTTCGCCGGTCTCCTTCAGTCCGGTCGCGTTCAGCCAAAGCCAATACAGTGAAATAAGTCCCAGTGAGCTGAGAAGCGTAAATAGAACAGGACTCGCCGAAGGCGTGACGAGAAAGCTAAGGTTATCTGAGATCAGGCCGCCCTGCTGCCCAAGTATCGGATGTATCTGATTCGGATCTTTTATGAACAAGATTATCGACCCGAGAATGCTTCGTATCAGCGACACCGGGAACCAGGCGTAGGTGACCGCCGAAAATACCTGCCAGTAATTCAGTTTGCCGCCAAGCACCAGCAAAAATACGAAGAACACCGCGCTCAGAATTGCCGTTCCCACGACGTAACTTGAGAACGAACTGACAGAAGCGGCCGCGCGTGACAATGGGTTTTTCGCGATCGCGATCGCCTCCGGACGCGAAGCTTCGATCTGCTTTTTCGCTTCCTCATTACTCGAAACCATCGGGCTTTCTAGTGTTTTATCTAGCGAATAATTCGTTATTCGCTCGGGCGTGACGCGGTAATAGAACAGACCCATGAAAACCGTAGAAACGATGGTCATCACAAGCATTGCGACCAGCCACCGCGGATGGCGGCGCAGGTTGCGGAACGTCTCGGCCGGCGAAAAAAATATGCCGGTCAGTGTTTCGGCCGTGGACATTCGTTCGGTTTCCTCAGGGTCCGGGCCTTTGATAAAACTAAGCCCGATAACCACCAAACCGGCGATGACTGCCCAAACGCCGCCGGCGGTTGCTCCCGGGATGACATTAAGTACACCCGCAACCACAATAAGGATGCCGAGGGCGGCTAATCCTATTCCTCCATAAAGATTCATATTCACCTCGAGTTACGTTTTATTCGCGGAGATCGCTAAAACTGACCTACGATATTTAAACCGTCTTTGTTTCACTTTTCGAACGCCGGTGCCGAATCATAGCCTTCGACGCGGATACAGGCCGCAAAATGTCCGGATTCGATCTCGCGCAGTTCCGGAACGACGCGGGCACATTCTTCGATCGCAAACGGGCAGCGCGTTCGAAAACGACAGCCGGACGGCGGATCGATCGGGGTCGGCACATCGCCGGAAAGAATGATGCGGTCGCGTTTCGCTTTCGGGTCCGGGATCGGTATCGCCGACAGCAGAGCTTTTGTATAAGGATGAAGCGGCCGCACATAAAGCTCTTTTGCCGAAGCGACCTCAACGATCTTGCCCAGATACATTACCGCAACGCGGTCGGAGATATGTTCGACGACCGCCAGACCGTGCGAAATGAATAGATAGGTCAGCCCGAATTCATTCTGCAGATCCTGCAAAAGGTTAACGACCTGCGCCTGCACCGAAACGTCCAACGCCGAAACCGGTTCGTCACAGACGATGAGCTTCGGATTGAGCGCGAGAGCACGGGCTATACCGATGCGCTGCCGCTGGCCGCCGGAAAATTCGTGCGGATAGCGCTTCATATAATCGGGATCTAGCCCGACCTTTTGAAGCAGATCGGCAACGCGTTCGCGTATCTCTTTTCTATCGGTTATGCCGTGAATCTTCAGCGGTTCGCCGACGATCGAAAGTATGCTCATTCGCGGATTCAGGCTTGCATACGGATCCTGAAAAATTATCTGCATCTCGCGGCGAAGTTTCTGCAGATCCTTTTTCCGCATTGCGGTAAGCTCGCTTCCTTCGAATATGACCTCGCCCGCCGTCGGTTCGTACAGCCGCAGCAAACAGCGTCCGACCGTCGATTTGCCGCAGCCCGATTCGCCGACGAGCCCGAGTGTTTCGCCGGCAAAAATGTCGAACGACACGTCATCGACCGCTCGGACCAGGTCATCCGTGCCTTCGACGGCGAAATGCTTTACAAGTCCGCGAACCCGGACAAGCGGCCGCGGCGTTGAATTTTCGAGTTCTTCTTTCATTCGGAAACTAAACTTTTCGCCGCGTCCAGATCACGAACCGCCGCGATGTGCGCGGCGTTTCCCGGATCGCCGTCGTATAACAGACACCGCACCTGTGAACCGCCTTCTCTATCGAAAAGAGGTATCTCGCCCGCCTCGCATTTCGGCATACGGAACGAACAACGCGGTGCAAAGTGGCATCCGGGCGGCAAATGCGTCGGGCTCGGAACCGTTCCGTCTATCGTCTGCAAACGCTCTTCGACGCTGCTTCCGCCGGCGGCGAGTTTCGGCACCGACCGCAGAAGTCCCTGCGTGTACGGATGCTTCGGCGTTTCGAAGATCTCATCGACGGTTCCCTGTTCGACGATCTTTCCGGTGTACATAACGCACACGCGGTCCGCGGTTTCGGCGACGACGCCAAGGTCATGCGTGATCAGCAGCACGGAAAGTTTACGCGTCGAACGAAGTTCGTTGAGCAGTTCCAGGATCTGAGCCTGTATAGTTACGTCAAGAGCTGTCGTCGGTTCATCGGCGATCAGAAGTTCCGGGTCGCACGCCAAAGCCATTGCGATCATGATCCGCTGCCGCATTCCGCCCGAAAGCTGATGCGGATAATCTCCCGCACGACGTTCCGGCGCCGGTATCGAAACCTCTTTCATCGCTTCGACCGCCGCGTCCCACGCGTCTTTTTTCGAAAGCCCTCGATGCAGCCGCAAAGCTTCTGCGATCTGTTCGCCGACCGTGTAAACCGGATTCAGCGACGTCATCGGATCTTGAAATATCATCGCGATATCGTTGCCGCGGATGGCACGCATTTCCTCGTCGGAAAGTTGTGAAAGATCCTTTCCGCGAAAGCTGATCGTACCGCCGACGATCTTTCCCGGCGGAGCTATCAGCCGCATTACCGACAGAGCCGTAACCGACTTTCCGCAGCCCGATTCGCCGACAAGCCCGAGCATTTCACCTTCGTCGATATGAAAGCTGACGTCATTGACGGATCGGACAAGGCCGCTGCGTGTCGGAAAATGAGTTTCGAGGTTCAGAACCTCCAATAAATGAGACATCGGATCGGATCGCAAAAACCGGAATCGTGACAATTTTGAGTTTAGCGTAATTATCGAAATGGTTAAAGCCGCGATTTTTCTGCAACTTTTAGCCTGATCGCTTCGTCAAAGAAATGCTATTATTTAAATTGAACAAATGCCCTTCCGGCGTTTCAGCAATTATTTTGGAGTTCCTTTCGTGAGAAATATTAAATATACCGCCGCGGCGTTTCTGCTGCTCGCTTTTCTAACCGGTTATTCTTTCGCACAGAATGTCGAGGTCGCAAAACGCGTCGTCATCACGGATACGCTCTCACAGCCGAAAGCTCCGGCCGTGACCGACGAAAAGATCGAAGGCGATCTTGCCGAAGCCCTGACCGTGATCGAGGATAATCACATCCTCGGGAAAAAGATCAACTACAACACGATATTCAAATCCGCGATCGACGGAATGCTGAATCGGCTCGACCCGCATTCGAACTATTTCGACGCAAAGGAATTCGAACAGTTCCGAACGGACCAGAGTTCCCGCTATTACGGTATCGGTGCGACGATCGGCGATCTTTCGGATCCGAACGGAAAGGTCATCGCCACATATATCAAAGCGACGTTCGATAATGCGCCGGCACATCGCGGCGGAATGCTCTACGGCGACAAGATCGTTGAGATCAACGGAAGATCAATGCTCGGAAAGGATTTTAACGAGGTTCGCGACCTGCTCCGCGGGCCGAAAGGCACGACCGCGAAAATTCTTGTCGAACGCAACCAGACGGGCAAACGTGAGATGATAGAGATAATCCGTGACGCCGTTTCACAGCCCTCTATACAGGAAGTTTATATGATACGGCCCGGTGTCGGTTATATCGGAATGACCGGCGGTTTTAATCAGACGACATCGGCCGAATTTGCCGAAGGAATGGAAAAGCTGAAAGCACAAGGCATGACGCAGCTGATCATCGATCTGAAAGGAAACGGCGGCGGGCTCGTCCGCGAATCCTTCCGCGTCGCGAATACTTTCCTTTCCGCGGGACAGACGGTGTTCACACAGAAAGGACGGCTCGACGGAACCGGCGTGACATACCGCGCCGACAATAAAGATCCTGAGACGATGCCGCTCGTCGTTCTGATAAACGGAAGTTCGGCGTCGGCTTCGGAAATTCTGACAGGCGCTTTGCAGGATCACGACCGCGCGTTGGTCGTCGGTGAAAATTCGTTCGGCAAAGGCCTTGTGCAAAACCCGTTTCCGCTTGATTACGGTTCGATGCTTCTGCTGACTATCGCTAAATACGAAACGCCTTCGGGCCGATTGATCCAGCGTGATTATTCGGACGGCAGCCTTTATGGATATTACACGCACGGCGGTGTGAAAGGCGGCGAGGACGAAGATGAGACCGTTAAGCCGAAAGGCCCCGAATCGAAGACCGACTCAGGCCGCACGATGTACGGCGGCGGCGGCATAACGCCCGATGTCGAGGTCAAAGCCGACACGATCCCGATCGCAAGGGCTCGTGCACAGCAAAAGATGAACAGCTCGATATTTGGTTTCGCTCTTGATCTGGTCGCGGGACGCGTCAAAGGCTTTGAAAGCTACAAGGTTGCCGGCCCGATAAATTTCGCACATGATATCTCACCGACCGAATTTGCGATCACGGACGAACTTTTCAACGCTTACCGCAAGTACGCCGTTCAGAAATACCGGTACACGCCGGCTCAGGTGAACAACGAACGTGAATTCGTAACTCGTTCGCTGCGAACGGAACTCGTCACGGCCGCGTACGGTTCGACGACCTCGTTGCAGGTCATCAACGAATACGACAATCAGATAATGAAAGCGATCGAAGTACTTCCGCAGGCGAAAGCACTCGCCCAACGCGGCTTTGAGGCGAATAGGAAAGCAACGGCGGTCAATACGGGACGAACAGAAAGTGCGGATTAGCTCATTAAATAACTGATCAGCCAGTACAATCCGTATCCCACGGCGGCGAGCACACCGAGCAGAAGAACAATGACGAGAGCGAAAACGAGTTTCAGCTTTTTGTAGCGATTCTCGTCCGGCGGTGAAAGCTGGTTTTGCGGAAAATACGGCGGTGGTTGTCTCATAGTATCGGTCCTTTTGTTCTACGTTAGCAATTCGCAAACGCTCAATCAACCTACCGCGGCAGCGGCTGCTCTAAATTCGCAAGTCCGTATGCCAAAACCGCGACGACGGAACCGACCTCATTAAGCTCTTTCGGATCGACCTTGTCGAAGGTATCTGCCGCCGTGTGATGATAATTAAAATACGTCTGCGTATTGAAATAGGGTGCAAATGACGGTACGCCCGCGCGGGTCAGCGGGCTGATGTCCGCACCGACTCCGCCCGGTTGATATTGTGCGAGGCTCGCTCCCTGCGACCTGAGAATACTCGTAAGCGGAGCGAAATACGGCAACGCCTCGGATCTTCCGGCGAACAGAAATCCCAGCGGATGCGAAGCGCCGAGATCGCTTTCGATCGCCGCAAATTGATTCGCGATATTGTCCTTCTCCTCGTTAAAATACCCTTGTCCGCCGCGCGAACCATTCTCTTCGTTCATCCACGCGATCATTCTGATCGTGCGTTTCGGCCGAAGCTTCAACTTTTTGAGCAGATACGGAACCTGCATTGAAACGGCGACACCCGCCGCGTCATCGATCGCACCTGTTCCGAGATCCCACGAATCGAGATGCCCTGAAACGATCACTACCTCGTCCGGTTTCTCGCTGCCTTTCAGATCGGCGATGACGTTATAGCTGACCGCATCCGGCAACGTCTGCGGCGTAAGCACAAGCTTCATCCGGACCTTGCCCATCTTCGCCAAATGGTCGATCATCTCGGCGTCCTCATACGTCACGGCCGCGGCCGGGATCTGCTTCACCTCATCCGAATAACGCGTTGCTCCGGCGTGAGCCAGTCGGTTCTGCGAACCGCCCGCCGAACGTACGAGCACAGCGACCGCGCCGAGCTTTGCCGCCGCGACCGGACCGCCGCCGCGGAATTGAACTGCCTGCCCGTACGCCGCTCCGCCAAAACCCGATGCCGCGAGCCTTTGGTCAAACTTCGTATTAAAAAGAACGATCCTTCCTTCGACGCCTTTGCGGCCGAGTGCGGCGAGTGATTCCCAACTGTCAACGACAACAACCTCTGCCGTGAGTCCGCTTTCGGGCGTCGCAACACTTCCCCCAAGCGCCGTCAGTACGACCTTTTGCGTCGTTCCCTTCGCCATACCGTTCCATTCGACAAGAGCTCCGGTTTCAACGCCGCGAACCCAATGCGGAACCATCACCTTCTGCAGCCGCACGTCGAGCCCAAGCTTGCGCATTTCGTCGGCGACCCATTCGACCGCACGCTGTGCCTGCGGCGAACCGGAAAGCCGCGGGCCGATGTTGTATGTCATATAAGCCGTTTGCTTGAGCGCATAATCTTCGTCAAGCGCCGCCGTCTGCAGTTTCTGAAGATCGGAAAGCGTCTTTGCGCTGTAAAGCTGCGGCGTCGGTGACGGTGTTTGGGCAAAGGTTGAAAAAGAGAGGATCAGAACGGACAGAAAGATCGCGATTTTCATAAATGCATCTTATCGAAAACATGCACACTTACAAAATTATGTGCGATAATATTTGCGTCTTACCGCACAATTTAGCTGAAAGGAAATGAAGATGAAAAGATCTCTCCGCATATTGTCCGTTTTGTTTACTGTATCTGTTCTGGCCGGTGCCGCGGCCGCACAGTCCGCGTTCACGTTCGAAGATATGATGGCCGTGAAGCGCGTCGGCGATCCACAATTATCGCCGGACGGCAAAACTATAGCGTTCACGATCGGCGTTGTCGATGTCGAACAGAACCGAACCGTCACGCATATTTACACCATCGCGCCGGACGGCAGCGGCCTGAAACAGTTGACCGAAGGGGACGTATCTGCAGGCGGCCCGCGTTGGTCGCCGGATGGCCGTTCGATCGCATATACGACCGGCGGGCAGATCTGGCGAATGGACCGGAACGGCGGCAATAAAACGCAGATCACAAAAATATCGACCGGAGCGGCGGGCCCGGTTTGGTCGCCGGACGGTAAGTGGATCGCATTCGGTTCGGAGGTTTATCCCGAATGCGCGACCGACGAATGTAACGCGGCCGAAGACAAAAAAGCCGAGGAGAGTAAGGTCAAAGCGATCGTCACCGAAAGGCTGCTTTATCGCCATTGGGTCGAATGGCGTGCCCGCAAACGCTCGCACGTTTTTATCGTCAGCATCGACGGTGGCACGGCGAAAGACATGACGCCCGGCGATTTTGATTCGCCGCCGTATGCCGCATCGACCGGCGTTGATTATGCATTTTCACCGGACGGAAAAGAACTCGCCTTTCTAAAAAATCCCGACAAGATCGAAGCCATTTCCACGAACAGCGAGATCTACATTCG
>CBFGSN010000008.1:0-32220 GCA_965651435.1 uncultured bacterium | reverse complement strand
GCGTCGTTTTCTGCGGCGTTGAACACGACGGAAACGTTCAGAACAGCGCCGAAGAGGTGGACAAGGTCGTCGAAATATTCAACGATCTGATCGGCCGCGAATACACCGACAGCGGCGGCAGAACAAGACCGCTGGAACTCGGCGATTTCCTGTTCATTTCGCCTTACAACGCACAGGTTCGTGCCCTGCAGGCAGTACTGCCGCCGGACGCTCGCGTCGGCAGTGTCGATAAATTTCAGGGGCAGGAAGCACCCGTGTGCATTCTTTCGATGTGTTCCAGCTTTGGCGAATACGGTTCGCGCGGGCTCGGCTTCATTCTCGATCAAAACCGTATGAACGTCGCCATTTCCCGCGCAAAATGCCTGGCCATCGTCGTCGGCGACCCGCGCATCGCCGGCTCCGACGCCGGCTCGCTGAACGAAATGAAACTCCTGAACCTATACTGCAAGATCGTCAGATTATAACCATCATCGCCGAATGCGTATCCGGAACGGCACTGGGAGCTAGAGAAAGATGAAGGTGTTTAGAGTATGAGAGACGGTAAATAAAATATGGAAGATCAAGTTGAACAGCTTTTCAACGGATGGAGGTTCTATTACCGCGACTATGACCTGTCCGACACCTTTGTTCAAATGTATTATCCGGGCTTAATAATTCAGGAAATGGGGTTCACTGATGCATCATCACGGCGCGGCGGGTTTGTCGCGAACCATCGATTTCTAATAGCATCTCCTGCGGCGACCGATCTAAGCCAGTTTGACCAGACCGATCCGGAAAGAGGTCTTTCCGTGCTTCCGGCCGGCAGCTATTTCAAGGTGCTTGACGTTACCGAACGAAATGATCGTCGTCAAACAACGCTTCTGCACTTCCCTGAAGCGTTCATAGAAATTTTTTCACGGCCAAACTTGACCGCGTTCGAAGAGGGCGTAGCCGCAAAGGCGAAGAACGAATTTGAAGAACTTGTTGACACCGCCCCCGTTGACGCACTAACAAAGCAAAGCTGGCTTAACCGGCTCACCAGTCCGTTGGGAATAAGCGACGACGGTGAGTATTTTTTATCCCAAAAATGAGGAAATCGCACTTTCCGGCCGCGAAGGAATTTCGATCAGCACAAATAATAAAGAGCTTTCCTGCGTTAGTGCCTGAAAGCCCTTTGTATATTGGTCGGGACGGCGAGATTTGAACTCACGACCTCTCGCACCCCAAGCGAACGCGCTACCAGACTGCGCTACGTCCCGAAATATCGAATTTAAAGCTTAGGTTCGCAGGAAATATTTGTCAAATCAGCGTCCGCGAAGGTGTTCGGCGGCTTCGGATGTCTGATCGGTTTTGAGCATTTCGCGGAGTTCCAGAAGCTGTGCCGTAAGCGATCGAAGTGCCGCGGCCTTTTCGGAACTCAGAACCGGAGCGGCCTGATCGAGATCAGATTCGCCGTCTCCGTTAAATTCGGCGGTGCCTTCGTCAAGTTCAAGTTCGTCGTCATCATCGAACAGGCCCGGTTCCGCATCTGCTTTTGCAGCGCGGCGTTCGATATGGTCGTTTGTCACGACCTTTAATTTCGGGGCCTCGCGGACCTCGCCCTGCAGCCTTTTCTTCGCTCCGGCGATCGTGTACATATCGTCGTAAAGTAGCTCTTTTATCCGAAGAGCGATCTCGACATCGCGGCGGCGGTAGCTTCGCTGGCCGGAGCGGTTCTTCTGCGGCGAAAGCATCGGAAATTCAGTTTCCCAATACCGCAGAACGTGAGCCTGTACGCCGACAAGCTCACAAACCTCGCCGATCTTGAAGTAAATTTTTTCAGGTATCACGACAGCAGTTTGTCCCATTTGGTTTGCGAGTATGTTAAAGTTCTATATAACTTCTGACGCCGTTATTGTATGTATTTATTAAACTTGTGTCAATAAAATTATGGCTCGCGGCGAATTTGACCTAATATATCACTTTAAGAAACTTTACGGGCTCGATAAGGTCGGCGACGATTGTGCGGTTCTGCCGATGTCTGCCGAACGCGATCTGCTTATCGCGGCCGATATGCTGGTCGAAGACATTGATTTTCGGCTCGCATGGGCGAATCCGGAATATCTTGGACACAAAGCTCTTGCCGTTTCCCTTTCGGACATTGCCGCGATGGGCGGAACTCCGCGATGGGCGATGCTGTCGCTGGCTATACCGGCAGCGGTCAGAGAAGCCACCTTCCTGGACGAATTTTACCGCGGATGGCACGAACTTGCCGGGCGTTTTGGCGTCGAATTGGTGGGCGGCGACATATCTTCGACCGAAGGCAAATTCGTCATCGATTCGATCATCGGCGGCGATGTCGCGAAAGGCAAAGCCGTTCTGCGTTCGACTGCAAACCCCGGCGATCTTATTTACGTCAGCGGCGAACTGGGCGGAGCGGCCGCGGGGCTGAAGATCCTCGAAGGTGACCGCAAAAGTGACGGCTCCGCATCGGACATTCAGAATTTCGAACTAATGAAGAAACAGCTTGCACCGATGCCTTTGACGCATGTTGGCATCGAGCTTGGCACCGGAAATATCGCCTCCGCGATGATAGACATCAGCGACGGACTCTCGTCAGACCTTCATCACCTTTGCGATTCCGGCGGCGTGGGCGCAATAATTCACGCGAATGCTCTGCCGACCGACCCGCGCCTCGAAAGTGAAACCGCCGAAGAACGTCTGCGGCTTGCTTTATCAGGCGGCGAGGACCTCGCACTTCTCTTCACGACCGCTCCCGCAAACCGCTCCGCCGCCGAAAATATCGGCGCACGAATGATCGGCGAGATCACCTCCGAACGCGAGGTCCGCATCGTGATCGACGGCCGCAACCTACCGTTAAAGCCCGACGGGTTTCGTCATTTTTAGAAAGACTTTAAGAGAAAAGACGAGCTTCCCTTCAAAAAGCCTCCTTTTCCTCCCGATTTTGAGCGCGGAACGACAAAACCGTTTCTTGATGAGCGGCATTCTGCTCTCGGACGGGTGATGAATTATTTTTTCAGTTCGAACCTGATGCGAAGCGGCGGGTCGAAAACCTGCGGCACCGGTAACGGAGCGTGCGGACGCCATGCTTGGGTCATGAATACGGAGCCCGTGATCCGTTTGTTCGTGGATGACGTTACGAGTACGAACGCATCTTTTGCGTCGAAATTTCCGGCTCGGGCGCCGTCAAGTCGCAATTGAAGCGTATTCGGGCCGATCAACGCAAGTTCGTAAGCACCGCGCGGCCATGACGTTTTTTCGATCGAACCTATGCCCGTACCAAGCGTCAGTTTCATCGTCGCGGGATAAGATTTGCCGCCGAATTGTGCGGTTCCTTCACCGGTCATCTCAAAAACATTCCCGGCACCTTTTCGGCCAAGAACCGCTTTAACATTGTTCAGAAAGCTTCGTTTCAGATCGTTGTCTTCGTAGATATAAAAACCTTGCTCACCGACCTCTTTAAGCCCGAGCGACGTACCCGTACAAGATTCGACGTCTTCTTTTTTAACCATGCCAAGGTCGAGCAAGAACATCATCTTTGCATAAACGGCGGAATATATTGCCGGTACGTTTTCTTCACCATATGCCTGCATAGCCATACAGGCTTTGTCCTGGCGAAGATCCGGCGAAACACCGGACCTCTTGATGCCGGCAGCCATTTCGGCTCCGACATACAAGATCGAGCCGATCGTGGCCATGTCTTCTGCCCAATTCGTTGCGCCATACGAATTCATGAAACCGGCACGAGCTACGACATCTGCAGAAGCATTCTCTAGATCACCTCCGTAATCTCGCGACCATCCAAACCGGCGAAAACTTCGGTGAAGACGCTGCCATTCATTCAAAAAACCAACCTCCAGGCGGGCAAGTGCGATCTTTTCTCGCGCAAGCGTCCGCGAAGGCAGTCCCCACATTCCACCGTATCCTTTCGGCCCGCCATCTTTCGATTCTACGGAAAGAAGTGTTTCTGCCGAATGTATCGCCTCGTGAATTAGTGTTTCCTGCAACATCAATCTGGAACTTTCCCGTGCTTCCAGGTCTTCTTCATAAAAACGGGCATGGGAAAGATTGATCAGCACGAGATCGCCCGCACCAAAGGAATTCACGGCTGCCGTCTTGCTTTCGTGCTCCGGCACGTACCCGTAAGCGATCCTTCGAATGCTTCGGCAAAGCATCGGTGTCATTCGCAATAATCCCGCTTTTGTCGCCGCGAGAATATGCGGGCCGGGTTCGACCAGCTTCACCTTGTCGCCGAACATCACGCCCTCAGCCCGCGCGCGGTCGGCTTCGCCGCGTATGACGATGATGTGCGAGCAATGCTCCGGCAAACCGGTGATCGGCTGCCATTGTGCGAATGCGGCGGTCGTGCCGAAGATCAACAGAAAGAAAGCCAGGATGAAGGGTGTTTTCATTTTATGGTCTCCGCGAGATCGATGCTTTTAATCGGTGCGTTTGTGTATGTTTATGAGGAGAAACGGTGTTTGGCCTTCTATTGTACCACAACTGGACGAACTTATCCGACAGTCGCGACCCGAACCGTATCCGGAACCGCCCCAAAGGCTGGCTAAGTTCGACTACTGACGACCATGATCGGCATTAGCAACGGGATTCATGGATCCTGGGCACAAGCGTGTCGGCGATAAGCGATATCATTATCATTTCACCGAACGGAGAAGTGCCGCCAGCTCCCCGCAGTTATCGACATTTCTAAAAATTCGCGCAAAAAAGAGGCCGGCAGATGCGACCTCACTTTTGTCGTTGCTGATCAAGAGATCAGATCGTTGGCGAAGGCGTCGGCAGCGGATCTGTCGGCTGCATCGGCACATCCGGTGTCGGTGTCGGATCGCTCGGCTGTGCCGGTTCGTCCGGTGTTGGCGACGCATCTTCGTCAGGCGTCGGTGTCGGCGCAGCATCTTCGTCCGGTGTCGGTGTCGGTGCGACGGCCGTCGCCGGCGTTCTCGGATTATCGTTATCGGTGTATGCCGAAGCCGCTACTCCGACGCAAGTGAAGATCGCGATCAAAGCGATCGTAACTGCGCTTAATGTTCTTGTTCGTAGATCTTTCATGTACTTCTTCCCCCTTGGTTTTTGGAATTTAGAATTTCAAATTATGTGGTTCTGTGTGCGAAGCGCGCACAAACTTGGGAGTTGACGGAATCCTTTTGCAATCGCGGTGCCATCTGCGAAAAGGTCCGAAAAGGTACTAAAGATCCCGCTATCCTGAACCATTTCAATACATTACCGTATCGCTATATGACAGACAGTTCCGCCGCATCATGTTGCATCCAAATTACGCTGTGTCCATATATTGCTTGACGAATCGGCAAGATAGCAATATATTGTGCTTTGCCGTATCACCTCATCCGAGTTCGGACGTGCAAAAAAGAAATGACGATAAGGAGGAATCGTAACTTGTTAACAGGAAGAGTGTTATTACTAAACTTCTCGTATGAACCATTGGGAACGGTGGGCGTCGCCCGCGCGGTATGCCTGTGGTTTCGGGGAGCGGTGTTTGTCGAAGAGAATGACGGTGACAATGTGCTCCATTCTCCATCGACCACTTTTCCGGTTCCTTCGGTAATTCGTCTTCGACACTATGTTCATGTCCGGCGGAACAGGCGCGAAAGCACGATGAAGCGTGCACGCATCTACATCCGCGACCGCTACCGCTGTCAATACTGCGGCGAGCAGAAGCACGCGAAAGAATTGACGCTCGATCACATTTTGCCGCGTGCCCAAGGCGGCGAAAGCACGCCTGCAAATCTCGTAACGGCGTGCGTCAAATGCAATCAGCGCAAAGGCAACCGCACGCCCGAACAGGCGCGCATGCCGATGCTGACGCCGCAGAAACTATTGCGGCTCGGGCTCGACCACGTACTTCTTTGCCATTACGCGGAATCGCGTCCGGAATGGAAGAAGTATCTGTTCCTGGACGAATCCGAACCCGCAGTTTCGGTTCGTTCGGCAGCCTAGTGTCTGGACTAAATAAGTCCCGGCGAAGCGATCTCTTTGTTATCCGGCCCGACGGTGAACATCAGGTCGGCAATATCGTCGGCATGTTCTTCTTCGACGGCAAGGATCTGTTCCAACAGACGCCTTGTCGTCGGATCTTTTTCGCCGAAATATGAGATCATCTCGCGATAAGATTGGATCGCGATACGTTCGGCGATCAGGTCTTCGCGAAGCATGTCTTCGAGCGTCGTGCCTTCGACATATTCCGAATGACTGTGGGTCGGTATCACGGCCGGATTCATTTCCGGCTTGCCGCCAAGCTGTTTAATACGCTCGGCTATCATGTCGGCGTGCTGCTGTTCTTCGTTCGAATGTTCGAGAAATTCGGCCGCGGCACCTTCTTTGTAAATGCCGGACGCCATAAAATAATGAAATCTGTAACGAAGCACGCAAACGATCTCGGTTGCCAGAGCTTCATT
Organism: uncultured bacterium; assembly: GCA_965651435.1. Lineage (GTDB taxonomy): Bacteria > Acidobacteriota > Blastocatellia > Pyrinomonadales > Pyrinomonadaceae > OLB17. The sequence continues at coordinate 25,810 of CBFGSN010000008.1, read as the reverse complement.
CAAAAGCCGCACGGCTTCTGCCTTATCCAGAGAATAATCCGGCGTTATCGCACCGTCTTCGATCTCTTTCCGGGCGCGCTCGCGCAATGTCTTCGTATCGGTCATTGAACTCATATTTTGTCCTCCCTGAGGTCTGCTTTGTATAAAAACCGTGAGATAATTCTATGCCTTTAAATGAAGCAGAGCAACACGTTGCGATGAAACGGTTCACAAACGAGGAAGAAATATCGGAGCTTGTGCGTGCTTTTGAAGAAGCCGCGATACCCCGCGAAGATTGGAAACACGCCGAGCATTTGGCGGTCGGTTTGTATTATGTTCTCAATAATGACAAAGCCGCCGCGCTTACGAAAATGCGCGGCGGGATAATGAATCTTTTGGTGAACGGATTCGGACTCGATACGTCAAAGGAAATGCCCTATCACGAAACGCTGACCGTGTTTTGGATCGAGGCGATCGCGAAATTCGCGGCTGAGAATGAATCGGTCTCCCTGCTCGACAAAACCAACCTTCTGATCGCGACCCATGACAAAGACATGCCCTTTCGATCCTATTCGAAAGAGCATCTCTTCTCCAAAAAGGCACGGGCGGAATTTGTCGAACCGGACCTGTGCACAAATGGATAATTCCCGGCGGATAAAACCCCGATGCCGTCTCGGCTTTGGACAAAGCAGTGTCAATTAACGTTTAATAATTATCTGGATCGCTAATGACATTCGAATCACGGAGATGATCAAATTCTTTAATACATTATCGCGGCAGGTTGAGGAATTCGTACCGCTCGAAGACGGCAAGGTCAATATGTATCTTTGCGGGCCGACGGTTTGGAATTTCGCGCACATCGGAAATTTTCGCACGTTCATTTTCGGCGATGTGCTCCGGCGTTATCTAAAATACAGCGGCTTTCACGTAAAGCATGTTTTTAATCTGACGGACATCGACGACCGCATTATTAACGAAGCGGCAAAGCGTTCGATCTCGATCGGTGAATTTACCGCGCCGTTCATCCAATATTTTTGGGAAGATTTCGACGCGCTCGGAATGGAGCGGCCCGAAGTGACGCCGCGGGCGACCGAACATATCGCCGAGATGATCGACATCATCGCAAAGCTTTTGGAAAACGGGCACGCGTACGAATCCGACGGTTCGATATATTATCGCATCGCCGCCTTTCCGGATTACGGCAAGCTGTCGAAGATAAACTTTTCGGGAAACATCACGGGCGGCAGCGAACGCATCGACACCGACAAATACGAAAAAGAAGACGCTCGCGATTTTGCGTTGTGGAAATTCGTCGGCGAAAACGAAGAGCCGGGCTGGGATGCGCCGTTCGGCCGCGGACGCCCGGGCTGGCACATCGAATGTTCGGCGATGTCGATGAAATACCTCGGCGAAACATTCGACCTGCACGGCGGCGGAATGGATCTGCAATTCCCACATCACGAGAACGAGATCGCCCAGAGCGAAGGCGCGACCGGAAAGCTGTTCGCGAAATACTGGCTGCACAGCGAATTCCTGAAGATCGACGACGTGACAATGTCCAAATCGAAGGGCAATTTTTTCACGTTCCGCGACCTTCGCGAACAGGGTTTTTCGCCGCTCGCGATCCGATATTTACTGCTGTCGGTGCCATATACCAAGCAGCTGAATTTTACGTTCGAAGGGCTTCACGGCGCCGAAGCAACGATCGAACGGCTTCGTAATTTTTATCGGAGCGTGAGCAATGCCGCGGCCGCGGACCACGACGGCAATAACATTCTGGGTTTGATAACGCACGCCCGCGACGAATTTCGCAAGGCAATGGACGACGACCTGAACACGGCGGCTGCTCTGGCGGCAGTTCATAACCTCGTTCGCGATGTAAATACGATAATGGCAGCGAACCGCATCACAGCCGAGGAACGCTCAGAGCTGATCGGGATGATCGGCGAATTCAATTCGGTGCTCGGAATTTTCGATACGTCGGAAGAAGCCTCGCTCGACGACGAGATCGAGGCTCTAGTTCAGGAACGCGAAGATGCACGAGCGAGGCGTGATTTTGCCAGGTCCGATGAACTCCGCGATCTGCTTGCCGAAAAAGGCATCGTGCTGGAAGACACGCGGGACGGCGTTCGTTGGAAACGGAAATAGATGTATCCGTATCACAACCGCATCAAGCAGCGTATCGCGAACGCCGAATTAAAGAGCTATGAATTCGTCGATCGGTACAAAGATATAAGTCCGTGCCTGCTGCTGCATTTTTATACGGAACCGACGCCGCGGCCGATCCGCGAACATCGCTTCGAACAGTACGAACCTATTTTGAAGGCATTCGACAACGGCGAGTTTCAGAAATAGACCGCGGCGTTTTTTTCTATAATTTTACGCCGTCGCATAACCTGCCGTCGATGCTCGTATATGCGAGCACAACTTCTTTGAATGTATCGGTGTCGCGGCAGTAAGAAAGGCATCGGTCGTATGGTTTTGAATAGACGTGAATGCTGACGGCTCGTTCGTCGAATTCGGTAAGGTTCAATACCTGATGGATCGGTTCTTCGAGTTCGACCTTTGCCGCGAGACAGTCCGCGAGATCGAATGCGTCCGTTTCGGAAAGCCGGCAATGACCGCGTTCGGCATCATACGATTCGACCTTGAAATTCTGGCCGCGAAGTTTACCGATCGGCACCATCATCCAACATTTTTGATCCCAATGATTGTGCACCGCAGATTGCTGGCCTTTCTCCCAGCAGATCGCCATCATCTCAAAACGGTCGTCTTTGTAAATGAGATTTCGTGTGTAATAAGAATTGCTCCAGTGAAGATATTTGTCGATCGAATCCGCTTTTATCGGATGACGGCCAAGAAAATCATAAACCGGATCGACAAGAAATTCCTCGTCCGGGATCTCACGCAAACCTTGCACAACATCGAGTATCTCAAATTTTTTCATAAGCTAGTTCGTTCGTTTCTGTAAGAACGCTTGGAATTCTTCGGAATTTCGCGTCAGCCCCGCAAATGATGCAATGGGCTTTCCGTCGCCGTCTATTATCGCATAATACGGCAACGCGACGGTGCCGAACATATCTTCTTCGAGCCGCAGGTTGCGTTCGTACATCTCGCCTTCGCCGTCGGTGTAAAGGCGGACAAGGATCATCTTTTCGAGCTCCGCCTCGATCTCAGGCCGCGGAAAGATATTCGCTTCCATCCAGCGGCAGTTCGTGCAGGTGTATCCGGTAAAATCGACGAACAGCGGTTTGTTCTCCGCCTTTGCCTTTTGAAGCGCCGCGTCGTAATCGTTCATTATCCAATCGAGCCGTTCGCCGTCGATCTTTCCGGATGAATTCTGCGAAAGATCGGGCGGAAGGAATGCTTCGAGTTCGCCAAGCTTCGCGCCGAACAATCCGGTCAGCAGATAAAAACTGATCGCCAAACTCAGTATCGCGGCGACAAGGCGAACGGCGCCGATGCGTTCCGGTTTCGAATCGTGAGCGAGCTGGAATTTACCCAGAAGGTAAAGCGCGAGAATAATGCCGATCGCTATCCATATCGCCAGAACGGCGTTGCGCGTAAAGATCCCCCATTTCCAGACAAGGTCGGCATTCGACAGGAACTTCATCGCCGCTGCGACCTCCAGAAATCCCATTGAAACCTTGACCGAATTCATCCATCCGCCGGCACGCGGAAGCTGGGCCGCAAGCTGCGGCAAAAGCGCGAGGACGAAGAACGGCAGTGCGAAAACCGCCGAGAACACCAGCATCCCCAGCAGCGGAGCTTTCCATTCGCCCTGTGATGCCGAAACCAGGATCGTTCCGACGAACGGCGACGTACATGTGAACGATGTCAGCGTGAACGTCAATCCCATGAGCAACGCACCGACAAAGCCGCTTCCCTCGCCTTCGGCGCTTCGCGTCAGGCGGTCGAGATTTGTCAGCAAGCCGCTCGGAACGGTTAGTTCATACGCTCCGAATAAATTAAAAGCGAAAAAGAGGAAGATCGCCGTAATAACGAGGTTGACCCACGGGTTCGCGGCAAAAAGGTTTATGCCCGCCGCTCCCACAAAGATCGCGAGCACCATTCCGAGCAGCGTAAATGTAGCGATAATGCCAAGTGAATAAACGGTCGCGAGCCGAATGGCCTTTGCGCGGCTGCCCGACGAATGGTTCGTAAAATACGAAACCGTGATCGGTATCATCGGAAAAACGCACGGCGTCAGCAGCGATAACGCACCGAGCGTTGCCGCAAGCCAGATGAATCCCCAAAGATCGGAATCGGGCGAACCGTTAACCGGCTGCATCGGGGTTGAGTTTGCGGCCGCGGCGTTATCGGGCGGCGGAACTTTCAAACCTCCGACCTGTTCGCTTCCCGTGGAAGTTACGCGGATCGTTTTTGGCGGAAGGCAAAACGTGTCGTTACAGACCTGGTAGCGGACATCAACCGCGAGCTTTTCAAATGTCGCAGTGTTCAGCGCCTTTACCGTTACATCGAATGAAGCAGCGTCTTTGTAATATTTCGTGATAAGAGGTTTGTCATCAACCACGAAATTCGGATCGGGCTGCGAAATGGGTTCCGTCGCGGAAATATCGCCGGTGAGTTCGAAATCGCTGTCCGGCGCGAGTTTTATCGTCGTTTTTATCGGGCCGCCGTCAGGTTGATCGATCGCATACAAATGCCAGCCGGATTCGATCCCCGCCGAAAGCTTTACATCGACCGAGCTTCCCGCGGCCACCGAAGCATCGCCGCTTTTTTGTTCCAATTTCCATTGAACCGGGTTCTGCGCCTGAGCGCAGATGACCAGAAAAACGGCCGCAAAAGCGGAACTTAATAAACGCTTCAACATCGCTGCAATGATTTTATTATTTGTTGCCGATATAAACAATATCCAAAGGTATAAACAGAAGCTATTGCTTTTGCTAAAAGCGTAACGACCTAATATAATCGAATTTCGCGCCAATTTTTATAAATTACTCATAATACGCGATGTTACGGAGGTTTTAGTTTTGCCAAGACAAGCAGTCAGTTCCAAGAAAAGTTCCGCGGCAAAGGCCGCTCCCGCTTCGAAAAAAAAGCCGGCGGCGAAAGCATCGAAAAACGGAAAAGCCGACGTTTCGGATAAATATGCCGACGTAGAACTGTCGAAAGCCGAATTTGAAAAGCGCAAGAGATCGCAGATCGCCGAGATCAAGAAAACCGACAAAAAGGTGCTCCGCGAAATGCTTTATCAAATGGTGCTCGGCCGCATTTTTGAAGAAAAATCAGCCGAAGTTTACCGCATGGGTAAGATCGGCGGATTTTGCCACCTATATATCGGCCAGGAAGCCATCGGCGTTGGTTCGATGATGGCTCTGCGGCCGGATGACAACGTGATCACGTCGTACCGCGACCACGTTCAGGCGATGGTCAAAGGCATTTCGCCCGAAGGCGTTATGGCCGAACTTTACGGCCGCGAAGGCGGATGCGTCAAAGGAAAAGGCGGTTCGATGCATATGTTCTCTAAAGAATTGAATTTCTACGGCGGACACGGCATCGTCGGCGGCCAGATCGGTGTTGGAACCGGAATGGCTTTCGCATCGAAATACAAAGAACAAGACAACGTAACGCTTTGCTTTTTCGGCGAAGCCGCGGTGAACCAGGGTATTTTTCACGAATCGCTGAACATGGCACGGCTTTGGAAACTGCCGGTCATCTATATCTGCGAAAACAACCGTTACGGAATGGGCACTTCGCAGGAACGAGCGATGAGCATCAAGTCCATCGCGAAAAAAGGCGATGCATACAACGTCGCAAACGAATTCGTTGACGGCATGGACGTAATGGCCGTACGCGATGCGACGCTTCGAGCGATAAAACGGGCACGCGAAGAATCGCTGCCGACGCTTTTGGAGGTTCGCGCCTACAGATATATGGGTCATTCGATGTCGGATCCGGGCAATTACCGAACCCGCGAAGAGATCCAAAAGCACCAGGAACGCGACCCTATACATCTTTTTCAGGGCAGCCTGAAAGAAGCAGGCGTTTTCACGGATAAAGATTTTGACAAGATCCGCGAGGAAGCATTGGAGGCGACGAACAAGGCGCTCGAATTCGCGGACGCAAGCCCGCTGCCGGACGCAAGCGAATTGCTGACGGACGTCTATGCGGACTAAGCACGAGGTATAGGTCGAGGATGACCTAGATCTTTATGAACTTCGGCAAGCTCGCGAAGAAAATAAGAACAAAGCGACTTACACGATCGAAGAGGTACGAAAGGAATTGGGGTTGGAATAGACCGGAGTGGATAAACCCGAAATTCCGACTATCTGAAATCTGAAATTTGATTATGGCAGAATTAACGATCCGCGATGCCCTGAACCAGGCGCTTCGCGAAGAACTTGTCAGAGACGAAAACGTCTTTATCATGGGCGAAGAGGTTGCCGAATACGACGGCGCCTATAAGGTCACGCGCGGGCTGTGGAAAGAGTTCGGCGACAAACGCGTAATCGACACGCCGATCACGGAACTTGGCTTTGCCGGCGTCGGCGTCGGCGCGGCGATGGCGGGGCTGCGTCCGGTTATCGAATTCATGACGTGGAACTTTTCGATCCTCGCGGCCGACCAGATCATCAACCACGCGGCGAAAATGCTTTATATGTCCGGCGGCGAATTCAACGTGCCGATCGTATTTCGCGGGCCGAACGGTTCCGCCTATCAGGTTTCGTCGCAGCATTCGCAGGCGGTCGAGGCTTTGTATTCGAACTTTCCGGGCTTGAAGGTTGTGATGCCTTCGACGCCGGCCGATGCAAAAGGCCTTTTGAAATCGTCGATCCGCGACAACAATCCGGTCATTTTCCTCGAACAGGAAAGAATGTACGGAATGAAAGGCGAAGTTCCGGACGATGAGGATTTCACGATCCCGCTCGGCGTCGCCGACGTCAAACGCGAAGGCACGGACTGCACCATCGTCGCGCGTTCGATGACAGTTCCCATGGCTCTCGAAGCCGCCCAGAGAATGAAAGACGAATTTGACGTTTCGGTCGAGGTCGTCGATCCGCGAACGATAAAACCGCTCGACATCGACACGATCACAGCGTCGGTTAAAAAGACGAATCGGCTTGTCATTGCGGAAGAATCGCATTCGTTCGCGTCCGTCGGTGCCGAGATCGCTTTCCAGGTTCTGGAAAATGCGTTCGATTTCCTCGACGCTCCGATAAAGCGCATCTCGACCGCCGAAACGCCGATGCCGTACGCGAAAAACCTCGAAGCAATGGCTCTGCCGGACGTCGATAAGATCGTCGATGCCGTGAAAGAGGTTTGTTACATTTAACGAATGTTTCGCGGCCGGTGAAGCAGAGATCGGATAAGTCACGGTCATGATCGACAAAAAGGAAGCGAAAAGGAATTACGCTGCTTCGCCGCGGCCGATGGGCGTTTTTGCGATACGAAACGCTGCGAACGAAAAGTCATTCGTTGCCGCTAGCCTCGACCTTCCGGGAAGCTTTAACCGTCATCGGTTCCAACTGAACGCCGGTGTGCATAAGAGCAGGAACCTGCAGGCGGACTGGAATGAGATAGGCGAAGGCGGCTTTGAGTTCGAAGTTTTAGAAGAACTGCCGCCGCGGACCGAACCCGGTTATGACTACTCCGGCGATCTCGAAGTACTCGAAGATATCTGGCTCGAAAAGCTGGAGCCGTACGGCGAGAACGGATATAACGAAAAGAAAAAGACCCGCGAAGAGCGTTTGCGTATGATCGCGGAAAATCGAAGAAATAATTGATCAGGTCACGAAATTATGGCTGAAAAATTTTTAATGCCGAAACTGTCTCCCACGATGGACGAAGGGCAGATATCGCGTTGGGTAAAGAACGAAGGCGATTCGTTCGAAGCGGGTGAAACGCTTGCCGAGGTCGATACCGACAAAGCGACGATGGAAATGACCGCTCTTTCGGGCGGAACGCTGCTGAAGATATTAAAGGCCGGCGGCGAAACCGCCGCTCTCGGCGAACCGATCGCGATTACCGGCGAAAAAGGCGAAGATATCTCGGCTCTTTTGAGCGAGGTTTCGTCCAACGGTTCGAAAAAGCCTGCGGAAAAACCCGCCGAACCCGCTGCGGCAAAACCTGAAGCAAAACCGGAAGCGAAGCCCGAACCTGCCCCGAAGGCGGAAGCTCCGGCGGCGGCCGAAAAAGCACCGGCAAGTTCGGCAAATGGGCGAATGCTCGTCTCGCCGATCGCGGCGCGTATGGCGGCGGACAACAATATCGATCTCAAAGCCATCAGCGGTTCAGGCCCGAACGGCCGCATCATCAAACGCGATATCGAATCTGCTTTGAGCGGCGGCACGGCGAAAACGGCGGCGGCAGGCCATACGTTCACGCCTTCGACGCAAGCCGGTGCCTCGCCATATCGCGACGAACCTGTTTCGAAGATGCGGAAGGTGATCGCATCCCGGCTCGCGGAATCTATCGGCCCGATCCCGACGTTCTACTTGACCGTAGAGATCGAAATGGACAACGCTCTTGCCGTCCGCAAACAGATAAACGAAAACCTTGGCGACAGCGGAAAGGTCAGCGTCAACGACATCATCATCAAAGCCGCTGCGTCCGCCCTGCTCAAACATCCGTTCGTCAATTCGTCGTATCAGGGCGATTCGATCCGCTTTTACGAACAAGCGGATATCGGCGTCGCGGTCGCGATCGACGAAGGCTTGATAACACCTGTCGTACGCGGTGCTAATCTAAAGGGCCTAGCGGAGATCTCTGCGGAGGTTCGCGACCTTGCGGCAAAGGCAAAGGAGAAAAAGCTCCAGCCAGAAGAATATACCGGCGCGACGTTTTCCGTCAGCAATTTGGGAATGATGGGCATCAAGGAATTTACCGCGATCATCAATCCACCCGAAGCCGGAATACTGGCCGTCGGCGGCGCGAACCCGACGCCGGTCGTCCGTAATGGCGAGGTCACCATACGCAATATGATGAGCGTTACAATGTCATGCGACCACCGCGTCGTTGACGGAGCAACCGGAGCCGAATTCCTGAAAACATTCAAACAAATGCTCGAACAACCGGCAATGATGCTTGTTTAGGGCGATTCGATAAAAATAAAAAAGGAGCAATGCGAAATGCTTGCTCCTTCTTCTGCTTATTGCTTTCCGCTTACTTCTCTTCGTCCTCTGACGGAAGATCTTTCGTATTTCCGCGCTTGAGATCACCGAAACGCGAATTCGGCAGCCACGAAGGCATATCGGCCGCTTCGGAAATACGCCAGCCCAGAACGCCCATCACTTCGGCTACCGTTTCGGCACCTTCCCACGCCCAAGTGTCCAAAATGTCATCGCCGGGCTGGTGATAATCACCTTTTTCCCAATCTTTAATTCGTTTCATCCAAATTTCCTTCTCGCCGCCGGGGGCACCAAGGAGCATTAGGCTTGGGACGCCTCTTTCGACAAAGGAATAATGATCCGAGCGATAGAATATCTTCTCATCCGGCATCGGATCGGGAATAACGTTTATATCAAGCGAACCGGCAAGGTTGTTGAGCATAGTTCCGATAGTAGAATGTTCCGCGCCGAACCCGACGATGGTTTTGACCGGCCCGTAAACTTCGGAGCCAATGCCGTCGAGATTCAGGTTCGCGGCGACTTTTTTGATGTCCCAGGTCGGATCTTTCGCCCACGCCTTTGAACCGTACAGTCCATATTCCTCGCCCGTAACCGCAAGGAAAACCATCGAACGTTTCGGCTTTTGCGAAAGCTTTGTATATGCTTCGGCGACGCTGAGCATTTCCGCCGTGCCGAGTGCGTTATCGGCCGCTCCGTTGTAGATCTGTCCGTTCATCTTTCCATAGGCGTCATAGTGAGCCGAAAACAGAACAGCTTCGCTTTTAAGTTTCGGGTCCGATCCTTCGAGTACACCGACAACGTTATTCGCCGTTACTTTCTGGTCGGTGTATTTCGCCGAAAGCTTAGCTTTGATGTTAAGTTCCTTTCCCTTGAATGCTTTCGTGTTGCCGGCCGCCATTTCGTCCGCGAAGTTCAAACCGGCCTCTTTGAAGAGCTTTTCAGCCCCGGCCGCACTCAGATAAATGATCGGAGGCACTTCCGGCGGATAAGTCCTTTCTCCCGGCAAGGATAACTGGCGGCGTTTGAAATAGCTTATCAGTTCCTCAGCTGGGTGCTTCGCACCCGGATTCGTAACGATAACGATCGCGGACGCACCGCTTCGCATCATACTGATCTGTATGTTGAGGCCCATTTTGGATTTTTCCCAATCCTCGTCGGAGATTCCCGGCAGCGGTCCGTCGCGCATGATCACGACCTTTCCCGCAATACTCACGTCATCGAGCATATCAACGTCGTTCGCCTTTGACTGGAGCCCGTAGGAAACCCAGGCCAGTTCGCCCGACACGCTTTTGTTTCCATTGTTCATGGGTAAAAAAGCAAAATCACTTCCGAACGCGAGATCGACCTTTCCCGCCGTAAAGGACATTTCGGCGGGTGTTATCTCGTTAAATTTCACGGTTTGGAAATAGGTTCCTTTTTCACCTGCCGGCTTTAACCCAAGTTCCTTAAATTTGTTGGCGATCCAGTTCGCGGCTTTATCGCCGCCCGGTTGGCCGGTGCCGCGGCCTTCCATATCATCCGCGGAAAGCGTCGTCGTTGAACTCTTGATGGAATCGATCGTAATTTTTTCGACGATCTCGGTCTCGATCGCTGGAAGCTCGGTTTTTGACGCTGCGGCCGTTTGGGCAAACAGCGGCAGGTTGAGCATCACGATAGTCAATAAAAGCACGAGCGTTTTTTTGCCCGCGTGAGCGTTAAAATACTTCGTCATTCGGTTCTCCATGATAATAAGAATTTAGCAGAATCCGTAAATACGCGGATATGGCAAACTTTGTTTTAATTTTGCCGTATCTGCTGATAGAATTCCACTTTATACATCTGCCTGCATTTTGCAAGGATCCACTTGGAAAATTCAACTGATCAAAATGTATCTGAGACCGCCGAAAGCGCGACCGAGCAAAACTCGGCGGCGTATCTCGCGCTTATTCTTGTTCAGGTATTTTTCGGTTCGTTGCCGGTCATCGGAAAGGTCGTGCTCGCACAGATCCCGAGCCTTGCTCTTGTCGGGTCGCGGGTCGGGATCACGGCCCTGATATTGTTCATATTCCAGGCATACAGAAAGCGTCTTTGGCTTCGCGAACGCGGCGATTATATCAGGCTGGCGATCCTTAGTTTATTTGGCGTGACCATAAACCAAATATTCTTTGTCGGCGGATTATCGCTTACGAAAGCCTCGAACACTTCTCTTTTGGCAGTTTCGATACCGATATTCACTCTAACGATCAGTATTTTGCTGAAGACGGAAAAGCTTCGCGGCGGGAAGGTCGTTGGTATCATTCTCGCGGCCGCCGGCATCGTCTTTCTGCTGGATCCGCGAAAAGCGTCGTTCTCGTCACAGACCACGATCGGCGATCTTATGATCATCATTAATTCGCTTGCATTTGGAATCTACGTGGCTACGTCAAAGGAAATAGTAACGCGCAACGGTGCATTTCGTTCGATGATGTGGGTGTTCATCTTTGCATCGATCATCTGCGTTCCGCTTGGTGCATATTCGCTGTTGTCGATTGGCCCCGCAGGCGTCGATCCCACGGTTTGGCTGCTCGTTATCTACATCGGGGTTTTCGCAACGGCGGTTCCCTACCTGCTGAACGCATGGGCGTTGGCCCGCGTCAGCCCTTCGACGCTTGCGGTTTTCATTTATCTTCAGCCGCTGATCGGGTTCGTGTTGGCAGTGGTATTTTTGGACGAGGTCATCGATCTTAGATTCCTGATCGCGGCCGCTCTGGTCTTTGCCGGTGTGTTCCTTGCAAGCCGCAAACAGATCCGAACGCAGCGTCGGTAATTGTTTTAATGCAAAGATCTGTTGTATAAACATCTAACGATATGGCAACGCACATCACGCAAACGCAACACAGCGAAACGGGCCGGACGGTCGTCGCCGTAAAAGGCGAGATGATGCTCGATGATGCGTTGCTGGTCGAACGCGTCGCCCGAAGCATGCGGAAATACAACGAAGGCCCGATCTTGATCGACCTTGCGGATCTTGATTTTTTGGACAGTGAGGCGGCCGCGGTTCTAAAACGACTGGCGGACGACGCGGAAAACTTTCGGCTCGAAGGTGTCGAGATATTTCTGCAGACGGCGATCGACGCGGCCGAACGAAGCGGCTCCGCTTCCGAATGATAACAATGAAAGCATCTGAAATTGCGGAACTTGTCGGCGGCGAACTCATCGGCAACGGCGACGCGGAGATCACTTCGGCGGCGGCTATCGCGTCCGCCGCGGCGGGGCAGATCGCGTTTTCGACCACAACTGAAGTACAACGAACGGATGCGTCGTGTTTGATCGTTCCGAAAGACGCCGCCGATCTTGAAGTGCCGGCTATAATAAAAGCGAAAGATCCCAAGTACGCTTTCGCCCAGGCCGCCGCGGCACTTCATCCGCACAAAAAACATCGTCCGGGAATTCACGAAACCGCCGTCGTCGCGACCGAACGCAGCGTCGCCGACAATGCGTATATCGATGCATACGTCGTGGTCGGCGTGGATTCCGTCGTCGGCAGCGGTACTGAGATTCTTGCGGGCTCAAAGATCGGCAATAACGTCACGATCGGTTCGGACTGCCTTTTTCATCCGAATGTCACGATCCGCGACGGCTGCACGATCGGCGACCGTGTTGTGCTTCATTCGGGCGTCGTGATAGGTTCGGACGGTTTCGGATTCGTTCGCGGAGCTGACGGGCGTTACGTTAAGTTTCCGCAGATAGGAACCGTCGTTGTCGAAGACGACGTGGAGATCGGAGCGAACACGACCATCGACCGCGGTGCGCTCGGTACAACGCGTATCGGACGCGGAACCAAGATCGACAATCTCGTCCAGGTCGGCCACAACGTCGATATCGGTGCGGACTGCGTAATTGCCGCACAGACCGGCATTTCCGGCAGCGTTGTTATCGAAGAAGGCTGTGTCATCGGCGGCCAGGTCGGATTCGGCGACCATTCGCACATAAAAAGCGGTGCCGTCATCGGTTCGCAGGCAGGAATTCTTCCCGGAAAGATAGTTCGTCCCGGCGTCTGGTGGGGAACGCCCATTCAGCCGCTGGATGATTTTAAGCGACGGAACGCCCTTCTGAACCGCATAGAAAAGATCGTCGAAGATATCAAATGGATAAAAAATTCACTCAAAGGAAAAACTCCATGAACGTCAAAAGCTTAGCTTCCGCTATATCATTGCTCCTTGTCTCTGCATTCGCATCGTTCGCGCAAAAATCCGACTGTTCGCAAACAGACTACAAATGTCGGTTGGACGAGCAAATGGAACGCATACGAAAGGACCCGAAAGATATCGAGGCGTATTATGATGTCGGCCTATTATTTATGGAATCCGGCAATTTCAAAGGTGCCGTGACTACGTTTGATATGTACATTGGGGCACCGGTAGAGAACCGACAGAATCTGGCCGACGCTTATAATAACCGGGCCGTTTCACTTCGGAAACTGGGCAGAAACCAAGATGCGATAAGGGGTTTTCAAAAAGCGATCGAGCTGAAGAGCGACGATCCGAAATTTGTGACGAATCTGGGAAATGCTTATCGCGATGCAAAGGAATTCGATTTGGCGATCAAACAATATGACAAAGCTATCCGGGTAGATCCAAGGTTCGTTCCTGCCTATCTTTCCCGCGGACTATTATATTCGATGACCGGCAAAAATGATGAAGCCATTGCAGATCTCGACGCGGTCATAAAAATCGACTCCAACGAACCTGAGGCCTATTACAATCGCGGCACGATCCGCTTTCAACAAAAGGAATTTAGGAAAGCCCTTCCCGATTTTGATAAATACATAGAACTGCGGCCGGCGAATTCCCGGGCGTTGAGGGACGGATACATTAATCGATCGATCTGTCGATACTATACTGGCGCGACCTCCGGAGCTATTGAAGATGCAACCAAAGCCATTGAGCTAGATCCCACGAATGCTCGGAGTTACCAGTTGAGGTCAATGCTCTATCGCGAACAGAAGAGCAACGATCTGGCCGAAGCTGATGAGAAAAAAGCCCGGGAATTGTCGGGTTCGAAAGCTCAGTGATCGGGGAGTTGCCTTAAGAATTGCATAATTAGCTCGGCGGCTTTGTGAGATGCGTCCGCCGTTCCGAGTTTTTGCGCGGCGGTGCGGAGACGTTCGCGCATGGCGGCATTTGTGCCCGGTTCTAGCAGCCGCAGTAGTTCTTCGGAGAGTTTCCCCGCAGTGAAATCTTCTTGAATAAATTCATTCGCTATGCGTTCGCCCGCGACGAGATTTATCAGCCCGAAGTGTTCAACGGAGATCAGGGGCCGCAGAATTTTGCTGTTCAGCTCGGTTCCCTTGTAAACGATCGCCATCGGCGTCCCGATCATTCCGGCTTCGAGCGTTGCAGTTCCGCTTGCGACCACGGCGGCATCGGCGGCGTTGAGCGCATCGTATGTTTCGTTCTCGACAAGCGCGAATTCCAAATTCCCGCCCGTTGTTTTTTCGATGAGCTCACGCTTGCCGTTCGCGGCCGCAACTACGAATTGAACTTCGGGACGTTCCGTGCGAATGAGCCGGGCCGTCCTTAACATCTCAGGCAAAATGTGGGTGATCTCGGTGCCGCGGCTTCCCGGCAGCATCGCTATCAGGGGTTTGTCGGCGGCGATGCCGTGCTCGGCCCGAAAACCTTCGCGGCCGAGTTTCGGGGCGACCTTTCCGACCAGCGGATTTCCGACATATTCGACGTTCTCAATTCCCCGGTCGCGATACCAATCCTTTTCGAACGGCAGTATCGAAAGCAGCAGGTCGACGTCGTTCTGTATTGTTCGCTTTCGATATTTTCGCCATGCCCAAAGCTGCGGCGAAATGTAATAGATGATCTTTCCCGCGTATCTTTTCCGGAGTGACCCTGCGAGTTTCAGGTTAAATTCGGGAAGATCGACAAGTATTACGGCATCGGGCCGGCGCGATCCCGCGGCGTCGCGAAGCGTCCGAAAGGCACGCCAGAACATCGGCAGAACGCGTACGATCTCGGCAACACCGACGACCGCAAAATCATCCGCCGACACGATCTGTTCGACGCCGGCCGCGCGAAGCCGCGGGCCCGTTGACCCAAAAAATTCGAATTCAACTTCCGGCGCAAGGTTCCGCAGAGCGTGAACGAGTTCGGCGGCATGAGCATCGCCGGAGGCCTCTCCCGCAACGATCATTATCGATATTTTTCGCGATCCGGACATTAGATAATAATAATAGGGTTAAATCGTAAAATGACAACCATTTGCGCTCGGCGAGGCATCAAAGGTGTTGATCTAAACTGATCTTTCAGGATTTTATCGTGCAAACGGTTGCGGAAAGTTCCGTTTGTCTTTAAAATATATCGTTTTGCGTCCTATACAAAAGCGTTCCGTTGCCGTTTCCGGCGGCTTCGGTCATTTAACAGTTAATTTGGAGGAGTTTGTGAAACTTCGCGTATTTTTTCTACTTGCGATCATAACAATTTTCATGGCTGCGTCATCTGCGTTTGGACAGATCGACACGGTTCTCGGACAGATCAGCTATTCGTCGGCCGAAAGTTTTGCCGGCGGCATAAGCGGCGACGGGCGGTTCGTCGTTTTCGAATCCAGAGGAAATGTGGCGACGGTAAATCCGCGGAACGAAGACGGAAACTCCGAAATTTTTCTTTTTGATTACGCGCAACGCCGAATTTTCCAGTTGACCGACACACGATCGGTCCTCGTCGATATCGAGGAACCACCAACGTCGTTCGAAAATATACGTGTACAGATCACGAACACGCGGCCCGTCATCAGTAATGACGGAAAATGGATAGCGTTTTCTTCGAACGCAACGACATCCACGCCGGAGGCTCCGGACGCAACAAACCCCGGAAGCTTTAATGGAAACGATCATACCGATGCAAAAGGTGAAAATCCGCTCACGCAGGACGGAAACACGGAAATGTGGTTATACCAGATACCGGCGTATGCTCCCGCCGATCTGAGAACGGGCGAGGAAATTCCGTACACAGCTCTTGATACGGGCACGTTCATCCGCGTGACGAACACACCGGCAAGCACATTTCCGACGGTCGGAACCGAAACGGTTCCGCCGTTCGTTGCTGACGACAATCACGATGCGTCCATAAGCGACGACGGGAACGTCATCGCATTCGTTTCGACCCGTGACATCATAAAAGGCGGAAACCCTTTCCCGACGGCGGATAATGACGAGATCTTTACGTATGTTCGCTCGCTCGGTACCGTTTCGCAGGTCACGATGACCGAACGCGGGCCGATCTCCGATCCGATCTATAATAAAAATCCCACCATTTCGGGAAACGGCCTGCGGGTAATTTTTGCCAGCACCGGTGATAACCCTATCATCGGCATGACCGGCGGAGAAAATCCGTCAACCAGCCGTAACGAAGAGATATTCGCGGCAAACCTGGATGCCAATGGATCTCCGGCCGGCACGCACCGACAAATAACGGTTACGACGCCGCTGACGCCCGGAGCTCCCGTAAACATTCTGGACCTCGGCCGCCGCATGAGCCGCGACGGTAATTTTGTCGCGTTCGATTCGTATGCGGACCTTGCGAACGAGAACGGCGGGACGAATCAGACATCATTCGCGACATACGTTTATGATTATGCGAATGAAACGTTCACGCGCTTGTTGCCGCGCAGCAACGCCGACAGCGCCGCGGCCGGCGGTGACGTTCAGCGCTATCCGGTTTTTACCGACACCGACGTCAACGGAACGCCGTCATCGGTACTAATGCAATCCCGTTTGAACATCATGCCGGACGGAAGTGTCGCGACGGATAATGACAGCGGGCTGAATCCGGATGTTACGCGTCAGCCACAGTTCTATCGCTTCCCGCTCGGTTCGCCAAAGGCGCAATATACCCGATTGTCGGATTTCCCGACCCTGTCGAGTATTTTCATACCGTCATCGCAGGCAATACCGAGCAACACGTCAAAACGGTACACATTTAACCTTTCGCTCACGTCATTGGTCAGTGTCAACAACGACTTCCTTAGCGAGGTTTACTATTCGTATGAGCCAACGGTGATCAATCGGGCTACTGCGGTTCTGAGCTTCGCAACCGGCGCGAGCAATCAGCCTATTTCGCCGACCGTCGTTCCGACGCCTTCACCGACGCCCACGCCGTCACCGACGGCAACACCCACACCGACACCGACGCCTACTCCGAGTCCTACACCGACTCCGACGGGCAGCCCGACCCCGGCACCAACACCAACACCAACTACACCGCCCGCGGTATTCGGGATGTCACCGGGAATGTTGGCGATCATGAATTACGAAGCGAGTACGTCACCGCCGATAATCGAACGAACCGCAGTCGGCGGCATCGACCGTGTTTTTGGGCTGCCGTTGGAACTCAGTGGATTTTCCATGACGATCGGCGGCGTCGGATGCGGCATCAAAAGCGTCAACGGACATCAGGTCACCTTCGTTACGCCGCCCTATCTGCAAAGCGCGCTCGAAGGAACCGAGTATCCGGTCGTAATAAACAATCAGGGCACGATCATCCGCGGAACGGTGACGATCGTTCCGACGCGTCCGGATATCTTTAATATTCAAATGGCTCCGCAAGGCGGCGGCCGGGCTAACATTAAGAACGTCACCAATCGTGTGCATACCGGCGAACCGTTTACCGTGACCACGGTCAAAATTCGCGGCGGAGTTCGTGTGCCTTCTGTTCTTCGGATAAAAATGACGGGCATTGCCAATATTACGACAACATCCGTCGTCTCGATCCGAATGGGGTCGTACACGACAACACAAACGAACATCCTTAACGTTCCGGTCTTATCAGAACCCGGTGTTTATACCGTTGATTTCACCGTGCCGCCCGAATTGAACGGAGCGGGCGACGTTCCGGTGGTTGTAACCGTTACCGTGGGTAGTACTCAGTTTACCTCCAGGCTCGACGACACAACGTCTCGGATCGAATTCTTGTAGGTCATCTGCGGCAATTGAAAGATCGTCCGGAAGTTCATTTTCCGGGCGATCTTTTTTGTATTGAACCTCAAATATGTCGACTAAAAGGCATCTTACATACGCGAAACTTATTTCGACATAAGCCGTATTGATATTTGCCTTAGGTGTGGCGATGTATTAAAATGAAACTTCACTTAAATTAGCCGCATCCGCTATTCGGTCAACCTCTTATCGACCGCTTTTTTAATAAACACTTTTCATAAATAGGAGAATTTTTAATATGGCAGAAAAAGATGTTCGAACAATGAAAATCGCAGGAAAAGTTTGGAAAAACGGAGAATTCGTAAATTGGGACGATGCGCGCATTCACGTTATGTCGCATGTCGTTAATTACGGCTCCAGCGTTTTCGAAGGCATCCGCTTTTACGAAACATCCGACGGCCCCGCGGTTTTCCGGCTGAAGGAACATATTAAAAGACTTCTTAATTCCGGAAAGATATATCGGATGGACTCGGGATTTGATGTGGACACGATCTCGAACGCGGTCGTCGAACTCATTGCCGGCAGCGAACTGACCGCCGGATACATTCGCCCGGTCATTCTGCGCGGACTTGACGAGGCAAAACCCGCATTTGGCGTAAATCCGTTCGGCAATCCGGTCGATACGTACATCGCCGTTTGGGAATGGGGTAAATATCTCGGCGAAGAAGCTTTGGAAAACGGTATCGACGTTTGTGTTTCGAGCTGGAACCGCATCACGTCCAATTCGATGCCTTCGATGGCAAAGGCCGGCGCGAATTATATGAATTCGCAGCTTATCAAAATGGAGGCGATCCTCGGCGGATTTTCCGAAGGCATCGCGCTCGATGACCGCGGCTACGTTTCAGAAGGGTCGGGCGAGAATCTTTTCATGGTCAATAACGGCAAACTGATCACGCCGCCGCTCGGTGCCGCGATCCTGCCGGGCATCACGCGTGATTCGGTCATTCAGATCGCACGCGAAATGGGCATTCAGGTGATCGAAACGACCATCCAGCGCGCGGCACTTTACCTTGCCGACGAGCTGTTCTTTACGGGCACCGCGGCAGAGATCACACCGATACGTTCCGTTGACCGCATCACGGTCGGCGAAGGAAAACGCGGCGAGGTCACACGAAAACTTCAGGAAGAATTCTTTAAGATCATTCGCAACGAACGTCCGGCACCGAAGAACGCCGAGTGGCTTACATTCGTTTCGCCTTCGGAAAAAAAAACGGCATCGGCTAACTGATAGGCCGGTTTAACCTTTAATTTGTTATCTTGTCCTGAGAGATGTCGGAAAACCTCTCAGGACATTTTTTATGAACAAACGCGAACGATATTCGATTCATTTTATAAACTCCGCCGTTTTTGTGTGCGGCGCGGCCGTCATGGTCTATGAGATCACAGGTTCGCGGATCGTATCGCCGTTCATCGGCACATCAACATACGTCTGGACAAGCCTGATCGGCGTAATTCTGGGTGCGCTCAGCCTCGGCTATTGGCTCGGCGGCACATTCGCGGACAAACACCCGAACGTAAAAATTCTTGCGGGGGTGATATTTGCAGCAGGCGGGGCGGTTTCGCTGACGGTTCTGTTAAAGGAGATAATCCTCGCCGCCATCGCATCAACTCCGCTGGATCTAGGCTTAAAGGCTGTTCTCGCATCTCTATTCCTGTTCGCTCCGGCAAGCGTCCTGCTGGGATTTGTCGCTCCGTATGCGGCAAAGCTTCGCATTTCCTCGACAGACGTATCGGGCCGAACCGTCGGTCGCCTTTACGCTCTTTCGACGGTCGGCAGTATCATCGGCACATTTCTCTCGGGTTTTCTTCTGATACCGTTCGTCGGCAGCACGCGAACGCTTTATATTATTGCCGCGTCGCTTTTTGCGGTCGGAATCTCGCTCGCGGCCTTTTCGATGACGCGGCCGCGAATAGCCGCCGTCACACTGTTCGTTATCGCGATCTTGTCGAACGAATTCACGGCCTTTGAGATGCGCCGCGACCGCTATTTTTTCGATATCGACACTCAATACAGCCGCGTGCAGATCTTCGAAACGACCGAGCCGCGTTCCGGCCGACCGATCCGCGCTCTTGTGACCGATCCGTATTTTATCCAGTCCGCCGTGTTTTTGGACAGCGACGAGCTTGTCTTTGACTACAACAAATTTTACGACATCGCAGAACTTTTCAAACCGTCGCCGCGGAAAACGCTGATGATCGGCGGTGCGGGTTATTCTTATCCGCGGCATTATCTGGAACGCTTTCCCGGATCGACCATCGACGTCGCGGAGATCGACGCGGAAATGACCGAGATCGCGCGGCAACATTTTCGCCTACGCGACGACCCGCGTATGCGCATCTTTCACGAAGACGGCCGCGTGTTTCTTAATTCTGCTGCATCCGATTCGTACGACGTTGTTTTGATGGATGCGTTCGGTTCGCTTTTCACGGTTCCGTATCAGCTGACGACGATCGAAGCGGTCGGGCAGATCCAACGGGTTTTGACGGATGACGGCGTTGTGATATTCAACATCGGTTCGGCTTTGACAGGCGACGCCGGCAGGTTCCTGCGCGCCGAGGTAATGACATACAGACAGGTGTTCGCAAACGTTTACATTTTCAAAGTACACCCGGAATTTGATGACACACGTCTGCAAAATTTCATCATCGTTGCGAGCGATCGGGAAATGAGAATAGGCGATGAAAGCATTGAACCGGATCTTGCCGAACTGCTCAAGCGGCGCGTGGATGGTGACATCGATACGAACGATCTAAAGGTTCTAACCGACGACCTGGCGCCGGTGGAATATTATAATTCGGTCGCGCAGACAAGCATCGACCGCCGCTAGTTTTAACGCAAATACCGGCCGTCGCGTTCCGTACCGACGGAACCGATGCCGTTCAAACGAAAGCTGAACGACAGTCGATTTTCGTTTCTCACGCCGACGCTGAATGTATAGAATTGGACCGCAAGCGAACAGCAATCGTACGCATAACCCAATGTATATAAAGAACTTATAAGCGGTGAAAGATCTGCCTTCCGCCGATTTTCAAAATCATAGAACAGCGACGCTCCTCCGTAAATTCCTTTTTCGCGGTTGCCGATGAAAACCGACGGGCTCCATTGCGCACCGCGAAGCGTTCCGGCTTCGGTCCCGACACGGTTCGAATATTGAGCGAGTGATGGGATCAGTTCGACGGCACGCGTGTAATAGAAAGTTTGAAAGAGCTTGAAAAGCGGCTTGTCGTAGCCGATGGTTGAAGAAAATGCACGCAACCCATCGCCGTTAAGCCCAAGGTCCATCCGCGTATTCGCGAATATGGTCCGCTGCGGCCGATAAGTCGCGTCGATGATAAGCGGCGACCAACGTCGCGGCACGCCGCCGAAAGTATAAAAACTCATCGCGGTTATCGGCGCTATCTGGTTTCGCTGTCCGGGCGTCAAGGCTCCGCCGAACGTTTTGTCAAAGAAATATTTTCCGCGGACCGACAAACTGAATATCTCATACGGCTGGATGGTCACGTCAGATCTGTCATCATCGCCTCTCTGTGTCAGAAGCTTCTGGGCGTCGTCCGTAACGGCTTCGGCATAACGGCGGGTGTAGATGCGGTTGATCACGCCGAATTCGACCTCGTTCGTGTCCGTGTACGTGTCCATCTGGTCAAAGCGAATTATGTTCTCAAAATTATCGACGCCCTTCGCATACCGATATGTCACGTATGGTTCGATCACGTGGCGAAACTTGAATTTATCATCCTTGCCGTAGAAATTTTTAGCAAAGGCCGTCGGCCGGATATCGAGCTCGAATTCACCGTATTTCCGTATCAGGTCTTTGCCCAGAACCTGACGCATATCATTGAACGAATTCGAATAATAAGTTACGCGTGCCCCGCCGGACATGGTGATGTTCAGATATTTGAAGCTGAGCGGCAGCGTGAATTTGGGGTGAAAGTCGAGCCGCTGCAGAAGCGCCGGCGTGCGGATCGGGTCCGAACCGGTGTCGAGCCGATAGCGGACGATATCATCAACGGTCTCGCGCCGCGAAACGCCTTCCAGACTCGTTTCGAACGAAAAGTACAACGCATCCAGAAACGACAGACGGGACGGACGCTTTTCGAAATGTATGCTCGGCAGATTTCGCGTGCTCACACGAACGTTCGGCAGCGAAATGACCTGCGACCGCGCGAGCACATTCATCGTGTAATTGTTCCAGCTTTTGTTAAGGGAAACCTGCGAATTTTCTATCGGCGAAATGATCTGCTGAATGCCGTCCGAAAAAACCTGACGAAAATCGAGATTGGACGTTATGCGGGCATCGACGGCTCCGGTAAAACCGTTCGAAAAATAATGAACGCCTTCGGCATAAAAGATCGAACCGCCCTGATCGGGATGTTCGGGGCTTGCGCCGGCTCCGAAGATGCGGTCCTTAACCGCATAAAATCCGAAATCCAGATACGAACGCGAATTAGCCCGCGTCCGAACGTCCATTCCATAACCGATGCCGCGCGATGAATAAATGTCGCCGCGGAACGTTACGTCCGCCGAACGCCCAAGCGTCAAATAATAAGCATTCGACAAGCGAAATCCCTTGTCGCCGGAAAATCCGAACGTCGGCGTCAAAAAGCCGGACGCGCGGTCGCGTTCCTTGATGGGAATCGACGCGTACGGCAGCGGAACGATCGGTATGTCTTTTACGCGAAATTTGCCGTTCTTTAATTTAACGCGGTCATTTATCTTGATCGACGCTTCGTCGGCGGTGAACGACCATTTCGGCACCGCCTCCTCACAGGCGGTGAATTCGCCTTTGGTCACGATAACTTCATCAAGCGAAACGCGTTCGACCTTGTCGGCCGTGAAATATATAACCGTACCGTCGTTCGTCTGATTCGTAAAACCTGTCGAATCTTCGAACGTACCGAGCTTTGTCTTGTAATTCCATTTAGCGCGAGATCCGGTGATGCGTTGGTCGTCGCCCTGATCGAACACGACGCTGCCCTCGGCGTCCATCAGGTTCTGCGCCTCGTATATTGTGATCTTGTCCGCCTGAAGCCGGTAAATTCCATACCGGGCATCGACGTTGCCTTCGTGAACGATGATCCGTTTTCCCTCTTCGCCTTCGACGGATTGATGTTCGGAATAAACGACCAGTTCGCCGTCGCCGCCTTCCTGTTCAAAGCTCGTGTCTTTCTTTTTTACGGATTTGGCTTCCTGCGGCGAAGCGACGGGATTTATATTCGGCGTGTCGGTTATCGGATTGGCTAGCTGCTGTTCGACAGGATTGGTCTGCTGAGCGACGGCCTGCGAAAAGGCCAGCACTATTATAGGAAAAAGGAATATGAGGTTACGAAAATGCATTCGAAAAAATGACGTTCAAATGATGCTAACATGAAAGAACAAAAAGCATAAAGCCGTATGTTAGACTATGGCTTTATCCCGAAAATGGTCATGCCAAATCAAAATGTTCTGGTCGTAGAAGATGAAGAATTGATGCGCACGATATTGCGCCGGTTGCTCGAAGATTCGGGTTACAGCGTCTTTACGGCCGACAGCGCCGAAGCCGGTTTTGAAGTCTTTTCGCAGAACGACATCGCGGTAACCCTGACCGATATCAAACTTGCCGGCGCCGATGGCCTCACGCTGCTTGACCGCATAAAATCTGTCGATCCGGACGCTCTCGTGATCGTGATGACGGCGTATTCGAGCGTCGATACGGCCGTAGCCGCGCTTAGAAAAGGCGCCTACGATTACGTCACAAAACCCTTTGTCAACGCCGACATTATCCAAACCGTAAAGAACGCGATCAACCAACGCCGGCTCTTTAAGGAGAACCGCGCTCTCCGGCGTGAGCTTCGAAATGCGCATTATCCGAGCGAGATCATCGGCAACAGCGACAAGCTTCGATCGGTCTTTAATATGGTCGAAAAGGTCGCCGACACTAATACGAACGTACTCATCCTTGGCGAAAGCGGGACCGGCAAGGAACTTGTCGCACGTTCGCTCCATTACAACAGCAGCCGGGCCGCCGAACCGTTTCTTGCGGTCAACTGCGGAGCGATGCCCGAACACCTTCTGGAAAGCGAATTCTTTGGGCACGTTCGCGGATCGTTTACCGGAGCTGTGTCCGATAAGAAAGGGATATTTCAGGCGGCAGCCGGAGGAACACTGTTTTTGGATGAGATCGGCGAAATGCCGCCGGCCCTTCAGGTAAAGCTTTTACGCGCTCTGCAGGAACGCGAGGTTCTGCCGGTCGGTTCGTCGGTGCCGGTAAAATTCGACGCTCGGATAATCGCCGCGACGAACAAAGACCTTGAACACGAAATTTCGCTCGGGAATTTTCGCGAAGATCTTTTTTACCGGCTGAGTGTGATCGAAATTTCGCTGCCGCCGCTACGCGAACGTATCGAGGACATCCCGCTCTTGTGCAAATTCTTTGTCAATAAAACCGCACACACACAGAACGCCGCGGACAAATCCATTACTGCCGACGCCATCGAAGACCTGAAAAAGTACGCATGGCCGGGTAATGTCCGCGAACTCGAGAACGTGATCGAACGCGCCTTTATTCTCAGCGGCGACGAGATCGGCCGCGAAAGCCTGCCGGAGCGGATAACGGACATGAGAAAAGATGTATCGGATTCGCGAAGCCTAGAGGCTTTCGAAAAGCGGCACATCCTCGAAGTTTTAGATTCGACAGGCCAGGACAAGATCGCAGCGGCGGCGATACTCGGCATCGACCTTTCGACCTTGTACCGGAAACTGAAACGCTATGAAGCCGGCTGAGGTTTCGACGCGGTCATTACAATATAAAAATAATCCGTTTCGCCGATCCGGGTCACCGTTCCGGACGTGAACGGCTCTTTGAAAAATTCATCCGCGGGATAAAGCTTGCCGGGTATCGTCGGTTCAAGCTGAACGTCGCTGCGGTCAACCAGCTCAGCCGGAAACCATTCCTCGACCTTGACCTTCGTCTCTTCCGCAGGTTTTACAGCCTCGGCTTTTTTTGTAATAGTATCTGCTTCGGCGGTAGAAAATCTCACGACGGCGGTCAGCATTCTTACATTTCCGGCGGATTCGCGGAACGCGACCTCGACCGGATCGTACGGAAGAGTGATAAGCATGCCGAGTTCTTCGGCATTATCGTTGGCGGCTTTCGCCGGATCGATCGACTGGCTCGGGATCGGAAGCGATTCGTTGGCATTTTCGGCCGGGGCTTGGGCCGAACATCCCGCAAGGATCAGAAACGAAACGATGGACAAAATAATTGCGAGTTTTGATCTCATAGTTCAGAGGTTATTCTAGGCACATACCTTTCGAAAGTAAAACGCCTGAACGGCGCGTTCACCAAAACCGATATTTATATGAATGCTAATTCACGAGCTTGGTTTGCTTTAATAACTCTTTTTGCGATAAATCTAGTGAACTTTTTCGACCGGCTGATAATCGGAGCGGTCGCGGAACCACTGCGAAAGGAATTTTTACTCAGCGATACATCGCTCGGGCTCCTGGCGACCGCCTTCACGCTCGTTTACGCTGTCGTCGGACTTCCTTTTGGTCGCATCGCCGACAGATTTCCCCGCAAACACATAATATCGGCGGGTGTATTTGTCTGGAGTCTGCTGACGGCGGCTTCGGGCATTGCGCAAAATTATGCCCAGATCTTCGCGATCCGCATCGGCGTCGGCGTCGGCGAGGCGTCATTCGCACCGGCCGCAACTGCGCTGATCGGCGACCTTTTTCCACCCGAAAAACGTGCCCGAGCGATGAGCATTTTTATGCTCGGCCTGCCGCTGGGAATTG
>CBFGSN010000007.1:0-33654 GCA_965651435.1 uncultured bacterium | reverse complement strand
CAAGTTCCCGCTTTCATCGAATGAATGTTAAACTGCTTTCGTTTCGTCAATGACCATTTTGCCTGAAAAATTCGAAGGAGCCATAGAAGAAGGCGTTGGCCGTTTGCTTTCGCGCGCGTCCGACGCGCGTGGCTTGTCTTCTGCTGAAGTTCGGCCGCGGGTCGAGGCGGGGTTGGCGAAATATCTATTGAAGGACACGCCCGATGTCGATCATCGCGCGATCCGCGAATACATCGACGAGATCCGGGCCGATGAGTTTTGTTTGATAATCGCGTGCGAAAGCGGCGACGAAAAAGCTTGGGAAGATCTGGTCGCTCAGTTCGATATGACGGTCCGTTCGGCGGCGCGAAAGATCGCGGCGAACAGCGAAGACGCGGATGACCTGACGAGTTCGATCTGGGCTGAACTTTACGGGCTTCGCACCGACGCGGAAGGCAAACGCAAAAGCAAACTTGGCTATTACTCAGGCCGCGGCTCGCTCGGCGGATGGCTCCGAGCGGTCGTTTCGCAGCTCGCAATAGACCAATTTCGCAAGCAATCAAAGCTTGTTCAGGTCGAGGAAGACCGCGACCTTGAAATAATAGTGAACGACGCCTTGCCCGAAAAGGCGGCCGGGCTCGACCCTGAAGATCAACTTTCCGAGGCTCGGGCGGCACGCGATATTTCGACGGCGCTAAGTGCGGCAATGGCTGAGCTTCCGGCCGAGGACAGGCTTATTCTCAAGCTTTATTATTTTGACGATCTTAAACTAAAGGAGATCGCGGCAACATTCGGTTATCACGAAGCCACGGCCAGCCGGCGGCTTGCGCGAATTCAAAAAGATGTGCGTGTTTCGGTCGAAAAGCATCTGAAGAACCGGCACGGCTGGAACGACGCGGAAGTCAACGGTTATTTGTCCGAAGCGGCGGCGGGACTTGGCCTTGATGTGGAGAAATTGCTTGCGGCGTTCATGGCCGTGGCGATGATGCAAGAATTTTGGAGATGAAACGTTCTAATTTCGGAGAGGCAGCGGCGGCTGCCGTGATCAAAGATGCAGACAGATCTCGATAAAACAATGGACGCGATACTGCGGCGTGCACGCGAAACGGGCTTTTCCGAGAGCCCGGCGGCGGACGCCCATCTGGACGCGGACGAACTGTCGCTGTTTGCGGAAAATCTGTCGCCGCCAAAGGCTCGCGTCCGTCATGTCGAACATTTGGCGAACTGCCGTTCGTGCCGAAATGAATTGGCGCAGTTGATCCAACTCAATGCCGATGCTGCCGAAGATGCGATGCCCGTTTCCGAAGCCGTTGCCGCGCCCGCGGTTTCGGATGAAGTGCCGTGGTATCGGCGGCTGATGTTATTCCCTAACCTCGCCTATGTAATGGGAAGTCTCGTGCTGGTGTTCGGTGGGCTTTTGGTAGTGTCGGTCTATCAATCGAATCGATCGGCGGAGATATCATATTCGACGGCCGACAGCGCTCCCGCGCGTTCTGCTGAGGTGACGGCGAATGCCGATGCCTCTACGGGCGGAGGAGGCGGCGGTGTGCTCGAAAAATCGGCGAATATCACGGGAACCGGAAATTCGGCAGCGAATATGATCGTGAATCCGAATACTTCGCGATCACGGCAGGAGGTCGCGTCGGACGAACAGGAGACCGCAGATGTTTCATTGGCTGACCCGGTCGCCGCACAACCCGCACCGCCGATCGAACAACCGACGGCCCGTGCTTATTCGAACGAAGCACGCCGTGAAGAAATGGCGGTCGACGGCGCATCGGCGCCTCCGCCTACCACGGCGGACGGTGTCCTTGATCGGAGCGACAAAAAAATGGCAGCTCGTTCGATGGAGCGACAGGTTCCGATGGCATCCGCGCCGGAGCCGAAAACAAACGCTTCGAACGAAAAGGTCGTTTCGGGTAAACGATTTATCCGGCGGCAGAACGTTTGGTATGATGTTCGGTACACGGGCGGACCAACTGTAAATGTGCGGCGCGGAACCGCGGATTACGGTCGGATCGATGCCGGTGTAAAACGGATCGCCGAACAGATTCCGGGCACTGTCGTCATCGTCGCGGACGACGGCAAAGCCTATCGCATTTCGGATTAGTTCGAAAAATTCCTCAGTTAAGTTACGCAAAAGAACGCGGCGTTATTCGTCACGTTAGGTGACCCTATTTTTCAAGCGTTTCTTGGAAACGGAGTTGTGTTATGCTCGCAGAAGAATGGCTTGGCCGTTACAAGATCCTACGTAAGATCGCCGAAGGCGGAATGGGGCTTGTATATCTTGCCGAGGACACAAAGCTCAATCGCCAGATCGCTATCAAGGTCCTGCCGACCGAGGTTTCCGACGATTCGCAACGCCTGCACCGCTTTATACACGAAGCAAAATCGGCATCGGCGCTAAATCACCCGAACATAATCACGATCTATGAGATCAACGAAGAGAACGACACACCGTTCATCGCAATGGAGTTCGTTTCGGGCGAAACGCTGGCAAAGGCGATCCGCAATCGAAGTCTCGATATGCGGCAAAAGATCGATATTGCGATACAGGTCGCAAGCGCGCTTTCGGCCGCACACGCCGCAAACGTAATTCACCGCGACATTAAACCCGACAACATAATCATCAGGCCTGACGGCATCGCAAAGATCCTCGATTTTGGTTTGGCGAAACTGACCGAGCGAAGAGCCGAAAACGAGGCGATGACCGTTGCCGAACACAAGACGAATCCCGGGATGATAATGGGAACGGTCGGTTATCTTTCGCCCGAACAGGCACGCGGAAAGGTCGCCGACGAACGTTCGGATATTTTCAGTTTCGGAGCGATGCTCTATCAAATGGTCGCCGGAAGACAGGCGTTTTCGGGCGAAAACAATCTCGATATAATTGCATCGATCATACATAAAGATCCGGATCCGCTGGCGGAACTTAACCCGAATGCACCGCCGCGGCTTGTCGCTGCGGTCGATCGGGCGATACGAAAAGATCCGGACGAAAGATTTCAGTCGGTCGATGAAATGCTTGTCGAACTTCGTGCGGCGCGTAATGAATATGCCGAGGAATCGGGAACGCGTTCGTTTCGTTCCGCCGACCATTTGTTCGATGATGGTGCCGACATACCGCCGTCGCGAACCATCAGCAATGCTGTTACCGAAGCTTTCACGCTTCCGAATCGATCGGACGCCGGAACGAATACTTTCAGCGAGATATTGATATCAGAGGCACGCGAACATCCGCTGCGGGCGTTCGGCGCAGTGGCCGCGCTGCTCGCCGTTTGTTTTGCCGCTATTTTTACGTTCGATCATTTTGTTTTGGCGAAGCGCGCCGCCAACGATTTTCAGAACATGAAATTTTCTAAGGCGACGACGACCGGCAATATCGCGTCGGCGCAGCTTGCCGTTTCGCCGAACGGAAAAATGCTCGCGTTCGCGGCGCGCGAAAACGGCATGGAAAGCCTTTGGATCAAACAATCCGAAACGTCGGCCGCGATCCAGATCGTCAAACCCGCGGATGTAAGATACAGCGGGCTGGCATTTTCACCTGATTCGAATTTTGTGACCTATCTGGTGCGTTCACCGGACGGAACCTCGTCGCTCGCACAGGTCGATGCGCTCGGCAGCGTGCCGCAGAAGATCACGGAAGGAATAAGCGGAACGGCGGCCTTTTCGCCGGACGGTACGAAGATAAGTTTTGTAAAGGACGAAACAAAACTGATGGTCGCCGATTCGGATGGTTCGAACATTCGTGAACTTGCCGCAGCAAATATCGGTGAACGCTGGATGCTGACGGCGTGGTCGCCGAAGGCCGATAAGATCGCGGCGGCCGTCTATTCGTCGGGCGAGAGCGTGTGCAAACTTGTCGAGATCTCGGTTGCGGACGGTTCGCAGAAACCGATCACATCGCCGGCCTGGTACCGCATCAGCGGTTTGGCGTGGCTGCCGAACGAAGGCGGCATTATTCTGACGGCGCGCGACCTTGATACAACGCTTTCCCAGATCTGGCATCTTTCATATCCCGACGGCGAACTCACGCGCGTGACGAACGATCTGTCGAGCTATCAGGGCCTCAGCGTTTCTTCCGACGGCGGCGTTATTGCGAGCGTTCAGGAAGACAGAAATGCGAACATCTGGCGCGTCGGGAAGAACACGGCGGAAACGCAGTTGACGAAAGAGCTCGGCCGCGATGAAGGCATGTCCGGACTTGCCGCGACACCGGACGGCAGCGTAGTTTATACGACACGCGTCAAGGGAATGCAGGATATTTCGATCGTTTATCCTTCGGGACAAACGCGGCAGTTGACCCAGCGGACCCGTTCAAATTTCTCGCCGGCGGTATCGCCTGACGGAAAGTATATCGTTTTTGTTTCGACGCGCGCGGGAAATCCGAACCTCTGGCGAATGGACATCAGCGGTGAAAATGCGGTTCAGCTCACGAAAGGCCCGGGCATTGCCGGCGAACCGCAGATCACACCTGACGGCAAATATGTCGTTTTTGACCGAACCGACGAACAGAACCGCACCACAGTTTGGATGATCGGAATGGACGGCAGCGGGCCGAAACAATTAAGCAGCATCGAAGCGACACGTCCTGTCGTCTCGCCGGACGGACGCTACGTCGCATGCATCGCCGCAAAGAAAGCCGGGAACGGAAAGAATGCGATCGCGATCTTGCCGATAGGCGGCGGCGAACCGTCCGGCATTTTGGATCTGCCGGAAGTTGCGCAGGCCCGTATGTTCCGATGGTCGGCTGACGGAAAGGCTCTGATCTACAACCGGCGCGGCGAACAGGCCGACGATCTTTGGCAGCAGCCGATAAGCGGAGGTGAGCCGACGCGGCTGACCAATTTCGAACGTCTGCGAATATTCCGGTTCGACACCGCGACCGACGGAGCGTATGTGATCTCGCGCGGCGAAGATACTTCTGATGCGGTTTTGATTAGCCGCGGTATGTAATGAGAGAATAAGACACAATGAACCTCCCGCTGACCTCCCGAACGAAACGTTAAACGCACAAACGATACGGAGTGAACAGCCCATGGCATTGCAAAAACCCGATAAACCCTGCGGCGGCGACCGCTGCAGCTACAACATAGATGTAACGAAGGATATGATCAACTGCGACGCAGGCGATGGAAGCTGCCTGTCCGCAACATTTCTCGTTGCCGAAGAATCGCCGTTTCACGACAAGGAATTGATCGCGGCGACAAACAGCATTAATGAGATACTCGCGAAGATACCGAGGAAAGACGGCATCGAACTGTCACTTTTGAACACCGACGACGGTCTTATGCTCGCTTGGGTTCATCACAGCGGCGAAACTTCGGATAACGACATAACGTCCAAAAATACGCCCGAGGAAATAAGAGCGGCTTTGCGGATCAGGTAACGTTACGTCCGATCTAAATACCAGGGAAAAGCATCGGCTTTGTTCGATGCTTTTTGTTCGCACACGGATGCATTCCGTAACATTGTTTTAAGCATCGCGAAGTTCCAATTGCCGCGGTAATGTGATAGAAAATTATTTGCGAAAATAATTACGATTCCCTGGGGAAGGTCTTTCAAAGAATGAAGTTCAAATTTGCCGCTGCTCCTTTAATGCTCGCGCTTGTCTGCGCCGGTCTCTTCTGGTTTTCCGACAGTTTGTTTCAGGTCGAAGCGAATGCGATGGTTTCGCCGAATCTGGTTATCAGCCAGTTTCAGACGCGGGGAGCTTCCAACCAGGAAGACGAATTCATCGAACTTCACAACACCGGCCCCGATCCGGTCGATCTGAACGGTTTCAAGGTCGTTTACCGTTCGGCCGGCGGCGTTAATGATGTTGGCCCGATGGCCCAATGGAACACATCAACCATAATTCCGGCGGGCGGTTATTATCTGATCGCAACGAACACCTACGATGGCCCGGCGACGCCCGATATAACCTACACGCCGTCGGTCTGCAGCTGTTCGATCTCCGGGAACGGCGGCGGTTTGGCGGTCCGCAACGCGGAAGGCGTCATACTTGATTCGGTCGGCTGGGGAACGGCGACGAACGCATTCATAGAAACTGCGGTAACGGCCGCACCGCCCGCCGATACGGGACAATCCAGAAAGAACAACGCCTGTCAGGACACCGACAATAATCTTGACGATTTTGAGAATCTGAACCCGGCCGGGCCGCGAAATTCCTCGACGCCGATAAATACCTGTTCGGGCGGCGGTACGAATCTGTTCGCAACGATAGGCGCGAATCCAAGCTTTGTTTCGCCCGGTGCGAGTACGCTCATCACGGTAACGGTGATCCCTGCAACGGTTCCGCCGAGCACAGGCATCACGGTAGTCGGCGACCTGACGGACATCGGCGGCAACGCTTCACAGACATTCTTTGACGACGGCACGAACGGTGACCAAACCGCGGGCGACAACGTCTTTTCATATTCGGCGGCGATACCGGTCGAGATCGAAG
The DNA here is from genome assembly GCA_965651435.1 of uncultured bacterium. Taxonomy (GTDB): domain Bacteria; phylum Acidobacteriota; class Blastocatellia; order Pyrinomonadales; family Pyrinomonadaceae; genus OLB17. Next base: position 27,227 of record CBFGSN010000007.1, on the reverse strand, counting down.
GCGGCGTACATAATGTAACTGCGGTTGCGGCGGATGCTGAGTCCCGCTCGGTCAACCTCAACCAGGCGATCACAATAAACGCGCCGCTTCCGGGCGACGATCCGACGCTTTTCGGAATTCCAAGCAATGCAACGGCTGACATCGCGAATGAGAATGATTATTTGATGTACAAGCCGCAATACACACTGTCATACAACCGCAGTAAGGCGACGGCGAATTGGGTCGCGTGGCGGCTCGACAGCAGTTGGATCGGCGGTGCGCAGCGTCAGGACGATTATCGTCCGGATGCGAGCCTTCCGGCCGGTTGGTATCAGGTACAGAATTCGGATTACAGCGGGTCCGGATACAACCGCGGGCATATGTGTCCTTCGGGAGATAGAACGAATTCGGTAGAAAATAATTCGGCGACGTTCCTGATGACGAATATGGTTCCGCAGATATCGGAAAATAATCAAGGCCCGTGGGAAGAATTTGAAACATACTGCCGTTCGCTTGCGGCTCAGGGCAACGAGATCTACATTTATTCCGGTCCGGCCGGCAATATCGGAACGATCGCTCAGGGACGCATTGTTGTTCCGGCTTATACGTGGAAGGTCGTGATAATAATGCCGAACGGCACGAACGACCTGGAACGGTTCGGAAGGTCAACGCGTGCTTTCGGCATTATCGTTCCCAACACGCTGCCGCTGAACATAAACGCTCCGTGGCGCGAATTTCGTGTTCCGATCAATACGGTCGAAAATCTGACCGGCTATGATTTCTTGACCAACGTCGGAAGAAATACGGCGGAACTTGTAGAACGAAAACGTGACATGCAGTAAAACGATAAAAGCCGCATGGCTTATTCTGCTGGCGGCCACGCTGCTGCCCGCGGCGGCGTTCGCGCAGCGCGCGGCCGCGATCGCCGAAGTCCAAGGTTCGGGCAATATATCGCCGCTCGAAGGCGAACGCGTGAAACTAACGGGCATCGTCACGGCCCGCACTCGGACAGGCTTTTTCCTGCAAACGCCGGACGCCGATGCGGACGACGATCCGAATACCTCCGAAGGAATTTATGTTTACATCGGCCCGCGCGGCGACGTTCCTGCCGAAGCCGCGGCCGGAAACCTTGTCACGGTCACCGGCGATATACAAGAGTTTCGCCGCAACAGCGAAGCTTTCAACCTAACGCTTACCGAACTTTCATTTAACCAGGGCGGCGACAAGATCACGGTTATTTCGAAAGGGAACCCGCTCCCGAAACCGATCATCATTACGCGCGAACATCTAACGTCCAACAAGGTCGATCAGCTCGAAAAATTCGAAGGCATGCGCGTTTCGATCCCGTCCGCGGTGACAGTCGAACCGACCGGCGGCCGCGAAAACAATAATGTCGTGGCGTCAAACGGACGCTTTGCCGTTGTTTTGAAAGGAACGAAACGGCCGTTTCGCGAACCGGGCATCGACATTCGCGAATTCGCCGCGGTTTACGACACGGACGAAATACGCAAAACGAAACCGGTACTGCCGGTATTCGATTCGAATCCGGAGGTCATTCGCGTAGATACCGCGCAGCAGCGTTCGGCCGATGGAAAACCCGGCGAACCGCTCGATATCGCCGCGATGACCGCAGTCGAAAATATCGTCGGCGTACTTCAGTACGAAGGTGGTCGATATGTCATTTTTACAGACCTTGATACGCGTCCGGTTTTCACGACGGTACGAAAACCGAAAGCGATGCCGAAACTAACGGATACGCAGTTTTCGGTCGCCGGAATGAACCTTGAGAATTTTTTCGATGACGTCGATGATCCCGGCATAAAAGAACCGGTCACGCCGCCGGAGGTGTTTCAGAAGCGGTTGAACAAGATCTCGCGTTCGATCCGCGACTATCTGCGGCTTCCGGACGTCATCGGCGCGATCGAGGTCGAAAACATAAATGCACTGAAAAAGCTTGCCGAACGCATTAATTCCGATTCGGTTAAAGCCGGTTTGGACGATCCGAAGTACGAGGCGTTTTTGATCGAAGGCAATGACGGCCGCGGCATCGATTGCGGTTTCTTGATCAAACGTTCGCGGGTAGATATCGTCGAAATTATTCAGATCGGAAAGAAAGACACGTACGAACACCCGGAAACGGGCGATGAATTGCCGCTCAATGACAGACCGCCGCTGATGGTCCGCGTTTCGGTGAAAATGCCAGACGGCAAAGAATTTCCGTTGACGGTCATCGTCAACCATATGAAATCGTTTCGCGGTTACAGCGATCCAAAGAATATGAATAATGTTCGGCTGAAAAAGCGGCTCCAGGCAGAAACGCTTGCACGTTTTGTTTCGGCGCGGCAAAAGGCTGACGCTGCCGAACGGATCATTTTGCTCGGCGATTTTAATGCGTTTCAGTTCAGCGACGGAATACTCGACCTGATCGGAACGCTGAAAGGAACGCCTGCCGCAAAAGAGGCCGTGCTCAATCCGTCCGAAGATCTTGTCGATCCGGACCTTGTCGATCTGGTTGACGTGATCTCTGCCAACGAACGCTATTCATACGTTTTCGATGCGAATGCGCAAACGCTCGACCACATGCTTATTTCGCAAAATTTGAAAAGCCATATTAAAGGTTTCGGATTTGCCCGCCTTAACGCGGATTTTCCTGAGGTCTTGAAAAATGATCCGGCGCGGCCCGAGCGTTTTTCAGACCACGATCCGGCGATAGCGTATTTCACTTTTCGATGATGACATTCGCGACCGCGTGTTCGGCCGTGTGCGAGATGGAAAGATGAACGGCAACGGCGCCGAGTTCATCGATAAGGCGTTTTGCTTCGCCCGTTAGATTCAGCACGGGAACACCGGCTTCATCCGAAAGGATCTCGACATCGTGCCACGTAATTTTGCCGCGCCAACCTGTTTTGAGCGCTTTCAGAAAAGCTTCTTTTGCGGCAAATCTTCCGGCGTATGATTGGAACGCGGCTTCGCCTTTAGCGTCACAATAACTTCGTTCCGTGGGCGTGAAAACGCGCTCCGTAAAGCGCGGAGTTCTGTTCATAGTTTCGCGTATGCGGTAAACTTCGATTATGTCGATACCGGTCGAAAACAGCATGTCGAAAAGTAAGGATAATGTTATTGCCGCCGATGAGCAAAGTCTAGCAGACAGCGGATTTTATTGGGTCGCGGCGGACGGCGTTCGGGTTCTGAAATGCCGTGCGCTCACCGATGCCGGTTTTGAGAACGGGTTTTCGACGCGGCTCGGCGGCGTTTCGCCGTTTCCCAAAGGCGATCTGAACCTAGCCGGTTTTAGCGAAGACACCGACGAAAATATCTATGAGAACCGGCGGCGGTTTCTGAAGGCGTTCGCGGGTGAACATACGCTCGCGACGGTTTGGCAGATCCACGGCAGCGATATAAAGGTCGTGAAGAGCAGGGACGAAGTAAAGGAATCGGACGAGAAATTCGATGCTGTTGCCTCGGCTTTGCCGCATGTTCTGGCGGGCGTGAAAACCGCCGACTGCGTGCCGGTTCTGATCGGCGACCCGCAAACGCATGCATATGCGGCCGTTCACGCGGGCTGGCGCGGAACGGTTGCGTCGATCGCGGCAAAGGCGGTTGAAACTTTGCAAGCAGAATTCGGCACCGACCCGAAAGACATCATTGCGGCGATCGGCCCGGCCGCCTGCGGGCGAAACTATGAGGTCGGCGAAGACGTTATCGAACGATTCTCGGAAACTTTTCCGAACACGGGAAAGTATTTTACGCTGACGCGTCCCGGTCATGCGCTCGTCGATCTTCACAAAGCGAACCGCGACCGGCTTATCGCCGCGGGCGTCGCGGATGCGAATATTCACACAGCGCCGTTCTGCACAATGGAACGCATCGATCTATTCTTTTCCTACCGAAAAGAAAAGCAGCTTCACGGCAAGACCGGAAGGCTGCTTTCAGTTATCGGACAATTGTAAATTTAACGAACGCGCGCGGTTATCGTTACCGTTTTTGTTTTAGGCGGGTAACAGACCTCATCCGTGCATGCCTGATAATAAACGCTTGCGCGAACGGTGACCGTTCTTCCGCGAAAACCTTTCGGGACCGTCACGCGGAAGGGAAATGCGACCGTTCCTTCGTAAACATTTATCGGAACTTTTGAGAATCGGAACGTGCGGTTCGTGCCTTTCGGATAGATCGGGTCGCTAAGTTTCACGCCCGAAGCCTTTAACGTAACTTTTGTCGCGAGCGCGTATTCGCTGGCCGGACGGCTCGAATTTACGTGCAGTCCCGCGGGAATATGAAGGCGGACATATCCGCGTGCGGTGGTGCCGCGGCTGACCGAACCGTTCGCGATCGAACCGCTGACGGTTTGTGCCGATGACGCGGAAACGAACACCGCGGATATTAGAAAAGCGGCGAAAACAAGACCTCTGTAAAAATGTTTCATAACAAAACCTGTTCGAATAGATGAACAAAAGTGCCGTTCGGATGTTTCAAAAAATAAGAATACTGTCGAGCATCGCTTTGATATTTTCTTCGTGATCTTCGATATCCTCGAGCGTCGCGACCGCTTCGAAACGATATATCTTTCCGCCGCGGTCAAAGCCTCGCATAAATATACGCACGGGACAGCTATCGAGTTCTCTGTCTCCGGTTATCGCAAGCGTCGTTTTTTGCGAATCTTTCAATAGTTCGTCTTCGGTAATTTCGGTGAGCTGCCGCCTAAACTCTTTACGCACTCCGGCGAGGCCGCCGCTGGATATTGATAGTGTCAGGGAAACTCGGCGACGCTTGCTGCATTCGCCTCCGCCGAATTCTTTTGAAACTATTTCGAATTCGATCGGACTGTTGTCTTCGCGAGCCGGAACCATATAACCTTCGGATTTCGTTATCGAATATCCGTCGCCCGAAACGGTTTCGGTTTCGAACGCCTCACGCGCCGCTTTCTTTATTTTTGTCGATGTATAGGCCATCAATGCGACGATGATCAGGCCGATGATCAATATTTCCATAGGTCAATCCAAAAGGCCGATCTTCGCGGCGGCCAGCGGTTCTTTTGCCGCAAGCTGTCCGCACGCGGCGTAAATATCGCGGCCGCGCGGTTGGCGAACGTATGCGTCGATTCCGCGCGAAGCAAGCGTATTCTTAAAGCTTTCGATGCGGCGTTCTTCGGATGGCGCGTATTCAAGCGGTTCCGCCGCATTGTGCGGGATCAGGTTTATCTTTACGCGTTTCAGGTCGTATTTTTCGACGAGATCGGCAAGCATTTCCGCATATTCATCCGAATCGTTGACGCCGCCGAGCATCACATATTCGAACGTAAAACGTTCGCCGCGGCGAAGCGTTCCCTGAAAATGTTTCGCGGCCGTGAGCAGTTCGTCGATGTTCCACCGGCGGTTTATCGGCATCAGGCGGTCGCGGAGTTCGTTGGCCGGCGCCGAAAGCGATATTGCCAGATGCGGCCGTTTGTCGAGTTTTGCAAATTCGTAGATCTTCGGAACGATCCCGGCGGTCGAAACGGTAACGCGGTTCGGCACGATGAACAGGCCGTCTTCGCTGGAGATAATACCGAGAGCTTTGATCAGGTTGTCGAAATTCAAAAGCGGTTCGCCCGCGCCCATTGCGACCAGATTCGTGCCGTGCGGCGTTTCGGCACGCGGCCCGTAAACGTCGTTCAGAACGATGATGATCTGTTCGACGATCTCGGCCGCCGACAGATTTCGCAGCAGGCCGAGCTTTGCAGTCAGGCAAAAATCGCATTTCAGCGGACAGCCCGATTGCGACGAAAAACAGATCGTGTCGCGGTTTTCGGTCGGGATAAAAACGGATTCGACCGGATAACCGTCCGCCGTCTTCATCAGAAAACGCCGCGTGCCGTCGGTCGAAACATAGAGGGATTCGACCGTCAGTGTTCCGACAGCGGCGCGCTCCGAAAGCAGGGAACGAAACGCGAGCGGCAGATCCGTCATCTCAGCAAAATCGCGGAGCCGATGGCCGTGAATGCCTTTGAAGATCTGTTTTGCGCGGTAACGCGGCTCGCCGAGTTCTGCGACGAATTCGACAAGTTCCGTTTCCGTAAAGCCGGCGATGTTCTGTTTTTCGGCCATTATTTATAGTTTAACGTAATCGGCGGCAAAACGTCACAATGCGTCGGCGTGAAGATTTGCTAAAATTGACCGTCACGTCATTTATGTTTCGAAAGTTATCATATATTTTACTGCTTGCCGCGGTTGTCTTGTCCGCCGGATGCGAGCGGATCCGAACGCCGATCGCACCGGAAACGCCGACGCGGTCGGATGCCTTGACGGAGTCTGTACAGAGCGAAGAATTGCCGTTCGGAAATCCTTCGAACGCCGCGGCAGATCCGGCCCGGAAAGATAACTATTTGCTGAAAAAATCCGCGGCCGTGATCTCGTACAACAACGCACGCGGAACGGCGAATTGGATCCAATGGAAAACAACACGCGAAACGCTTGGTAAATCGATCCCCCGGCCGGATTTCGAACCGGACGACGATCTGCCGCGCGGATTTAGGCGCATAACAACGCGGGATTACAGCGGCACGGGCTATCAGCGCGGCCACCTTGTGCCAAGCGCTGACCGTTTCGGCGACCGAAATGCGAATGGCGAAACGTTTTTGATGACGAACATCGTTCCGCAGCTCGGTTCGTTAAACGAACATGCGTGGCAAAAGCTGGAATCGTATGTTCGGGCGCAGGTCCGGCGCGGTTATGATGCGTATCAGATCGCAGGAGTTTACGGCGAGGCGGAGGTGCTGAAAGGAAAGGTCGTCGCGCCGACGAACTGTTGGAAGGTGATCGCGCTTGTAAAACGGGGACGCGGAGCCGCGGGCATCGACGCATCCGCGCGGATCATCGCCGTCGATATGCCGAACAGAAAAGGCATCGAAAATACGCCGTGGCGGACGTATCAAACGACGATCCGCGCGATCGAGGAAAAGACCGGGCTCGATCTGTTTTCCGCGATGCCGCGTGATGAACAGGACAAGATCGAGACGCGGATCGAGATGTCCAGCCGCAGCGAATAGGCGCGTTTCATTTTCCTGAAACCAAAGTTCCCTTCGTTCGTATCACAAAATTATGAAAACAAAACTTTTGATGTTTGCCCTCGCCGTATGCTTCTCCGCGGCGGTCGTTGTTCCGGCTCAGGATGTCCGCGAAGCCGATCCGAAAGACGTCGCGTCGGTCGATGCGATAATGGCGGCGGTCTATGATGTTATCTCGGGCGACGCCGGAAAGGCTCGCGATTGGGACAGATTCCGCTCTCTTTTTCATAAGGACGCGAGGCTCATTCCGACCGGCAAGAACGCAAAGACCGGTATGTATCAGGCGGTTGCTTTGACGCCCGAAGATTACATCAAGCGTTCGGGGCCGTATCTGGAAAAAGAAGGATTTTTCGAACGCGAGCTTGCCCGGCAAACAGAAACGTACGGCAATATCGTCCACGTTTTTTCGACGTACGAATCGCTGCACAAGCTTTCGGACAAAAAGCCTTTTGCGCGCGGCATCAATAGCTTTCAGCTTTTGAATGACGGCAAACGCTGGTGGGTTGTGACGATATATTGGCAGGGCGAAACCGAAGACGCGCCGATACCGAAAAAATATCTGAAAAGCCGAAAAAATTAGACAGGCCAAATGCCGCAGTACGCCAGATCGGCGCGGCCCGTGATGAGAATTTCGTCGTCGGGCCGCCAATAGATCTCGGTCGTGCCGCCTTCGGAAAAGACGGAAACGTTTCGTGACGTGCGGCCGGTATAGGCGCTCATCACAGCCGCCGCGCTGCTGCACGTTCCGGATGATGTTGTTTCGCCGGCCCCGCGTTCCCATATGCGCACGTCAATGTTCTCTTCGTCGAGCACGTTGATGAACACGACGTTCGTTCTTTCCGGAAACGCCGGATTGCTTTCCATTTCTTTGCCGATGCTTCGCCAGTCCAGGTCGAAATTCGGGACAAAAATGCACGCGACCGGATTTCCGACATTTACCGCCGAAACAGCCAGCGCCTGCGAACCGACGATGACATTTTGATCGACGACGGCTTTCATATCCTGTATCGAGCGAAACGGAATATCTTTCGCCGCAAATTTCGGCTTTCCGATCTCTGATTCGAACCAGCAATGTCCCGGCGAGATTCGTTCTATCAGCCGGAAATTCTTGATTCCCGTGCTCATCGACAGACGGAGTCCGGGCTTTCCCCACTTTTCCTTGTAGTAAAGATAAGCCACAGCGCACCGCGTTCCGTTACCGGAAAAACCGGCGGTGCTGCCGTCGGGGTTTATGATCTCACAGCCGAAATCAGCGTCTTCGCCGGTATGCGGCCAGATCAAAGCGATGCCGTCGGAACCGGCGCCTTTGTGCCGGTCGCATATGGCTTTTGCGAGTTCGTCGAGCTTTGTATTTTCGGGAAGATCGGCTTTTTCGATGACAATGTAATCGTTGCCGAAACCATGAAATTTGCAAAATGGGATGTTCATATTTTTGCTGCCGTCACAGTTTAAATGCTTTATAAAATACTATCAACGCGGCGTCGCGGGTGCAGGAACGATCTTCAGCGTGAGCCGTTCCGCGCCGCGAATTACAACCACCTCATATTCTTCGCCGGCTTTCATTTCGCCGAGCACGAAAGTGTAGTCCTGAATGTTTCTGACATCATGTCCCGCGAGTTTTACCACCTTGTCGCCGCCTTTCAGACCGGCTTTTGCCGCTGGCGAACCATCACGGACGCCGTCGAGCACAAGCCCGTCGGTCGAATCGCCGTAGCTCGGTATGGTGCCGAGGGAAACGTTGAAGCCGCGGCGGCCCATTGTGCCGGACGATCTAGCGACCGCATACGTTGGGCGTTTCGGCGCGGCGTCGATCCGCATCGCGATCTTTTCGATGTAATCCGTTATTTTCAGAAGCCCGTCGTAATTGATCTTCTCCGCCGTGTCCGAAGGTTTGTGGTAATCGAGATGCGTTCCCGTGAAAAAGAACAGCACCGGAATTTTCTTTGCGTAAAACGACGAATGATCCGACGGGCCAAAGCCGTCTTCGTTGAGCTGAAGATCGAAATCGGCAAACTCGGGAAATTCGGTTTTTGACGAGAATGTGTCCAGAATGCTGCGCCATTCCCCGGCCGTTCCCATTCCGCCGACGGTGAGCTTATTGTCCTTCAATCGGCCAACCATATCGAGATTGATCATTGCGACGGTATTTTCGATAGGGAATATCGGATGTTCGGTGTAGTATTTTGAACCGAGCAAGCCTTCTTCTTCGCCGCCGAACGCGATAAAAATGATCGTGCGTTCGTTGTCTTTTTCTTTTGCAAAACGGCGCGCGAGTTCCATTATCGCTGAGGTGCCTGACGCGTTGTCGTCAGCTCCGAAATGGATGTCGGTCGAATTTGCCGCGAGACTTCCGGCTCCGCCGCGGCCGAGGTGATCGTAGTGAGCGCCGATGACGATCGCTTCGCGTTTGAGCCGCGGATCGCGGCCTTCGAGAATGCCGATGACGTTATAGGCATCGACCGTTTGCTTTTCCAGTTCTACCTTAAGCGAAGCCGTCGCCGGTTTGTTACCGACGACCTCGACCCTGATGCCTTCCGGCGCATCTTTTTTCATCGCCGTCCATTTTGCGATCTCAGCAAGTTGTTCTCCGTCCGAAAGGTTCAGGATCTTTTGAGCAAGAGCGCGTGAAATTCCCGCGACCGGTACTGCGGTTTCCCCGAGCATCCGATCATACGAAAGTTTTGCCAATCGATCTTTCGCAAAATCATCGCCGGCCGCAATGACGAGAATGCCGGCGGCTCCGTTCTCCTTTGCGATGTTCGCTTTTGTATGAATGTCGAAGCGGGCGAACGGCGAATGCGGATTTCCCGCATCAGGCGTTCCGTCAAAGATCAGGATCAGTTTTCCGCGCACGTCGATATCCGCAAAATCGTTGTAACGAGCATCTTTTTTAGCGTCGATGCCGTAACCCGCAAAAACGACGGCCGTCTGCGGCAACGCGGCGTTCTGAGAGAATCCGAGCGGCAGCCAGTCTTTTTGTAGCATCGGGTTGACCGCGGTTCCGCCGACGGTCAAGGAAAGGGAATTTTCCTTGCCAAGCTTAACTCCCGCGATGTATGGAAATGTCTGAAGGAAATTAGCCTTTCCGTTCGCTCCCGTGGCACCGGGTTTAAGTTTGATCTGAGCAAACTGGTTGGCGATATAACCCGCGGCGTAGGTCGCCCCTTGTTCACCCGTTCGGCGGCCTTCGAGCTGCGCCGAGGCGAGGTATTGCAGGTCGCGTTTGAGGCGCGATTCGGACCGAGTGGCTTTTTGTCCGAACGCGGCGGACGAAACCGCAAACGCCAATATCACGAGAACGTAAGGTCTAAAATTCCGGATCATAAAATTTGAATAGATATTAATACCTAAAAGCAGGGCCGAGGTTCACTGCCCGAGCCCTGCCTGTTCATTGAAAGATGTCGGATCGGTTATTTGACCCAATCCGCGATAAAAACGTTCGTTTCGCCGCGTTCCTTTGCGTTGCGGTTCGAAGCGAAAACGAGCTTCGTTCCGTCCGGCGAGAACATCGGGAAACCGTCAAAACTCTCGTCGAATGTGATCTGTTCGAGTCCGGTTCCGTCAAGATTGATCATCGCCAGGTCGAAATTCCGCTTCTGTGCATCTTTTGCAAAATGGTTCGTGCAGAAGATTATGCTTTTTCCGTCCGGCGTAAAGAACGGTGCGAACGATGCGTCGCCCAGATTCGTTATCTGCCGCTTGTTCGAACCGTCGGCGTTCATTACCCAGATCTCGAAGTTATTCGGTTCGATCAGGTCATTTGCCAGACGGTCTTTATAGCGGGCGACCTCTGCTTCGGTTTTCGGGTGATACGAGCGGTACACGATCAGCTTGCCGTCGGGCGAAAAGAACGGGCCGCCGTCATAGCCGAGCGCGTTCGTCAGCCGTTTTACTTTTTTGCCTTTGGTGTCCATCGTATAGATGTCCAGGTCGCCGTCACGCATCGACGTGAATACGATCGTTTTTCCGTCCGGCGAAAGCGTTGCTTCGGCGTCGTAACCCGGCGTTTTCGTAAGCTGTTTTACTTTTTTGCCGTCGGCGTTCGCGGTAAAGATATCGTAGCTCGGATAGATCGGCCATACGTACCCTTTTGAAAAATCAGGCGTCGGCGGGCAATCACGGCTGCCGAGGTGCGTCGATCCGTAAAGGATCTTTTTGCCGTTGTCGAAATAATAAGCACAGGTGGTGCGGCCCAAACCCGTCGATACCATTTTCACGTCGCTGCCGTCGATATTCATCGTGTAGATCTGATCGCATTTGCGTTCGTCACGCTTTGATTGGAATATCAGCTTTTTGCCGTCATTGGAAAAATACGCTTCGGCGTTCTCGCCGCCGAATGTAAGCTGTTTTACGTTGGTTAGGTGTTTCTCCAATTTTGCCGTGTCGGCCGGGCCTTGAGCATATACAAAGCCGAACTGGAATAAAATAGCTAGAAAAAGAAGTGCGAATTTTGACATAATGTTTAATTAATGCAATGCCTTATCGAAAATGCATTTCAATTGTGATAAGAGTAGTATAACCAATAAACACCATAAGTGGAAAACGACCCATTGAAACGGAAACACTGAATAATTAAATAAGGTTTTTTAATCAGAGGGCCACATGACATTTACGACTGATAAAGAAGTACTTTCATGGTACGAAAACCAGCCGCGAGTTTTGACCGACGAGTTCATCGAAAGCATCGAATGGGCAAAGGTCAAAGATCATCCGTTCGATCCGCGATTCATTCCGGTCATTAAGTATATGCGCGACGTCGAAACTTTGACCGATATGTATCATCGCGAGCTTCGGCGAACGCCGACGGGAAAAGATCCGGTCATAAGCAAATTCATGGAACGCTGGGGTGTTGAGGAAGTAACGCACGGCGAAGTTCTGAACCGCTTTCTGAACGAGGCCGGCGTCACAAGCGACCCGTCGTGGCAGAGCGACGTCCGTTCGGCGGTTTCGAATGTTTATCATCTGAACACTTATCTTTTTACGACGATGACTAACCTCGTCGGCAGCAGATTTACGGGAACGCACATGGCCTTCGGCGCGGTTCATGAGATGACGGCGGCGCAAAGCTACCGACGCATGATGGAATTGGTTGATCATCCGGTTCTGACCGTGATACTAAAAGCGATCATTCGCGAAGAATCCACGCACACGCATTTTTATTGGAACATGGCTCGGCTCGAACTCGAAAAAAGCAGCTTCTCGCGAAAAATGGCGCGGTTCATCGTGGAAAATTTCTGGTATCCGGTCGGACAGGGTTCGCTTGCGAAAGAACGTACCGAATATACTGTCGCAACACTTTTCGGAGCCGAAGGCGGCGTTGATATTTTGGACAAAACCGTAACAAAACGCGTCGGCCGGCTGCCGGGGTTTGCGGGCATTACAAAAATGACGGAGAAGATCGGTCAGATATGCCGCGATAATCCGACGCGCGCGATGAGCAATACGGCTCGTTCGGCCGTTCTGGCGTTAGTGCCGTCGATAATGTTCAATACCGTCTTTTAATTCGATCGCGATGCGTCCTTCGGCTTCGGCAAGGTCGAGGTGTGCGGATGCTTCGGATATTGCCAAAAACCGGTGCATGTCCTGCGTTATCGCATCGGGAAAAAGCCTTACCGCGATCTCCCAGGCCGTACTGCCTGCGGGTTCGAGCAGGCCGATGACCTTCGCCTGCCGTTCGTTTATCGCCCGAACATATCGGTTAAAAATTTCCTCAAAATCGGTGACGGGTTCGCCGTGGCCGCAGTAGGTCAGCGTCGGCGCATAAGAGCGCAGCTTTGCCAAACTCACGAGATATTCACCAAGCGAACGAAAACGTTTTTGCGGATCGTACGGGTCCGGCATCAGCATAGGGTTCGGCGTGATGCGTTTCAGAACACAATCGCCGCAGATCAGCGTTCGGTTCGCTTCGCGAAGGAACGAACACGAACCGGCCGTGTGTCCCGGCGTATGCAGAACCGTCAGGCTGCCGCCGTCGAAATGGAGTTCGTCGCCGTCGGCGATGTGCAGATATTCGTGTTCTTCGAGCCTGTCGGTGAGCTTTCCGACCTCGGCATAAACGCCGCGGAGCCCTTCGATAACGTCGGCCGGGACACCCGCGCGAAACAGCAGCTCGCGGTGTTCCGTGCGCGAAATACGGCCGAAAAGATGTCCCGATTCCCATTCGTGAACGTAAACTTCGGCATTCTTTGCCGCGTCGCGGACCTCTTTCGCAAGCCCGCAGTGGTCTTCGTGTGCGTGCGTCAGAATGATGCGGCGAATATCCGCGAGATCAACGCCGTTTTCCGCGAGTCCGAGGCGAAGAGCTTGCCGTGCATCCGCGGTTTTGGGCCCGACGTCGATAAGGGTGAGCGGGTCGTTTTTTATCAGGTAAACGTTCACGGCTCCGACGTAAAAGGGCGTCGGAACCGGAATGACTACGATTTCCATAAGCAGTTCAATAATAGCTTTTTACGGCCGATGCGGAAACCACGGCCGTATTATTGAAAATTATATTGCAATAATTAAGAAATTCGACAAATTTTGCTTGCCTTAATGTTAAATTTACGCTAAAAACGACACAGCTAAAACCAAACCTTACTTATTGCATTTTGGACATCCGGTATAGAAAAACGTTCCGCGGATATTTTCACGGAAACCTCCGGGTTAGATCCAGATTAAGATCCAAGGGAGACTTTTTAATTTATGAGAGCGTTTTCAATCACTATTTTTCGATCCGTTATCGCGTCCGCATTTATAGCAGTGCTCGCAGCCGCGACATTTGCTCAGACGCAGGCGACGGCGGCCGACCTTTCCGGGATCGTTACCGATCCGAACGGCGCGGTCGTTGCCGGTGCGACGATAACAGCCTCGCAGAATGGAACCGGCCTGACGCGATCCGTTCAAACAGGCGGCGACGGCAGCTTTACGCTGATCGGACTTCCGCCCGGTTCGTATGAAATAACCGCCGAAGCCGCGACATTCAAAAAGACCGTGATCTCTGACGTTGTGCTGACGGTCGGCCAAAGCGCAAGCTTGCCGATAAATATGGAGATAGGCGAACAGGACGTTATTGTCACGGTTTCGGGTGATTCCGTCGAGCTGGTCGAAACCGGACGAACGACCGTTGCGAACACGATAGATCAGACACGCATCGAAAATCTTCCCATCAACGAACGAAGCGCGACCGGGTTTGCCCTTACGCTCTCAACCATCGGCCGCGATAACGGACGCCCGATCGGACCCGCCCCGACATCGGGTCTGAACGTCGGCGGACAGCGCGGACGTTCGACGCTTATCCAGGTGGACGGCGCGGATTTCACCGATAATTCGATCAATGCCGCGCGAACGACCGTTTCGCAGGAAGCCGTTCAGGAATATCAGGTTTCGACAAATTCATATGCCGCGGAATTTGGCCGTGCGACCGGCGGCGTCGTGAACGTCGTAACAAAACGCGGCACTAACGATTTTTCGGGAAATGTTTTCGGGTTTCTTCGTGATAAGGAATTGCAGGCACGCTATCCGTTCGCGCCGGTCGAAAAACCGGCATTCACACGCGGCCAGTACGGCATCACGCTCGGCGGACCGATCGTTAAGGACAAAACATTTATCTTTGCCGCTTTCGAGGGCCGCCAGCGGCGCGAATCCGGTTATTTCACGAGCGATGTCGAACGCGGATTGGACGGTTCGATCACGCTCGGAGCTCCGATCCTGCCGTTCACGCAGACCTTTAACCGCCTTACGCCGGAGCAGGTCAGCTATGCGCAGAGTTTGATCGGAACAGGAAACCCGGTCGCGATCAACGCGGCGGTTCAATATCTTTACCTCGCATCGAGCGGCGGCAACACGGGCCTGACCGGCACGAATCCGTTGATCAGCGCGGGCGGCGCGATACCGGCCGGACAAATGGTCGGGCCGCGATTCTTTTTGACCGGTGCTCCGGTACCGAGCGGAACGGCGGACAGCGACGGCAACTTGATCGCATTCCAGCCGCTGCTCGGACTTCAGAAGGTCTTTCCCGTAAAAGATAAATCACACTTTTTCACTGTCCGCGGCGATCATAACTTTAATGATTCGAATCAACTGACGCTCCGCTTCGGCTACAATCCCGGGTACACATCGGGCATTCAGGTCGAATCGCAGAACCAATCGCTCGGGCAAAATGCATATTCGCGAACCGGCGTCACGCGGCTGAAAGATACTTCGTTTTCTGCGGGCCTGAATTCGAGCCTTTCGGCAAATGTGCTGAATGAACTTCGCTTCAATTTCGGACGCCGTAAAACTTCGTTCCGCTCGGCGAATAACGACGCGGTTGCGTTCAATATCACCGACACTGCGTTCATCGGCCGCGAACTTTTCTCGCCGGTCGAACGCACCGAAACGCGTTATCAGTTTACGGATAATGTGACGATCCTTTCAGGAAACCACACATTCAAATTTGGCGGCGACATAAGCTTTATCGATATTCCGGACGCGGTCTTCGAACTGAACTTCGCCGGCCTGTTCAATTTCGGGCCGTTCGCCGCGACGAACCTTGCGGCCTTTCCACAGGCTCCGAACGGTCAGACGGCGCCCGACATGACACCGGTTCAATCGTACGGACTCGGGCTGCCTTCGACCTATATTCAGGGTTTTGGCGATCCGGTTTCGCAGATCAAGAACAGACCGCTTGCGGTTTTTGCACAAGATTCGTGGAAGATAACGCCGCGGATCACACTTAATTTCGGCGTCCGTTATGACATCGAATTTACCGAAACGATCGCACCGGTCGGTTTTGCCGATCCGCTGTCGGGAATCGTTCTAAGCGAAGCGGACATACTTGCGGCTCAGGACGCGCTCGGCGTTCAGCAGGGTTTCCCGGTCGATTCGAACAACATCGCTCCGCGTTTCGGTTTTGCGTGGGACGTTTTCGGGTCCGGCAAAACGGTTGTTCGCGGCGCGGCCGGGTTGTTTTACGACCATCCGCTGTTGGCCGTCGCGTTCAACTCCGACATTGCGGACGCTTCGCAGCAGCAGCAGGCGGTTCTAACCGCAGGAAGCCCGTCGCCGACGGCGCTTCTGAACGCGGCTCAGGTGTTTCAGGGAACGGTTTGCGTTCCGGGTGCGCCGCTGACGCCGGTTTGTGCGGCGCTTCCGCCGGGAACATTTACGCCGGGCGTTGCGCCTTCGGCAAACTATCAGTTCGGCCGCCAGCGTTTTGACGACCAGACGTTCCCGGGCTTCGGTACGGTTCTGCCGTTCACACTGCCGGTGGATAAAAATTTCCAGTACGCATCGGCGTTCCAGGCATCGCTCGGCGTCGAACAGCAGATCGGCCGCGATATGTCGCTGTCGGTCAATTTCCTTCACGTAGGCGCGCATCATCTGCCGCATCCGACCGATTCGAATACGCCGCGGACCGATCTTCAGATCGAAAATTTCCGACGCTTTTTCGGCGGTGCATTGCCGGAAACGACGACACAGGCTCTGGCGTTCGCAATACCGACGACCGCACCGGGAACGGCGGCCGGCGTCGGATGTTTCGTCGTTATTCCCGGAATGATCGCACAGTGTCCGAATGGCCGCGTTGTCGCTCCGGCGATCGCGAACTTCTTCCGTCCGAGCGGGCCGAACTATTTTCTAGCGACGGCTCTTTCGGGCGGTGCGGTTACAAAAGCCGTGCTTGATTCGCAGCTTGCCGGAAGCCTTCGTTCGACAGGTGTGATCTCGCCGTTCGGTGCGGTCAACACTCAGATATCCGACGGAAATTCTAGCTACAACGCACTGAACGTCGAACTCAAGCGACGCTTTTCGAATAACTTCCAATTCCTGGCCGGCTATACCTGGTCGCATTCGATGGATGATTCGAGCGACCTGCAGACGCTTCTGATACCGCAAACGCCTTCGAACCTGAAAGCCGAATGGGCGAATTCGCTATTCGATCAGCGGCATAGATTCGTTTTCAGCGGTGTTGTCGCGTCGCCGACCGGATGGCGTAATGCGGACAGCTTGTTCAAGAAAGTGTTCGCAGATTTCACTGTCGCCCCGATCATTGAAATATCGTCAGGCAGGCCGTTCAATATCATCACGAATTTCGACGCGAACAACGACCAATCGTCACAGACCGACCGTCCGGATGTGATGGCGGACGGAACGCTCTGCATTCCGTCGCTGCCGGTATCATCCGGAACGCCGGCGGGAGCACCGTGCTCGCTGTTCGATTTTAACGAGAACGGCGACCTGGTTTTCGGCATCGGAAGCCTGGGCCGCAACCGCGGAATTACGGGCATGTACACGTCGGTCGATATGCGTGTGACGCGTGCGTTCCACCTGAACGAACGTGTTCGCTTTGACCTGATCCTCGAAGGTTTCAATATCTTCAACCGGTTCAACGAAGCGTCAGTTGCACCGTTCTTTGACGCGGTAAATGACACGGGCGTTATCAAAAACGGCGCTTACCGCAGCCGCGCAACAGCCGCTTTCGACCAGCGTCAATTCCAGATCGGAATGAAGGTCAGTTTCTGATCTTTGTTGCGGAAATAAATATGCCGTCCGTGGAACGAACTCCGCGGACGGCATTTTTTATTTTGCACTGGCCGATACGAAAATTATCGATCGTAAAGTTGCGATATTATTAATTGGAATAATATATTTTCTTCCAATTAAGAATTTTGCCAATTACCAATTTGCGATCATGATCTCTAACCGCCCTAGAATTTCAAAGACTTCAGATGCTTTTCGTCCGCCGGTTTTTCGAAGATCGAATCGGGAACTTTTACGTTGAATTTTACCGAATCGTAGTTAATACGCGACATATGTTCGTCGTTCGTTCGCCTATCGACAACGAACGGTGTTTTTATTCCACCAACCGAAATGAACTGCTCGTAAAGATCCATTTCCGTCGTTTCTTCGCCCGACTTATAGATCGCTTTTCGCGGCATTCCATTGTCCGCAGAAAATTCGAATTCGACTGCGAAGCCGTCATCGTACGTAAGCTTCACGACATCGTTGCGTTTGCCGAGCGTCGCCGGACGCTTTTCGACATAGGTGAGTTTGGCGTGGCCTTTCCAACCGCCGCGGAGCAGATTGTCGAGACTTACGCGAATGCCGCGCCGAAAATTCGCGATCTGCGTTTCTGTTTGATCGATAAGCCGGTCGTGGTCGCCGTCGAACATCCAACCCGCGTCGCCGACGTTCGTCTGAACCGTTTTTATTCCCTGGCCTTTGAAATCGGTCCGCTCTTTGTCAGGAAAAACGATGACGTCCGTAAATTCTTGATAGGAAATAACGCGGCCTTCGCGGATAATGCTGAATCGGCCCTTGCCGACAAGCGTTTTTACGCCGAGGTACTTATCACCGCCCATGAATTTTACTGCTTTGGCAACGACTGCGTCGGCTTGAACGTCGGTAGTGTGAGATGTCTGCGCTGTAACAAATACGGGGCAAAACAGCAGGGATAAAGCAACAATTATAAGTTTTGTCATTTTCAGTATCAGGGCCGTCCGGGCAAAGGCCTATCTTTTCTTACTTCGCGAAGCCATTTATCAGGATCGGGAATACTTTTAATACCACCACGATCCGCTATTTTTTGAAGTGCCGCGGCGGCTTGCTTACCATCGGTACGCGGTGGAGCTTTATTCTCTTGTTTCTTGTCGACTAATTCATTTTTCTTTTCCATACGGCAACTTAAAAAAGGCCTTGGCGAATAATATCACCAAAGCCTTTGATGCCGAAAACTTTGTTCGGGTTTAATTGAGGCTGAAAGCGTCCATCGGTTTGACGACGATCTCGCCGTTTTCCGCGTCCACGACGAACCGCATACCCATTTTCCAGTCGTTCGTGATCGGCAGTTTTACCTTTTGGTCGATATGGCGTTTCAGGAAACGGGCGCCGTATGCCGGCGAATATCCATTTTCGGTCAAAAGGTCGAGAGCCTTTTCCGTCACTTCGATATGCCGTCCGTAACGTTCCATATTCGCACGAAGCTTTGAGATATATATCTTCGCAATGTCACGAACTTCGTCCATCGTAAGCGGCGAAAAGACAATGATCTCGTCGATGCGGTTGCGGAACTCCGGCGTGAAGCGCGTTTCCGCGGCTTTCATCACATCGCCTTTGATCTGCATTACATCGCCGTGCGTTTTTTGGCCGAAGCCGAGCGGTTTTTCGTAACGCTTGAAATTTTCCGAACCGAGGTTCGATGTCATTATCACGATCGCGTCCGAAAGGTAAACCTTCTTTCCGCGTCCGTCGGTCATCCAGCCTTCGTCAAACGCTTGGAGGAACAGGTTCATCAGATACGGCGAAGCTTTTTCGACCTCGTCCAAAAGCAGAACGGTGTACGGATTGTCGCGAAGCTGTTCCGTCAAAATGCCGCCGCGTTCGCTGCCGACAATGCCGCGCGGCATTCCGATCAGCTTTTCGATCCCGACCGTGCCGTCGCCGTATTCGCTCATATCAATACGGATCATTTTGCCTTCGTCGCCGAACATAAATTCGGCAACGGCTTTGGCAAGTTCCGTTTTTCCGACGCCGGTCGGGCCCAAAAAGAGCAGAACGCCGTCCGGAGCGTAATGATTTTCCTTGAGCGGGCCTTTATTCAGCCGCAGCCTTTCGGCGACGGCGCGTACCGCGTCTTTCTGGCCGATCACGCGTTTCCCGAGCTCCTGTTCCATCGCGACGAAACGGTCCGACGTGTCGCGATAGATCATATCTTTCGGAATGCGCGATTCCTGTGAAATGACATCGATTATATGTTCCGGTTTCACCACCATCGACGACGGTTCGTTTATCTCTACCTTGACGGATGCCGTATCGAGCCAGCCGATGGCTTTGTCCGGAAGGTGAAGATTGCGGATGTATTTCGGCGACATCTCAAGCGCGGTGTCGATCGCTTCGTCAGAGATCGTGACCGAGTAATTTTTTTCAAGCCGCGGACGAAGCCCGAAAAGTATCTCTTTCGTTTGGTCGATGGTCGGTTCTTCGACCTTAACGAGCCGGAATCGACGCGAAAGAGCTTCGTCCTCGGCGATGTATTCCTTATATTCGTTCATCGTCGTCGCGCCGATGATGCGAAGTTCGCCGCGGGCGAGCGACGATTTGAACATATTCGCCGCATCGGACGACGTACCCATCGCGGCACCGGCGCCGATTATCGTGTGGGCTTCATCGATGAAAAGTATGATGTTCGTTTTTTCTTTTACTTCGTCGATGACGCCTTTGATGCGTTCCTCGAACATACCGCGGAGCATTGTGCCGGCGACCATTCCGCCCATCTGAAGCTGAACGATATGCGCGTCGCGAAGCCTTGCCGGAATTTTTTCCGGTTCGAGTTCGATCATTCGCGCAAGTCCTTCGACAACGGCCGTTTTGCCCACGCCGGGTTCACCGACAAGCATCGGCGAATTCGAACGTTCGCGGTGCGAAAGGATCTCGATCATCTGCAGAACTTCTTTTTCGCGGCCGATCATCGGCGGGATCTTGTCCTCACGCGCAAGTTTATTCATCGAAATGCCGAAATGCCTAAGGAACGAAGGAAGCTCGTATTTTTGACGAGCCCGTTCGACCTCTTTTTCCCGCTTTCTTATGCGCGTACGAGCCGTTTGCGCGACCTCGTCCGACGGAACACCCAGATTCTGCAGGACATCGTTCAGAACGCTTCGTTCGTCGTTCGAAAGCACATAGAAAATATCGCTTCCGTCAATAACGCGGCGTCCCTGCGAACGTGCGCGGTCCATCGCCCGCTTGAATAATTCGGTCGTTTCCGGCGCGATCCTAAACCCGGTTCCGGTATGGTGCCGGCCGATCTCCATTCGTTTTTCGATCAGCAGTTTGACCGACCGCGGATCGACCGCCAGGTCGCGCATCGTCGTCGAAAAAAGATCGTCTTCTTCCATCGTGACGGCATGCAGAATGTGTTCGACCGCTACGTAATTTTGGTCGCGTTTGCGCGAAGCGTCCAATGCTGATTCCAGTACGCGTCGGCCGCTGTCGCTGAATTTATCTTTATATGCGTCTATGTCTGCCATATTTTTACTACTTCCGAAGAATATGATGCGCGGGATGCGGATTTCGTCGCCAATTCAATAATATCATTTCGGATATTAGCCCGAAAAGGATTTTTCGGCAGTGTGCGAAAAATCTTTGTCCCACGCTGAATTTTTGGCTTACGCGGCCGTTTTTGCGGTGCCTTTTCCCACCTGCACCTTGGCCGGACGCAGAAGCCGTTCGCCGAATTTATAGCCCGCCGAATATTCCGCGGTTATTTTACCGTCGTCCGCCGCGTCAACCTCCGCCATGTCTATCGCCTCGTGAATTTCGGGGTCGAACATCGTTCCCACGGTCGGGATCGCCGTTACGCCGACACCCGCCAATGCCTGTTCGAACGAGCGGGCCGTTCCGATTACACCCGAACGAAATGATTCGATGGAAGTATCGGTCTCGCTGGCCGCAACGGCGCGGTTCAGGTTATCCAGAACCGGCAGGAGCGACAAGAGAAAATCGAATCGCGATTGATCGGCACGGTCTTCGAGCGTTTTGCGCATGCGCGCGCGAAGCTCGGCCGTTTCAGCTTCAAGGCTTGCCTTGAGCTCTTCGAACTTTGCCTGAACTCCGACAAGCTTTGCCTCGGCCGCGTCGCGGCGTTCCATTTCGGCGGCAAGTTCCGCCTCAAGCTGCGCTTCGCGCGGCGTTTTTTGCGGAACATTTGCTGCGGGTTCGTCTTCGCGAATACGTTCGCCCTGCTCATTGAAACGACGTTTGTCGTTGACGTTAATGGTTTCGTCGTCAGTCGGTATCGAGCCTGACGGATCAACTCCATGTTTTTCTTTGGTATAATTGCTCATGATGCCTTTATTAACTGTTCAAGCTAAACAATAACAAAATAGAACTGCGTATGAAAACTCTTTCCGAACGACGTAAATATTTATCGATCGGCATTGAGATCGCCGGAATTTTTGCCCTGCTTGTTCACCTTTTTACCATAGCGGTAAATTGGAACAGTTTGTCGGGCAAAATTCCCGTGCATTTCGATATTTCCGGCGATCCGGACGGGTTTGGCGACCGGTCCGATCTTCTGCTCCTCTTTGGCCTTTCGGCGGTACTTTACGCAGGCCTGACCGTTCTGAGTCTGTATCCGGAAAAATATAATTATCCGTGGCCAATAGCCCCGGAAGATGCTCATCGTCAATACGAACGCGGCAGTCTTTTTGTCCAGTTTCTAAAACTGGCCGGTGCCTGGCTCTTTTGCCTCCTGTCGATGAAAAGTATGGGGTATTTCTGAGAACCAGTTTCACCCATACCTTTCGTCATTCGATCTCACCTACGAAGCCGCCTCCGAACTCTTTGACGACGCCGTCGAAAACTCCATTTTTCCGTCCTTTGCCGAAGCGGTAACGGTTTCGCCGTTCCCGATCTCGCCGCCCAGCAGTTTTACCGCCAGCGGATTTTGGATAAGCGTCTGTATCGCGCGTTTCAACGGGCGTGCGCCGAAAACCGGATCGTAGCCTTCGGAAACGATCAGATCGCGTGCGCTGTCTTCGATAACAAGGTCGATGCCGCGTTCGGCAAGCATTTCACGAAGTTTCGCAAGCTGTATATCGATGATCGCCGATATCTGCTCTTTCGAAAGCTGGTGAAAAACGACAATGTCGTCGATGCGGTTCAGGAATTCCGGCTTGAAATGATTCCGCAGAACTTCCTGAACGGCGGCGCGGATCTGTTCCTGATCGCCTTCCGTCGAAAGTATCTCGCGCGAACCGAGGTTCGATGTCATTATCAAAACCGTGTTCTTGAAATCGACCACACGACCCTTCGAATCGGTCAGCCGCCCGTCATCCAGTATCTGCAAAAGTATGTTGAAAACGTCCGGATGCGCTTTTTCGATCTCGTCAAAAAGTATGACCGAATACGGCCGTCGCCGCACTGCTTCGGTAAGCTGGCCGCCTTCTTCATAACCGACGTATCCCGGAGGCGCGCCGATCATTCGCGCAACGGCGTGCTTTTCCATATATTCGGACATATCCAAACGGATCATCGCCCGTTCGTCGTCGAACAAAAATTCGGCGAGCGCGCGGGCAGTTTCGGTTTTACCGACTCCGGTCGGGCCAAGAAAAATGAACGAACCGATCGGCCGATTCGGGTCCTGCAATCCCGCACGGGCTCGGCGTACGGCGTTCGAAACGGCCGAAAGAGCTTCGTCCTGGCCGATCACGCGTGTGCCGAGCTTTCCTTCCATAGCGACGAGTTTTTGCATTTCGCCTTCGAGCATTTTCGAAACCGGAACGCCCGTCCACCGCGCGACGACCTCGGCAACGTCCTCTTCGCCGACCTCTTCTTTCAGATAAACACCGTCGCGCTGAAGCGACCCGAGCCGTTCCTGTTCGCCCGCGAGAACTTTTTCGAGTTCAGGTATCGAGCCATACTGAAGTTCCGCCGCCTTTGCAAGATCGCCGGCCTGACGGGCGCGTTCGAGCTCGAGTTTCGCTTCTTCGAGCTTTTCTTTCGAAGAGCGCATTTTTTCGATCTCGTCCTTTTCCGACTGCCACTTCGCCTTCATCGCAGACGATTTTTCCGTCAGATCCGCGATGCGCTTTTCGATGTCGTCGAGCCGTTCCTTCGATTTTTCGTCCGTCTCGCGCGAAAGCGCCTGGCGTTCGATCTCAAGCTGCAGCTTTTCACGTTCGATCTCGTCGATCTCCTGCGGCAGGCTGTCGATCTCGATGCGTATCTTGCTGGCTGCTTCGTCGATAAGGTCGATGGCTTTGTCCGGCAGAAACCGGTCGGTGATATAGCGGTTCGAAAGCGTCGCCGCCGCGACGATCGCCGAATCTTTGATGCGAACACCGTGGTGAACCTCATAACGTTCCTTCAAACCGCGAAGGATCGCGATCGTGTCTTCCACATTCGGTTCGTCAATGTAAACCTGTTGAAAGCGGCGTTCGAGAGCTTTGTCCTTTTCGATGTATTTCTGATATTCGTTGAGCGTCGTCGCACCGACCGCGCGCAAAATGCCGCGAGCCAGCGCCGGTTTGAGCATATTCGATGCATCGATCGCGCCTTCGGACGCGCCGGCTCCGACCAGCGTATGAAGTTCGTCGATGAAAAGAATTATCTGGCCGTCCGCTTTTTCGATCTCTTTCAAAACGGCTTTCAGGCGGTCTTCGAATTCGCCGCGATATTTCGCACCCGCGAGCATTGCCCCAAGGTCAAGCGAAACGAGTTTTTTGTTTCGAAGTGTTTCGGGAACATCGCCCGAAACGATGCGTTGCGCAAGGCCTTCGACAATTGCGGTTTTGCCGACGCCCGGTTCGCCGATCAATACGGGATTGTTTTTCGTTCGGCGCGAAAGGATCTGGATAGTTCGGCGGATCTCGTCGTCGCGGCCGATGACCGGATCCAATTTGCCTTTGCGGGCGCGTTCCGTCAGGTCGAGCGCGTATTTTTCGAGCGCCTGAAAATTGTCCTCGGCGTTCTGTTCGGTTATTCGCGATCCGCCGCGCATATCGGTCACGACCTTGTCCAGATCTTCGCTTTTTATGCCGTTCGAACGAAGAATGCGGCCGGCATCACCGTCTTTTTCAGCGGCTATCGCGAGCAGAAGATGTTCCGTCGAAACGTATTCATCCTGCATCGTTTCGGCAAGCTTTTGCGCCGCCTGGAATATCGAATTCGTCCGCGTTCCGAAAAAGGTTTGACCGCCGCTGACCTTTGGGAATTTCTCGATCGCCGCGTCAACTTCGTTCTCAAGCTGAGCAAGATTGACGCCGATCTTTCCGAGGATCGGCCGAACGATCCCTTCTTTTTGCGCGAACATCGATGCAAGCAAATGTTCCGGTTCTACTTGCTGGTTCTGATTTTTTTCCGCAAGCGTAACGGCTTCCTGAACTGCTTCCTGGCCGCGAATCGTAAATCTGTCAAATCTCATTGTTTATCACCGCATTTAAAATTATTGTGCGAAGCGTCCTTAGTTTATCACCTCGAACGCTTCGCTTTCGTCAAAGCTTCGTTTATGCCGAAGCCTTATTTGCTTTTGCGTCCGCCTCGATCGTTCTGATGCCGGTGTCGGCGAAAGATACGTCGATCTTGCGTGCTTTTGTTTCTTCGCGTTTCGGCAGGCTGACCGTCAAAACGCCGTCCCGGAATTCTGCTTTTACCTTTTCGGTATCGACGGTTCGCGGCAGGGTGAACGACCGCGTGAACGAACCGTAGCTTCGTTCAACACGATGGTAATTCTCGCTTTCCCTGCGTTCTTCCATCTTTCGTTCGCCCGAAAGCGTAATAACGTTATTTTCGATCGTCAGGTCGAGGTCCTCGCGCTTTACGCCGGGCATGTCCGCTTCCATCACAAGCGTGTCTTTATCCTCAAAAATGTCCACCTTAGGCTGCCATGCGCCGAAAACCGAATCTTCGCTTCCAAGCGGAGCCATTCCGGCAAAAAGCCGCGTCATTTCGTCCTGTAATCCGCGAAGTTCGCGAAATGGGTCACGTCTAATTATGTTCATGATCATTTTGCCTCCAAATATCAAAGGTAATAATGACTTAATTAGTCAAAGACAATAATAAAACCTGAGTGTATTATTGTCAAGTCTTGTTCCGCCCTGCAAAAATATTGCGCCGAAACGCCTTTTTTGTGTGACACTTTGCCGTTATTTCCGTTATACTTACACTACTTTCCGAATGCCGGGTCGCCGACCGCCTGCGGCGCGTCGTTTCAAAAGATACCGGAACATTGTAAGGATGAATATTCTTCGTGAAATAATATGGCCGCTTGCTGCGGTCGTTGCGGCTTTCATTGTCGGCGGCATCATAATTTTGATAATGGGCGATAACCCGCTGGTCGCATACGGATGGCTTTTGTCGAGTTCGTTCGGTTCGCTGAAGGACATCGGATGGACGCTGCATTACGCGACGCCGCTTATATTTACGGGCCTGTCGGTGGCGGTCGCTCTTCGATGCGGCCTTCTGAACATCGGCGCGGAAGGGCAGCTTTACATGGGTGCGTTCGCCGCGGCGTGGATCGGGATAAAATTCGGCGGAGTGGCGATACCGACGATGGTCGATGGGCAGTCGGTAATGTCGGATTGGTCGTGGGCGAGTCTGCCGGCGGTGCTGCTGATCCCATTCTGCATTTTGGCGGCGATCGTCGCCGGCGGCGTTTGGGGAGCGATCCCGGGCGTACTGAAAGCGAAGTTCGGTTCGCATGAGGTTATCAACACGATCATGCTGAACTTTATCGCGCTCGGATTCGTCGCGTATTTCACGCAGTACTTTTATAAGGTTCCGGGCGACCCGATACAGCGCACCGCGGAGATCGGCCATGCGGCGTTCATACCGCGGCTTAACGAATTTCTGCCGTTCATCCCGGCGGACGTTCCGCTGAACATTGCATTTCTTATCGCGGTGTTGATGTGCCTGGCGATCTACATTTTTCTATGGAAAACGAAATGGGGTTACGAACTGCGGGCCGTTGGTGAAAATCCGTCGGCGGCGGAATACGGCGGCATTTCACCGAAAAAGCAAATAGTTATCGCGATGACTCTGTCCGGCATACTTGCCGGAATGGTCGGCATCGGCGAGGTCATGGGAACGCGTTACCATTTCGAAACCGGCTTTTCAGCGGATTGGGGTTTTTTGGGGATCGCGGTCGCTCTGCTCGGACGCAATCATCCGCTCGGAGTTCTGATCGCGGCATTGTTCTTTGGCGTTCTGCTTCGCGGCGAGATATTTGTGGATGCTTTCACGCCAAATGTTTCCAAAGACCTCGGCTGGGTTCTACAGGCGATTATTATTCTGTTCGTCGCGAGTTTTCAGATCTATACGAAAAAGAAAGGAGCCAAGGCTAAAGCATGACAGATATCTTTAACATAGCGTTGGTTTGGGCGATGCTGCGGGCGACGACGCCGCTTCTGTTCGCGGCGCTTGGCGGACTGTTTTCGGAACGTTCGGGCGTGATCAATATCGCATTAGAAGGTTTGATGTTATGCGGAGCATTCACGGCCGCGGTCGTTACGTTCCAAACGGGCAGTCCTTTCTTAGGCATGGCATGCGGTATCGTTGCCGGCGGAATGCTCGCGGCGGTCTTTGCGGTCGCGTGTATCAAATTCGAGGCCGATCAGGTCGTTGCCGGAATGGCGATAAATTTTTTGATGATCGGGCTGCCGGCGCTGATCAGCGGCGTGATCTATGATTCGACCGGTTCGACGCCGCAGATCGCAAAAGAGATAAAGATACCGGTCATTGCGAACAGCCTTTC
>CBFGSN010000006.1:0-36161 GCA_965651435.1 uncultured bacterium | reverse complement strand
GACAACAGCCAGCCGGTCGTGACCACTCTTGAAACTGCTTCCGGTCTTGTGCGTTTTAAAGCGGCGGACCGTTCGGGTTATATTGTCCGTGCGGAATTCAGTATCAATGGCGGCGAATGGCAACGGGTTCTTGCCGACGACGGAATTTCGGATTCTGCTGAAGAAACCTATACCGTCAAAGCCGCCGCAAGCGGCGAAACGAGCATCACTCTGCGTGTGTTCGACGCGAACGGAAATGTCGGCAACGGACTTGCCGTTATCAAATAAGAAGGAGACGAGAATAATAATGGACGAGATCAAAGAAGGTTCCGCGGTCACCTGCGGTATATGCAACCGCGAAACAAGCGTGAAATTCATCACCGACCGCGAAGGAAAAGCGGCCTATGACCTGAACTGCCAGCATCGTAACACGATCTGCGACAAGTGCGGGGCGATGGTTCGCGACGCCAGCGATGATATTTTCAAAGTTTCGGCCCACTGCGAAAACTGTGACGGGCCATATTATACTGACGACGACGAATAGAGCTATTCATCTCCGGCGGAACGTGAACGCTCGTTAGCCTCGTTCGGATCAAGCAGGCGTGTCGTGCCTTCGGTGACGCTCGGCGGAACCAGGTCGCCGGTGCTGAACGCCGTGTCTTGACGAACGAATTCCGTCCTGGGCGGCGGCAGATCACGTTGTTCCGTTCCGCCAATGGCCGCGCTCGTTGGGCCGAACCGCACGGCTTGTTGTTCTTTTTGCCGCTGACGAAGCTGTACGAACTGCGCGATACCGCTTCCCAAACAAGCGAACGACGGCACCAGCATCCAAAACCACCATCCGGAGCCTTTTCCGGAAACGCCCAGAATTATCGCTATTATCAAAAATGCGACACCGACAAATGTGGACGATATCGCACCGTCCCATCTGATCGGTTTGCCCTTTTTGTTGAGCAGCGGAGCCTGCTCTTTATAACCGTTCACCAGCGCGTTCGACACGACCGCCAGATCGGTACCGCAACTTCGACAATAAATGCCTGTTTCAGGATTTTGCTTTCCGCATTTCGGACAATACATAATTTTTTCTCATTTGCTGCCGCCGCGTTGCCGGCGGGCCTCAAAAAGAACTACGCCCGCCGCGACGGAAACGTTCAATGAATCTATTTTCCCGTGCATCGGTATTTTAACCAAAACATCACAGTTTTCCGATACGAGTCGATGCAGCCCGTGGCCTTCGTTGCCTAGAACAAGCGCGCTCGGCTGCGTCCAATCCCATTCGGTGTATTCGGTTTCGGCGTCGCCGGATGTACCGACCACCCAAATATTCCGCTCCTTTAGTTCCTCGATAAATCGGTTTATATTCGCGGTCTTTCCGACCTTTATATGCTCCGACGCGCCGGCCGAACTTTTCGCCACGGTTTCCGTCAGGCCGACCGCACGGCGTTCTGGAATGACAACGCCGTCCACGCCCGCACATTCCGCTGTACGCAGGATCGCTCCGAAATTTCGTGGATCTTCGACTCCGTCCAGAATGACGAAGAGCGGCACCTCTGACGCAGCGTCCAGAATGTCCTCCACGTTCGTGTAATCCGCCGCCGCTGCGATCGCCGCAACGCCCTGATGATTGCGGTCGCGGCCGACGATGCGGTCGAGCGTTTCCCGCGAAACTCGGTCAACGAGGACCCCGCTTTCACGTGCGAGTTCAACGATGTCGGCTAAGCGGTGCTCACGCGTTCCCTCCGCGATCATCACCTTCTCGACGCGCCGGGCGTCAGCTCTAAGCTTCTCCAGCACCGGCAAAACGCCGAATATCGCGCTTTCATTCGCCGCGGGCCGCACCGACGGCGCGTTACGCGGCCGCGTTTCCATTTGGTCCCTTTTTCTCCGGCGGTCGGCGGAACGGTGCTTCATAACAATATACGGTTGAGCCGTGAAAACCTTGTGAACTGCTCCAAATTATCGCTCGTCGCCACGCTCTCAACCGACGAACCTTTCAAAATGCTTCGACGCATACCTTTTGAATCACGTCGCGTCGTAACCGGCCAGACGGCATTCAGGACGTTTCGACATTCGTCATAATCGCCGACGTATTTTTCCGCTCCGGCAAGTGATCGGATCTTTTCCGTCAGTAGCAACATGTTTTCTGCCGCGAACATCGCCTTGCTTTCGCCTAAACACGAAAAATCAAATCCGGTCGAAATGATGCGAGCTCCCTTCGCATCGCCGCGGACGTAAATATCCAACAGAAGCGTGTCGGTCGAAAGTTCCGCCCGGTCAATGAGCTTTGGCTCCTTTTTTCTGGCGATCTTTTCGGTCGATTCGACCCGCGTGGTCATTAATTTTCCTGAAACGATCAGTTCAATGTCGGAAACCTCGACCGTTATTTTCTCATGAGTATTAAAATCCGTAAAAGTAATTTCGCCGTCGCTAAATTCGACGCCGCGGATGCGCCGCGGATTCTCGGTCGGCCGCATTTCGGCATCTTCCACAAGTTTCACGTCAAAGGCGTGTTCAGAAAGCAATTCCGAAATGGCTTCTGCCGACGCCCGGTCTTTCAACCGTGTCAGCGGCAGCGGACGCCGCGCATTTACGATATCGGCAACGACCTCTTGCGGCAAACCGATGATCTTCGCGGCTGCGGCGATCGAACTCTCACTTCCACCGGCATTGATCAAAATGAGACTGGATCCGTTCTCCCAAGCCTCCGGAGCCGTACGGTCGATCGTTATGTCTTTTTCCCGATCCCCCAAAACCGAACCGCAATAGATACACTCGAATCTGTCCGGCGAATTCGGCCGCAAACACTTCGGACATTTGGTCAATTCGCTTTCCGAATAGCCGATCTCTTCAGAGCGTAGGGGAATGCCGCCGAGCGTTTCGGGACACTCGGTTTTTACGTTTTCTGCGGTCTGATCTTCGCGGGGCATACCAAATATTATCACTATTTTCGCCGAAATGCTTGACCGTTCGCCCGACAAGATGCAAACTATTACTTAAGCTTTAACGCTTGCGAATGCGTCTTAATTTGAACAGATATAATCAGTTTTCGGTTCGTTTTTATCTTGGGATTCGATAAATTTTTTACATAAGACAGCTATTGGCCGATCAGTTTATCAAACACGCCAGAAAATCAGGATCGTTCAAATAACAAGCGCAAACTGCTTGCGACGGAGCCCTTTAAGCAATTAATGAGGTACCAAAATGCAGTTTGACACGTCCACAACTTCCTCTTGGAAATTCGGACACCGCGGTCGTGTCGCCGTTTTTATCGACGGCAACAATTTGTTTCACGCCGCCCGATTTCACACGATAGATATTGATTACAACAAGCTTCTGCGCCTGCTTTTGGGTGACGGCCGGTTGCTTCGAGCCTTCTTTTACACCGGTGTCGATACCGGCGCCGAACGTCAGCAGGGCTTTCTGCTCTGGATGCGGCGCAATGGTTTTCGCGTGGTTCAGAAGGAACTGAAAACATTTTACGACGGAACGCGAAAGGCCAATCTCGATGTCGAGATCGCCGTCGATATGCTCAGCCTGGCCGGACGGTACGACACGGCGGTTCTGGTTTCGGGTGACGAAGATTTCGTCTATGCGATAAACGCTGTCGCCTATAAAGGCTGTCGCGTGGAGGTCGCGGGTTTTCGTTCGAATACGGCGCCGCGGCTTATCGACGTTGCGGATTTTTTCATTGACCTCGGCGACATTGCCGAATTGATCCGCAAGGACCATTCGCAGTCAGACGATTACGACGTGCCGTCGTTCTTTACTCCGGACGAAATGCCGATGCCGGAGATACTTCGCAATGCTGATCGCGAAAATCAGCGTCGCGAACCGCGGAACGAACCGCGGTTTCCGGAACACGAAGATCAATGAGGCCGATATTTCACGAACCGACGATGAAGCTTTTTACTGTCCAAGAAGCAAACGAGATGCTGCCGATCATCCGCAAAGAACTTGAGCGGCTCCAACGGCTTTATGCATTCATCGCCGAACAGCGCGAATCCGCAAAGGCCGCAGCAACGGTTTCAAATCTGGGTGGCGGAATGATCGGCGGGTCGCGTTATGTCCAAAATCTGTATGAGGTCGGTAAAATTACGACAGAACTGCACGAACGAGGCATTCAGTTGAAAGATTACGAAAGCGGCCTGATAGACTTTCCGTCGATGTACGACGGCCGCATCGTTCTTCTTTGCTGGAAACTCGGTGAATCCGATCAGATCGAATGGTATCACGAACTCGAGGGCGGCTTTCAGGGCAGAAAGCGCCTCGAATTCGACCAATAGTTTTCCACAGTGCGCATGCTTCCCGGTTTATTCGGCTAAAGAGCCGAATAGGCCTTAATTTTGTGCGCTTTACTATTGACTACTTAAAGTAATTTCTGATATTCTTTGCACGTTTTGACGATTCCTTAGGATTAAACGACCAATTCAAGCGACATATATGAATTGTCCTGTTTGCGATCGCCAGCTTGCACCGACACTTTCCATCTGTCTCACCTGCGGAACGATGATGAATGACAGTGTACGTGAAGAGGTTTTGTCGAACGGAAACCTGCGGGCGACACCGTCCGTAAAGTCGAACCTGAAAATAATGCCCGAAAAAGAACCGGCCGTCGCAGCCGTCCCCAGCGTCGCACTCCCGAAGCCCTTGCGGATCGAATTTGCCGCCGAACCACCGGCGAGAAAGAGGACCGAAACAATGGAATTCGAATCTAAAAAAACCAGCCAAACGCTGAAGGATTTTCAGAACCGGAACGCCGCCATGCCGGATTGGAGAATTCAGCTTCAAAATTCGGTCAGGCAGCGAAAAACGTCGGACGACAATGCACATGGCGAAGGCATCACAGAGATCCGAAAAAGCACGGCGACGCGCGGTGCGAATGCTCTTAAAGCAGAATTTGTTGAAGAATCGATCGAGGTAAAACACGAGGATCCGAGAGTGGCGAACGCTCTGAAACGCATTGAAAATTCGCGGCGAACGTACATGCGTTCGCAAAAGCCGAAACCGGCAGTTCGTCCGTCGGTTCGGCCAAATTATCCGTTCAACGTAATATCGCGTTCGACTCCCGCATCCGCACCTGCTCCGATCGCTGAGCCGAACCCTGTGGTTGAGATGCCGAAACCGGCCCCGCCCGCAGAAGCGGAAGCGAAACCGAAACGCGTTTCGTCGCTGCGGATCGAAAAGAAAGGCTTCGACACGAATAAACTTCCGCAGCTTCCGGTCGAAGCACCGGCGACGAAGGCTGCTCCGGAAACGCCGAAAATCACGCAAGAACCAAAGCTTATTGAAAGCGTGAATATAGCCGAAGCCCGGTTCCATATCGATTCGGAACCTCGGCTTGACGAGGCCGCAATGCAGGAACTCGACGATCTGCATTTCAGCATGGTCGCCGAAGCCGCCGGCGAATCGGAAAAGGAAGAAGTCGATGACCTGGCGACCGTCTCTATGCGGTTCGGCGCGGGTATTTTCGACGTGATCATCGCCGGTTTCGCCTCATTGATCGTGCTGTCGCCTCTAGCGTTTACCGCTGAAAGGTTTTTCTCGCTCGGCAACATGATCGTTTTCGGCCTACTCTTTGCGGTGACGATGTTCTTATATTCAACGACTTCGCTTGCGCGTTTTGGCCGTACGGTCGGAATGAAGCTTTTCGGCATAGAACTTATCGACGTCGCGGATAATATCTATCCGACGTTCCGCCAATCGGCGATCAGTTCGGGCGTATACCTCGGATCGCTGCTCTTATGCGGCCTAGGATTTCTGCCGATGCTTTTGAACCGCGAAAAACGCGCTTTGCACGACCTTGTTTCGCAAACTATCGTCGTTCGCGAACTATAGAAAGTTCAGAACCTCGCAACAGTCCGAAACCGCGCACTGTGGTTTTGGACTTTTTCTTTGCCCCGCGTATAAACTTGAATACGTGAATCCAGCAACCGTCGCCGCCGTTACCCACGAATTTCAACGCGTCCTTCCGGGCGGAATTTTCACACGCGTCTCACAGCTTTCAAAAGCGAGTTTTGCCATCGACCTTCGGCTTCACGATTCCCTGTATCTTTTCATTAGCGTTGAACCCGGCTCGCCGCGTACATACCTGATCAAACGCCGCCAGCGGGAACTCGACAAAGTGACCGGAACTCCGGGACAGTTCGCTCTTGCATTAATGCGCGAACTTTCCGACGCGACTCTCACGAACGTCGATCAGATACCGAACGAACGGATAATCCGCATTAATTTCGCCGGGACTCAGGCCGGTCCGAAAGAACTTGTCGTTCAGTTGACCGGGATCTCGGCAAATATTTTTCTGCTCGATCACAACGGAATTATCATCGATTCATCGCGTGAAAATCACGGCGAAGGGCAAGAGATCGGCATGGCCTATGCACCGCCCGAGCAAACAGGCACGCAACATTCGGGCGAACCGTTCGCCGCCGCGAAAGATTCGATCTCCGCCGCGTTGGACGGATATTATTCGGAAAAAGACCGCAGGCGGGTTTTCATGTCGCTTGCGAATTCCGCACGGTCGCGGCTTGACGCTGAGATCGGGAAACGCGAGAAGCTTATTCGCAATCTGGAAAATGACCTTCGCCGCCATGGCGACGCGGACAAATGGAAACGCTTTGGCGATCTGCTGCTCGCGAACATATCGACCGCGACTCGGACAGCCGGGAAAATAACCTTGGTCGATTATTTTGACGACGCTTTGCCAAAGATCGATATCGAAGCCGACGACAACGACGAAATAACCGAGGCCGCCGAAAAGTACTTCAAACGCTATACGAAATCGCGAAACGCCGCGGACGAGATCGACCGCCGAATGAACGTTGCGCGCGGTGAACTGAAGAAGCTTCGCGAAGAAAAAGAAGAATTGGAAGAAGCGATCGAAAGCGGCGATCCTTCATTGGTCGATAAATTTTCCCTTCCGGTCAACAAGTCCCGACGTCCGCAGAAAGCAAAGCGGACGCAACCGGCCACGGCAACGGTTTATCGTACCTTTTTATCGTCGGACGGTTATGAAATTCTGGTCGGAAAGAAAGCAAAGGACAACGACTTTCTGACGTTTCGTGTCGCAAAGTCTTTGGACACATGGATGCACGCGGCGGATTATCCGGGCTCGCACATCGTAATCCGAAATCCCAGCCGCCGCGACATCCCGCATAGAACGCTGGTCGAGGCCGCAAAATTCGCTGCGTTCTACAGTCAGGGGAAAAAACAAACAAAAGCCGCCGTGCATTACACACAGCGGAAATTCGTTCACAAACCAAAAGGCGCGGCACCGGGTTTGGTCAGTCTCGCGAGTTTCAAAACATTGCTCGTCGAACCGACGCCGCCTGATATCAAAGAGAAATGATCAATTGGTTTCGGCCATGACCTTCGCGACGGAATTCTGCATCTTACGTATTTCCGATTCGCCCCCGCCGAGGAAAACTCCGCGCAGGTTCCCATCCCTATCGACCAGCAAACTCTGCGGAATGCCCCCGTTCTGCGTAAATTTTACTATGTCGGCCTGCATTTCCGTCGAAGCATATGCAAGTTTGTAATTCAGGCCCTGTTCCTTAGCAAATTTTTCGATCTTTTCCGGAGTGTCGCCGTCGTCATTTGTGTTTAAGCCGATGACCTCAAAACCCTTATCGCCGAATTTGTTCTGCATTTCGACAAGCTTCGGCATCTCGTCTTTGCACGGGCCGCACCACGTCGCCCACAGATTCAGCAAAAGAACCTTTCCCTTTTTATCCGTCACCTTGAATGTGGTGCCGTCAAAATTTTGAATATCGGCCTCGGCGATAGCCGTCTGCAGCGGCGGATATTCGGACTTCGTTTTGGCCGTGTTCGTGTTTTCGGCAGTCTGCGACGCACCGCCGCACGATATCGTTCCGATCAACAAAAATGCGGCCGCGGCTGTCAATGCAAATCTTATTAAATATGTACTTCTCATTTTATATCTCTCAGCCTAAGGACGATCACGGCCCAGAAGGCACTCATTAAAAACATTAACATCAAAACGATCTGATTTAAAACATCGTTCATCCACGGATGCAGGAACGTCACATAATTGCTTAGATCTTTCGGAAGCTCTTTTGGTTCGCCAAGTTCCGGAATATCCGACAGCATCGGTGCGTCCAACGACGAAACGCTGCGGAAATCTTCCTCGGCACGTTTCTTCAGATCCTCGAGTTCCTGTTTGGATGCATCAATGCTTTTTTTATTTTCCGAGCGGATGTATTCATATAATCCGAGTCCTTCCGTTTCGCCATTCTGCTTCGCTCCTTCCGGTTCGAGGGTGTCGAGCGTTGAAAAACGCTTTATCGTATCGAACGACCAGGCGCCGGGCATAGCCATACTCACCACCTTTGTCGGAAGGTTCGGAACACCGGCGAGTCCGGAGAACAGAAGCTGCGGTATCAGGATCAGCGGAACCAGGCTCGTCGCCATTTCCTGCGTACGAACGATCGCAGATACAAGCAAACCGACCGCGACGCCGACCGCTGCCGTTAAAAGCATTACGGAAAATTGCGGTATGCCAAAAAGTTCACCCGGCATGAACATCAATCCGGCAAGATCCAGAACCTTCAGCGGTACGAAAAATAAAAAGCACTGTGCGGCGACAATGATCCCGAGTACCGTAAGCTTTGATAGAAGATACGGAATAACGCCGAGGTTGAACATTCTTTCACGAACATATATCGGCCGTTCGCGGACGATCTCGCGGGCGGACACAGACGTTCCGAACCAAACGGCGACGATCGCGACGACAAAATACAAAAAATCCCGCGGCTGTTCGGACGTCGTGACCAGGAAAGTCATCAGAGCAAGGAGCGGTGCCTGTGCGATCAGAATGAAAAGGTTGAACTTGTCTTTCAGCAACACTTCGAAATAGCGCCGAGAAAGTAAAAGCCACTGCCGGATCATTCCGAAAATGCCCAGCCTGAGTTTCTTTCCGGCGCGTCCGCCCTCAGCCGCAGGTGTGGCCGCGGCAAGCGGCTGTGCGATCAGTCCGGCAAAATTTCGCGAATTTTCGAACCTGGCTTTCAATTCGTCAGGCTTCACATCAGCCGCTTCTATCTTCTCGTAAAGGGAAGGAAAATCTGCCGCACCGAAATACGCCAAGGCTTCATCCGGCGGTCCATAAAAAACAAGCTTGCCTTTCATTAGGACGACGATCTTGTCGAAAAGGCGTACGTTTTCCATCGCATGCGTCGTCATTATGACCGTATGTCCGGATTCGGCAATCTGCCTGAAAAGAGCCATTATTTTGCCTTCGGTCGAAGGATCCAGTCCCGACGTCGGTTCGTCCAAAAATATGACGGAAGGTTTTGTAATTAGTTCGACGGCGATGGAAACACGTTTTCGCTGGCCGCCCGAAAGTTTTTTGACCGGCAGATCGCGTTTATCCGCAAGGCCCGTCACATCGAGTACTTCGTCAATAAGCTGGCGGATCTCCGCACGCGAAACGTCTTTGGACAGACGCAATTTCGCGATGTAAAAAAGCGTTCGGTAAACGCTTAGTTCGCGGTGAATGATGTCTTCCTGCGGAACGTATCCGACGGCTTGTTTCAGCGAATCAAAATGTCGGTAAAGATCTAGATCGTTTATGCGGACACTGCCGCTGTCGGCCGGACGCATCCCGTTCAAGGCCTCGAGAAGCGTCGATTTTCCGGCACCCGACGGTCCCAGAACGCCGACGAACTCGTTCGGCGGAACGACAAGCGAAACACCGTCGAGTATCGTCGTTTTTCCGGCGATGCGAACGAGCTTTGAAGCATCGACACGCGACTGAGCACGCGAATCAAATACACCGACCGTTCCGGCGGCATCGATCCGAAACACGAACGCCCCGATCTGGATAGAATCTTCCGGCGCGACCACGGAGTTCGTTATCCGCGAACCGTTCAGAAACACGCCGTTCGTTGAATTGAGATCTTCGACCGTAAAACGGCCGCCGCTGCTCTTGAGTTTCGCATGACGGTTCGAAATGCCGAGCCCGTCAAGCTGGATGTCATTGCCGGGTTCGCGGCCAATGGTAAGGACGCCGCTTGGGCCAAAGAGCGCGGACCGGACCAGACGAGCCTGCCCCGCCGCCTGCCGCGGAACCATCGTTTCCTTGTCGAGATTGAAGACCATCGTCTTCGTGAGGTCGGCGGAAACCTCCGCCGCGGGCACGGAACTTTCCGGCTCGTCGGCCGTTTCACGGCGCATGCTGAACCGCATGATCGGCCCGCCGAGCCCTAACTGGATCTCGTCGCCTTCGGTCACTGGCGTCGCTGCGGTGATGCGCCGGCCGTTCAGAAGTGTTCCGTTAAAACTATTGTTATCGATGATCGTGCAGGAACCGTTGCTGAAATGAAGTTCGGCGTGTTTGCGCGAAACCGTCGCGGCCGAGGCATCGAATGCGACCTCGCACATCTGATCGCGGCCGAGATGGATCGTACCCTGCGCGAAGGCGAACCGCCTCCGTCCCGGAATGTTCAAAAATTCGAGAAACGCGGCCTGTTCGTGCCGCTGCATCGTTTTGCCGTAATCGCTCCGTTCACTATAACCTTGCCGGACCGGCATTGCCTGTTCGGCGACCGGATCCATCGGTATCTGCTCGCCCGCCGCAACGAACGAAGCGACGCGCACTATCGGGCCGTCACCGCCGAACATAAGCACGTCGCCCGGAGCTAAAACTTGCGGTGCGGATAGGCGTTCACCATTTACGAACGTCCCGAACATCGACCCTACGTCCGTAAGGATCCAGCGGCCGTTCTCCCATGAAAGCTCCGCGTGCCTTCGCGAAACCATCGGGAACGCATTCCGGTCGAATGACAGATCGCACTCGCCGGCATCGCGGCCGATGAATATTACCGCCTGAGCGTAAGACTTTTCGAGCCTTTCGCCGCCCGGAGTTTGATGTTCGAGGATTATTTTCATCGAACCTTATTTTATTGCAATTGTGTCGGAAAAAGAAAAGCGTATGAAGATTCGCATAGGACAGATCGTTATTCCGGCTGAACGAGCCTGAAACCGAGATTTTTTTCCTTTTGATCGACCGGAACGTCGGCACGAAATGTCGATGTAATGCTGAGCTTTGCCGGATTTTCGTGCGCCGAACCGCCGCGTACAACGAAGCGTTTTTCAGTCACGTTCTCAAGGACGGTGTTGCTTCCGGGATACGGTTTTATGACACTTCCGGTCCATTCCCATACATTGCCGATCATGTCGACAACGCCCCATTCGTTCGCGTTGCCCGGAATGGAACCAACAGACGTCGGCTCCGAATCTTCTTTGTTCATTACAGCGAGGCTGTCGTCCCATTTATCGCCCCACGGATAAAGCGAACTTTTCGCGCCGTTGCGGGCGGCATATTCCCACTCTTCTTCGGTAGGCAAGCGATATGTAACGCCGTCGCGTTTCGAACGCCATTTTGCGAATGCGATAGCGTCTTCGGCGGAAACGTAACTGACCGGACGATCTTCGGTTCCCGGCAGCGGTCGGCCTTCGGACCAGTTGCTCGGTGTAACGTGGTTGGTTTCCTTTACGAACTGCATATACTCGGCGTTCGTCACCTCGGTCTTGTCCATTTTGAACGACGCCACGGTTACATCGTGCTCCGGGCGTTCACCAAGTTCGCCGTCATTGCGTCCCATCTTGAATGTGCCGCCGGGAATCGAGATCATTTCCGGCTTAATGACCTGAACCGCGGGCGAGGGCGTTGCCTTAGGCGAAGGCTTGGGTGTTTCGGCATTCGCGACTACATCGCCGCCGCCGAAAAAGCCGGCAAAATATGCCCCGCCGATGCCGAGAGCCAGAAGGACGAAAATGCCTATAAGTCCGGCGGCCGCATAAACTAACGGCATATTTGAACGTTTCGGAACAGACGGGCCGGTCAGCGGAACATCCATACTGCCTTCAAACCCACTGCCGCTCTGCCGCATTACATCCGGGGCCGATCTGCTTCCGCCAAGCGATGATCCGGAAACGGCCGGTATCGAACCTCCGGGTTTCGGGATCGCATCGGCACCGAAACCGGCAGACAATTCGGCGACAACTTCGACAGGTGAACCGTCGCAAACGATATTTCCGACCCAATCATGAAAACCGTCGTGGCTTACGCGAAGCAAGTGATTCCCGCTCTGAACACCTTCGAGCAGCAGTTCGCCGCTGTCCCGGCTTAGACCAACCGCTACATTATCGACAAATATTTTCGACTGCGGTGGATGCGTTCTTATCTTCAGCGACGAGGTAGGCAGAGCGCGGCCGGATGTCATGTGCGCCGCCGCAGGCGATTCGCCGTTGATCGCGCGCGTCAGGTCTTCGATCATTATCTCGACGGTCGGTGTGCGCTTCTGCGGTTCTTTCTCAAGTGTGCGAGCGACGGCGGCTTCGAGTTCCGACGAGGATGCAACCCCGAACGAAGCGATCGTCGGCGGCGGATCGCTGATGTGCTTTTTCATGATCGCCGGGATCGAACTTCCCTTAAAAGGAACGTCGCCCGCAAGCATCTGGAAAAGCATTACACCCAGCGAGTAGATATCCGATCGCGAATCGACGTCGTCATCGGCCCACTGCTCCGGCGCCATGTAATACGGCGAGCCCATCAATCCGGTCGTCTGTGCCTGTACGAACGAACCGAGCAGTTCACCGGATTTGATCTTTGCCAGGCCGAAATCGAGGATCTTCACGGCTTGCGACATATTCGGCCGGTCGCTGCATATCATAATATTCAGCGGCTTAAGGTCTCGGTGAACGATACCCTGATGATGAGCGGCACCGACTCCCGCCGCGATCGCGGAGATAAGTTCCAAAGCTTCTTCGGCAGGCAAAGTTTTGCGTCGAGCCAGCAGATCGTGAAGCGATTCGCCTTCGACATATTCCATCACCAAAAACGGAATGCGTCCGTCAATGACCCCATAATCAGTTACGCCGACGACGTTCTGGTGACGAATTGCCGCGGCCGCCAATGCTTCCTGGCGAAAGCGCGTGACAAGCTGCGGGTCATTGCCGACAAGATCGGGAAGAATTATCTTGATCGCGAGCTGGGTTTTAAGGAAAGCGTGACGAGCCTTGTAAACAACGCCCATGCCGCCCTGGCCGAGACGGCATTCGATCTGGTATTTGCCTTCCAGAACCGGTTCGCCAACCAGCGTGTGCATGGTCGGCATTCCATCGTTCGGACAGGTCGCCACATCGTCGGTAAAGCAGTTCTTACAAAGCTGGCATTCTTTCATCGCGCGTATTGGATCGGATCAGAAAAAACAGGAGAAAGCCCAAAACTTATGACAGAAAACGCGATATTTTTTTGCGTTAACAGCCAAATAATAGATTTTATTGCTTTTATCGATTTCAATCAAGGTAAAACTATTGTCGATCAAAAGCCTACTTGACCACGACGTTCACGAGCCGTCCCGGAACGACAACGACTTTTACGATCTGCTTTCCGTCAGTGTATTCCTTTGCTTTCTCATCCGCGAGTGCCATTTTCTCAAGCTCTGCGGCCGATGTTTCCGGCGAAGCGGAAATGCGGCTGCGAAGTTTACCGTTGATCTGGATCGGTATCTCGATCTCTTCTTCGCGGGCTGCGTCAGCATCGAATTCCGGAAAGCGCACGTCGTTCTGTGCAATGCCCTCGTCATTACCGGCGATCTCCGAATAGAGAGCTTCGGCTGTATGCGGCGCGAAAGGCGTAAGCATTACGACAAGCGACGCGACCGCTTCTTTCAGCGCGAACCTTTCATCTTCGTGATCCGAGAAATTGGAATCTGCGTCATGGATCGCGTTCAGCAATTCCATCAGGCCAGAGATCGGCGTATTGAACTGGAGCGAATCAAGCGCCGCATCGACGCGCTGTATGGTCTGATGGGTTTTGCGGCGAAGAGCTCTTGCCGTTTTCGATTCGCCGGTGTACGAATATTCGCCTTTCAAAAGATCGCGACGATTCCAAACGACGCGCCAAAGCCGCTGCAAGAATCTGACCGCGCCTTCGATACCCGCTTCATTCCAGACGAGTTCGTTATCGACCGGAGCCGCAAAGAGCACGAATAATCGCGCCGCATCCGCGCCGTATATTTCGACCATCTCGTCCGGATCAACGCCGTTGCCCTTTGATTTGGACATGCGTTCGACGGCATGCTTAAGCGTGGTGCCGTCGGTTGCCGTGGCCTTTGTTATCTTGCCTTTCGCGTCGCGTTCGATCTGGACATCGGCCGCGGCATAATATTTTCGCTTGCCGGTATCGTCATTAAAGAACGTTTCGCCGACGACCATTCCCTGCGTCAACAACCGCTTTATCGGCTCATCGAACGTGACAAGCCCGATGTCGCGCATCATCTTTGCCCAAAACCGCGTATAGATCAAATGCATTACGGCATGATCATCTCCGCCGACATATTGATCGACCGGGGTCCAATAGGACGCCTTATCCTTCGAAAAAGGCTCGTCCGCATTGTGTGGATCCAGATATCGGAAATAGTACCAGCTGGAATCAACGAACGTATCCATCGTGTCGGTTTCGCGCTTGGCGGGCTTTCCGCATGCCGGGCAGGCGACGTCCACGAACTCCGGAACTTTTGCCAGCGGCGATTCGCCGGTGCCGGTGAACGGCGCCGTTTCGGGAAGTTCAACCGGCAAATTTTCATACTTTTCGGGAACGACACCGCAATCATCACAATATACGATCGGTATCGGTGCTCCCCAGAAACGCTGCCGCGAAACGCCCCAATCGCGCAGGCGAAATGTCGTCGCGGCCTCACCAAAGCCGTTCACTTTCGCGTATTCGGCCATCTCAATTTTGGCTTCTTCCGACGTTTTTCCCGACCACTCCCCCGAATTCACAAGAATCCCATATTCAGTAAATGCCGCCTCGCCGCCCGACCTTGAACCATTATTATCTTCTTCTGCGTCTCCGCTCCTACGCGGTTCAATGACAGTCGGTATCGGCAAGCCGAATTCCCGCGCGAATTCCAGGTCACGCTGGTCGTGCGCGGGAACGCTCATAACGGCTCCGGTACCATAATCCATCATCACGTAGTTGCCGACCCAAACCGGAACTTCCTCGCCGCTGAATGGATTTACCGCGATTATGCCAGTGCCGATGCCGTCTTTCACGGCTTCGGTTTCATGATCGGTCGGATTCATCTGTGCCGAACGAATTTCCTGAATTTTTGCGAGAACCTTGTCTGAAAGCGACGACGAATGCGCGATCAGGACCG
This sequence comes from uncultured bacterium, assembly GCA_965651435.1. Lineage (GTDB taxonomy): Bacteria > Acidobacteriota > Blastocatellia > Pyrinomonadales > Pyrinomonadaceae > OLB17. Next base: position 21,000 of record CBFGSN010000006.1, on the reverse strand, counting down.
GATGTTCGGCCGCAACGACGAGCGCCGTCGCGCCGTATATCGTGTCGATGCGGGTCGTGAACACGCGTACCTTTTCACGGGAATTCTTTACCGAAAAATCGACGAATGCACCCTCCGAACGGCCCATCCAGTCGCTTTGACGTTTCAGCACATGCGACGGCCATCCGCTTTCGATCTCTTTCATACCGCTGAGCAGTTCTTCGACATAGGCCGTCGTCTTGAAGAACCACTGCTCGAGATCCTTTTTCGTGACCGGATTTCCGCATCGCCAGCAAATGCCGCCGCTCGCCTGTTCGTTCGAAAGCGTTGCCTGGTCGGTTTCGCACCAATTGACCTGCGTCATCTTTTTGTACGCCAGGCCTTTTTCGAGCATTTTCAGAAAGAACCACTGATCGAACTTATAAAACTCCGGCTTGTGGGCGTAGATCTGACGTTCCCAATCGTAGCTGATACCTAGCCGCTGAAGCTGGCCGCGCATCGTTTCAATATTCTTTTCGGTCCATTCGCGCGGGTTCACACCGCGTTTGACCGCAGCGTCTTCTGCAGGCTGGCCGAACGAATCCCAACCGATCGGATGCAAAACATTAAAGCCTTTCAGGCGCTTGTACCACGCGACCGCATCGCCGACCGCATAATTGCGCACATGCCCCATGTGCAGATTTCCCGACGGATACGGAAGCATCTCAAGCTGATAGAATTTGGGTCTTTCGCCATTCGCATCAACCTTGAACGCTCCGCTTTCCGTCCATTTTTTCTGCCAATAAGCCTCTAGTTTCTTTGCAAAATATTTCTCGTCCATGTTCGATATAAAAAGCGCCGGATATATTAAAAGCCGTATAGTTTAAAACAAGTAATTTTAACGAATAAAAGCGTTTTCGGCTAACCGCCGCGCGGAATACGAAGCTCTTCCTTTTGAAACGAAATTGTAGTATTATTGTAACAGCTTTATCTAGGGAGTTTTTAAACGATCAAATCGATTCAAAATATGATCAAAGTTATCTCGCAGACGCTTAAAACCTGATCCGTCACGGTCATTCGCGTCTGCCGCTGAAGGAGGCACGACGATGAACGACCGAAGAATTCAAAACCCGCACGACCTTTTCCAAACTCCTCGAAACGCTGATATAAACAGCCGTCAAACCTCACGTTCTCAGAAAGAAATATACACAGCAGATGAAATTATAGGCGTTCTTGCCAACGCTTATGAAAATAAACGCGCCCGTCAGGTGTTCGAATGGGAAAGCTCACAGGCGGCGCTTGGTTCGAGGCTCGCACGCCGGTGACAGATCCATTAAAAGTATTTCTGTGCGCGGCTTTTTTGCTTGGCGTTTCCGCCGCCGCGTCCGCACAGGCCGTTAACTTCAAGGCCGCGGTCACCAGCGGCGACGCCGAAACACAACGCACCGCGTTATTCGAATTAAAAAAGATCGGCAGCGAGGAAGCGTCCCGAATTGCCCTGCCGGCGCTGAAAAACAGCGATGAACTTGTTCGTGCAACGGCCGCATCCGCCGTTGTTTGGCTGCCGCGTGACGAAGCCGTCGCGGTTCTGCTGCCGCTTTTGAACGATGAAAGCGAATTCGTTCGGCGTGAGGCCGCCTACGCATTGGGCGAGGTCGGCGATCCGGCCGCCATCGCGCCGCTCTTGCGCATGATCGACAACAGTGATTCGCTCGAATCAAAAAACGCCGCCGTGATCGCGCTTGGAAAGATCGGCGATGTTGCGGCGATCCCCAAACTCCTCGAAATTCTTTCAAAAAAGCCGAACGACGACAACGAATTCACCCGACGTTCTGCGGCGCGGTCGCTCGGCCGGATCGCCGCGCGCTCGAACGGCGCGGAATACGACGGCACAACGCCGAAAAACTTCCTGCCTTTGAAATACAAGGAGATCGATCCGGAAAACGATGAGCAGAGAAAGCCGCAAAGTTTCGATAACGCCGTCACCGTTCTTATAAAAGTCGTGCAAGATCCGAAAGAATCTTTTGACACGCGTCGCGAAGCCGCCGCCGCACTCGGATCTATCGGTGACCGCCGAGCCGTTCGGGCGATCGATTCGTGCAAAAAAAGCACGGATATTTACCTGAAAGAAGTCTGCGATGAGGCCTCTCTTCGGCTCCGCCAATAATAATTCTTTATCGAGCGGCGATAATTTGTTTTAATAAACAAATGCCGATACCCGGATCTCAAACGAATTCCGCACGACGCCACGACGAACTGCGTGCAATGTATGAAAAGGTTCGCTCCCACACCCACGAACTCTGCGAACCGCTTGAAAAAGAAGATTTTATTCCGCAGCCTGCCGCCGAAGTTTCGCCGGCGAAATGGAACATCGCACACACGACGTGGTTCTTCGAGGAAATGGTGCTTAAGGAAAATCTGCCCGGTTACCGCGTTTTTGACGAACGGTTCGGGTTTCTTTTCAACAGCTATTACAACTCTGTCGGTGAAAGAACGGCCCGCGACCACCGCGGCGACCTGAGTCGTCCGACCGTCGAAACGGTTTTCGAATATCGGAAATATGTCGATGAGAACATGGCGAAATTCCTGTCAGGTGATGTTCAGGAAACGCTTTTGGACCTGATCGAGCTCGGGCTGCATCATGAACAGCAGCATCAGGAACTTTTTCTCACCGACCTTAAATTTACGTTTGGGCAAAACCCTCTTTATCCTGCGTATCGTGAAGACTTCGCACCCGAAGAAGCCGCCGAACCGGACATTTCAGGCGAGATAAAGATCGAAGCCGGAAATTATGAGATAGGTTTCGCAGGCGACGGATTCTGCTTTGACAACGAACTCGGGCGTCACACCGTCTACGTGAACGATTTCGCGATCTCGCCGAGTCAGGTCTCGAACCGCGAATTCCGGAAATTCATCGCCGACGGAGGTTACAAGGATTTTCGCTATTGGCATTCGGAAGGCTGGGATTGGGTCACGCAGAACGAGATCGAATGCCCGCTCTATTGGCACCAAAAGAACGGCGAATGGTTCACGTTCACGCTTGGCGGTTCGCGTCGGCTGGTGCCGGACGCACCTGTCTGCCACATTTCATTTTACGAAGCGGCGGCGTTCGCGGAATGGCGCGGCCTTCGGCTTCCGACAGAATTCGAATGGGAGATCGCTTCGGACAAATTCAGATGGGGCAAACGTTGGGAATGGACCAACAGCGCATATCTGCCTTATCCGCGGTTTAAGAAAAGCCCCGGAGCGGTCGGCGAATACAACGGCAAATTCATGGTGAACCAAATGGTTCTTCGCGGCGCGTCCGTCGCGACGCCCGTGGGCCACAGCCGCAAAACATACAGGAACTTTTTTCATCCGCATTTACGTTGGCAGTTCACAGGCCTTCGATTAGCCAGATCTTTATGACAATCTCGAACACGAGCGAATCCGAACAATTTGCCGCGTCCGTTCTCGAAGGACTAAGCGCCGACCCAAAATGGCTCTCGTCGCGCTATTTCTATGATGACGAAGGTTCGCGGCTTTTTATGGAAATAATGAAGCTGCCCGAATATTATCTGACGCGAGCGGAGCTGGAGATCTTTACCGACGGATCGACCAAAATATATGATGCGTTCGCTGATGGAAAAGGCAGTTTTGACCTGGTCGAACTCGGCGCGGGCGACGGCACAAAAACGGCCGTGCTGATCGAGGAATTCCTAAAGCATTCACCGGATATGCGTTATTCCGCGATCGATATTTCGCAGGAAGCATGCGATGCTCTTTCGCAGAAATTCCGCGGCAAATTTCCGGAGCTGAATATCGAAATGCTGGCGGGCGATTATTTCAAAACGCTCGATTCTCTTTCCGGCACGAACCGCCGGAAGGTCATACTTTTCCTCGGTTCGAACATCGGTAATTTTCGACACGCTGATTCCGTCAAATTTTTTAGATCGCTGCGGGACGTTATGAAGCCTGACGATATGCTGTTCGTCGGCTTCGACCTACAGAAAGACCCCCGCGTTATCGTCAACGCATATGACGACCCGAAAGGCGTTACGGCCGCATTTAATCTGAACCTTTTGACGCGAATAAACCGCGAGCTCGGCGGCCATTTCAACATCGACGATTTTTCACATTATGCAGTTTACCGGCCGATCGAAGGTGCCGCGCGTTCTTTTCTGATGAGCCGCAAAAAGCAGACCGTACGCATCGACGCATTTGAGCGAAGTTTCGATTTTGGAGCCTGGGAACCGATTTTTATGGAGATCTCGCAAAAATATAATTACGATATGATCGCCGAACTTGCATCCGAAAGCGGATTCGACATCGCCGAAACTTTTTACGACAGCCGCCGATATTATTGCGATTCGCTCTGGAAACCGCGGATATGAATTTCACGACGCTTTATTTCGATTCGCTCGGTTCCACGAACGACGAAGCTCGCGACCAGGCACGCGTCGGAGCCGCCGAAGGCTTGTGCATCGTCGCGGGACAGCAAACCGCCGGACGCGGTCGCAACGGTCGGACCTGGGTTTCGGAAAAAGACGCCGGATTGTTTTTCAGCATCGTGCTTCGGCCAAGATTCGACATGCGGTATTTTCCGCTGATAACGCTTGCGGCCGGCATCGCAGCATACGACACGCTTGCCTCGTTCGGGATCGAACCGGATATCAAGTGGGTCAACGATATACTCGTCGGCGAAAAGAAGATCTGCGGCATTCTCGCGGAAATGACCGATACAAATTCGGGCCAGGCGGTGATACTCGGCGTCGGCATAAATCTGCGTTCTTACGGCTATCCGCCTGAGATCGCGGACGTCGCGACGTCGCTCGAAGCCGAAACGTTGATCGAACACGATGCGAAAGGTGTACTGGCAAAATTTACGGAACGCTTCGCCGACCTTTACGGCTCACTTGCGAATGGCGGCGAAACTGGTATATTGCTCGATGAATGGGCACGGCGTTCGTCGTATTATTCGGGAAAACACGTCCGCGTAAAACTCGCCGACGGCGAGGTCGACGGTGTTACGGACGGGCTCGAAACGGACGGGTCGCTTCGTGTCAGAACGAACAATGGCGGAACTGTCGTGATCACCGCGGGCGACGTAAAAAGCCTGCGGCGGGCAATGTAATTCACACCTATGGCAAAACGTTTTTCGGAAATTCATCCGGCGGTTTATAAGGCTCGTATCGGGCAAAAACGCCTTTTCCGCTCGCTCGGCGATCTGCGCCACATGACGCGTTTTGCCCGCGAACTTTCACAGGAAGAACTTCCCTTTACGTGCACGCGGCATCAGTCTTTGCTGCGGCGAAAGCTGGGTAATTCCGATCCGCAGCTTCAGGAAAACAAGATCGCGAATCTAATGATCGCTTGTCCGACCATCGACGGCCTGCTTGTAAAACCCGGCCAGATGTTTTCGTTTTGGCGGCGCGTCGGCAAAGCAACCGCCGCAAAAGGTTACTGCGAAGGAATGCAGCTTTCCCGCGGCGAGGTCGTCCGCGGTATCGGCGGCGGATTGTGCCAGCTTGCGAATCTGCTTTACTGGATGGCTCTTCATTCGCCGCTGGAGGTCATTGAACGCCACCACCACAGCTTCGACCCATTTCCGGACGAGCACCGTGTTCTGCCTTTCGGCAGCGGAGCGGGCGTTTTCTTTAATTACATCGATCTGCGGTTCTTTAACCCCACCGACATCACGTTCCAGATCAAACTTTGGATCACCGACGAACACCTGAAAGGCGCGATATACTCCGAGAAAGAACCGCCGCACAGCTATCATATATTCGAAAAGAATCATCGTTTTCTTACATCCGACGACGGCAAGAATTTCCGCGAGAACGAGATCTGGCGAAAGGTGGTCGACCGCCGGACAGGTGACCATTTGAACGAAGAATTGATCGTCAAGAATTTTTCCGAGGTGAAATACGAATTGAACTTTCAGCCGCAAGAGTGTAGTTTGTAGTTTATAGGTTATGTTGGAAGATTTTGACGAATTCGAAGATCTCGACATCGACGGCGAACTTGACGGCGATTTTCTGCCGGACGAACCGCTTATCGATATCGACATAAAAGTACGTACGGCGATCTTGCGCAAGAATAATATGCTCGCGCTTTTGTGCTATAAAAGCGCGTCCGAAGGCGCGGCCATTTGCCGTGTCGATCCACGCGAAAACCGGCCCGCCGTTCAGCTCTATGACGACCCGAACGCCGCTCTTGAATGGTTCACAAAAAGCCTGCGGACTAGCAGCAAGAACGGCTGGCAGGTGATCTACGACGGACTTCCCCTTCAGGGCTAAAACGAAAACGGCACGATGCTGCTCGCCATCGACATCGGCAATTCGTCCGCAAAATTCGGCGTTTACGACCGAACCGATCTTGTCGCAAAATTCACCGCTCCTGCAAAATTAGGATCCGACCACGCCTCCCTCAAAGATCTCATTAGAACATCCATATCCGAACTGATCGACGCGGTTGCGGTGTCATCCGTCGTGCCAGAATTCACGCGCATTCTTTCCGACATCGTCGAAGAGCTTTTCGGAATAGAAGCGACAATTATCGACAGCAGATTCGATCTCGGACTTGAGATAATTTACGATCCGCCGACCGCCGTCGGCATCGACCGCATCGTCGCGGCTTCGGCCGCGGCGTCGCGTTACGGAACGCCGGTGATCGTCTGCGATCTCGGCACCGCGATGACGATAGATGCAGTCGATGAAAACGACCGCTACCGCGGCGGAACGATAATTCCCGGCCCGCGAACTATGGCCGATTCGCTGAAAAAAGACACGTCGCAACTTCCGGAGATCGACATTTACAAAAGCGATGGCGTCCTCGGAAATTCGACGGAAGCATCGATACGTTCCGGTATTTTTTGGGGTTCGGTCGGCATTGTCGAAGGCATCGTCAAACGAATGAGAGCCGAGATCGGCGGTTCGCCAAAGGTGATCGCGACCGGCGGTTGGGCCGAAGCGATAGCCGCAGAAACGACCTGCATCGACATCGTCGAAAACGACCTCGTGCTGCGCGGCATCGCAGAGACCTTCCATAAAAATTCATAAACTATCGGTTATAAAATTCCGTAAGTTCGCGGAGTTTCAGAACAATTTTCTCGTTCAGCGCGCCCGGCTTCATCCGCCACGACCAATTATCGCCGCTCGAGGCGGGCAGGTTCATTCGGGAACGGTTGTCCAGCCCCAAAACATCCTGCGTGGGAATTATCGCGATGTTCGCGACGGATGCGAAGGCTGCTCGGATCATATCCCAAGTCAAATGTTTTCCGTCCGACCGCAGATATTCGAGGGCGTGCGAATATGCCGGATTCGGCGGGCCGCCGCGTTTCTTCTTCTTGATGTTTTTCGCCCAGCCGGCGGTGGTGTCGTTGTCGTGAGTGCCGGTATAAACGACTAGCCGCGGCCGGTAATTGTGCGGCAGATGAATATTTCCCGCGTCACCACCGAACGCGAATTGCAGAACACGCATACCCGGAATTTCGAATTCATCGCGCAGCCGTTCGATCTCCGGCGTCATTTCACCGAGGTCCTCGGCAATGAGCGGCATATCGCCCAGCGACCGCCGAAGTGTCGTGAACAATTCGCGTCCCGGAATTTCAACCCACTGTCCGTTTACCGCGGTCTTTTCATTACCGGGAACTTCCCACGCGCGGCCAAGCCCAATGAAATGATCTATCCGGATGATATCGAACAGCTTCAGATTGGATCGGATCCGCTCCGTCCACCAATGAAACCCGTCGGCACGCATCCGCTCCCAATCGTATGTCGGATTTCCCCAGAGCTGTCCGGTTTTGCTGAAATAATCGGGCGGCACACCGGCGACGAACTTCGGCTTTCCGTCCGATTCAAGCTTGAAAAGATCGCGGTTGCACCACACATCGGCAGAATCAAATGCGACGTATATCGGTATGTCTCCGATAACGGCGATACCTTTTTCGTTCGCAAAACGATGGAGCTTTTCCCACTGTCGGAAGAACACGAACTGATAGAATTTCTGCGCAAATATCGCATCGTCAAGGTTCGTTCTTGCCTCCGCCATTGCGTCGGCATCGCGATCTTTTATCGGTTCGTCCCACTCTGCCCAACTCTTAAAATCATTCGCTTCGCGGTATGCCTGAAAAAAAGCGTAATCTTCGAGCCACCAGTTATTCGCGTCGCAAAACGTATGGAATTCGGCAGCGACGGCTTCGTCATCCGTTGACCTGAAACGTTCAAAGGCTTTTATAAGCAAGTCCTTTTTGAAGCCTATTGCGCCGCCGTAATCTACTTTGTCCGGCGGGAATTCGGGCACGTTCGCGATATCTTCGTCATTAAGAAAACCGTCATCACGGAGCAATTCCGGCGAGATCAAATGAACATTTCCCGCAAAGGCGGAAAAGCATCCGTAAGGCGAATTCCCATAACCGGTTTGCCCGAGCGGAAGTATCTGCCAATACTTCTGTCCCGCGGAAGCGAGCGTTTCGACGAATCCGTACGCTGCCGGGCCAAGGTCGCCGATGCCGAACCGTGACGGCAGCGATGTGATGTGGTGTAAAATACCGGCTCCGCGTTCAAAATTCATAGGTCAATGCTCCCGTAGATCGGCAGAACGCGAACCTTGTCGTCGATGCCGGCCTGCTTCGCTGCTTCCAAAAACTTCTTCAGCGGCATACTCGGCGGTTCGTCGGAAAGATCGAATCTGCCGTAATGCATCGGAATCACGGCCGCCGCGTTCGAATCGGCGAACGCTTTGATCGCATCGGACGGCGAGTTATGGTTCGGCTCCATGATCCAACGCGGTTCGAACGCTCCTATGCCGATCAGGAAATAATCGATATTTGGGAAGAGTTCGGCAAGTTCGCCGTAGTGCCCGCCGTAACCGCTGTCGCCGCCGAAATAAATGGTCGTGTCCGCGTGCTGAATTACAAAACCGCCCCAAAGCCGCCGGTTCGTATCGAAAAGGCCGCGCCGCGACCAATGCCGCACCGGCATGAAATAAAAACGAACGCCGCCGTCGCCGGCGAACTGTTCGAACCATCCGGCCGTGACAGTACGCTTTTTCGAACCGACCCATTCACCCAAAAGTTCTTCCGAACCGAGTCCGGCCAGGAAAACGGCGTCCGGAAATTTCGCCGCGATCGCCTTTATCGTATTTTCGTCCATGTGGTCGCGATGATCGTGAGAGATCAAAACGACATCAACCGCCGGAAGTTGACCCAGCGGCGACGCGACCGAAACATATTCGGAGATGAACGGCGGCTTTCCGAAAACGGGGTCGATCAAGATCGAACGTCCGCCCAGACGGACGTAGAACGACGCATGGCCGAGCCAAAGAATACCGTCCCGGCCGCTCTGCAAAAACTCACCCGGGTCGGCGACTTCGATACGGTCGCGGTCGTTCTTCTTTTCCTTCCCAAATTCGTTCGTGTTTACGATCCATTTCAAAAGATCGACCGTTTTCGGCAGAAACGGAAATTCCAAATTCACGAACCGGCCCTTTTGGTCGACCGGCGTGCCTTCAAAATCCCCTTTAACAAGCCGCGTTCTGTCGCCGAAGATGCGGCCCGAAACTTCGGTCCGATCACGGTCGCTCCAGATAACGAACGCCGTTAATAGCGATGCAAGGGCACCGACGGCAATTCCCGTCCATTTTAGAAATCCGAACATTCCTTTAAACTATAAGCCAAGCGGTGCCGTCGCGAAAGGTTCCGCTTTTGATATACGATAAAATCTATGGATGCGAACTCCAACGAAATACCGCCGCACAAATTGGTGACGACCTTGCGGAATCACGATCTGCTGCCGGCAATTATCTTTATGCCGACACGGCGAAAATGCGACGAAGCCGCCGTTGCGGTCGCTTCCGACCGATCGCAGCGGACCGATCCGGAAAAGCTGGAAAAACGCCGCGTTATCTTTAACGATTTTGCAAAAGAAAATCCGGAGATCGTAAATCATAAGCATCGCAAGCTTTTGGTCAATTCGGGCATCGGGTCGCATCACGCGGGTCATATTCCGCCGTGGAAACTACTGATCGAAAAAATGATGTCGGCGGGTTTGCTGAACGCGATCTTCGCCACATCCACTGTCGCCGCCGGCGTCGATTTTCCGGCACGCACGGCAGTTATAATGAATGCCGACATTCGCGGCAACGACGGTTGGCGTCCGCTTCGCGCAAGCGAACTTCAGCAAATGACCGGACGCGCGGGACGCCGCGGCAAGGACAAGGTGGGTTTTGTCGTCCTCGCACCGGGCCGCTTTCAGGATCCGCGAAAGATCGCTGAACTTCTCGATTCGCCGCCCGACCCGCTCGAAAGCCGATTTCGGGCGACCTACACGAGTCTTTTGAATTTGCTCGACGCATTCGGCAATTTCGACCAGATCCGTGAGATCGCCGAAAAAAGCTTCGCGTTCCGCGAGACGGCAAGCATCATCGCCGGACTCGAAGCCCACCGCAGCCGCGATACCGCAAAGATCGAGTCTGCGCTGAAAGGCACGGGGCTTTCGTCCGATGATCTCCGCGGCTTTCGAATGCTCGTCAACGCCCGTAACCATATTCACAACTCCATACCGCTGACGCGCGCCGCGATGCGTTACGATTGGCTCGCCGAAACGGCGATCCCCGGCCGGATCATTAGCCAAGGCCGCAGCCGCAAACGCCTCTACATGGTACTTTCGTCGAACAATGGAAAGATCTCGGCGCTGCGCGACGACGGCGGCGGAACGAGTTTCGATATTTCAAGGATCACGCGGATCTACGAGAAGGTCTATCCGCTTCGTGCCGACGCGATCGAACGCGCGTTCTTTGACGTTTTCGAAGACAAGAATCCGCCGATCGGCGAACCTAAATTTTCCTTCGGCGAAAATGCAGCGGCCGCCGACGCCATCCTGCATTCACTTATAGAAAGTTTCACGCCTCAGGAACCGCTGTGGCAACTCCATTCCGCGGCCGATTCGCTCTATGCCGTCGAACGTGACATCGCCTCCCTCAAAGACCGGATCTGGCGGCCGTTCGAAGACCGCGCCCGCGTACTTGACCATTTCGGTTACATCGATTTTGCCTCGCAGAAAGCCACGGATTCGGGCAGATGGCTGGCCGACCTTCGCGTTGATAGGCCGCTGCTGATCGGCGAAGCGCTGAAGAACGGCGTGTTCGACGGGATGTCGCCCGTTCTTGCAGCCGGATTCATGGCCGCGTTGACGGCCGACAGCGACCGTACCTACGGCGAAATGCGGACATCGGATGCACTGCTGGAGGTGCTTGAGTTTTTCGATCAGACGCTCTATAACGTAGGCCGTATCGAAACTCAATTCGGCATCGAAGCCGCCGAGGAGATCAATTTTTCCGCGGCATCGGTCGCCGAACGGTGGGCCGACGGCGCTGACTGGACCGAGATCGTCAAACGAACCGGCGCGGAAGAAGGCGATCTTTTCCGGCTGCTTTCGCGCACCGGCGAAGCGCTTATGCAGATCGCGTATCAAAAGGGCGAAAATTCGGCCGCCGCGAACGTCGCGCGTGCCGCCGCCGAAGCCATCCTGCGCGACCCGATCCGCTGATCATGGTTCAAGAAGCACATAAAGCCGGTCGGCCCAATCGGAACGCGTCATCCGAAGCATATCGAGCTGTGCCTGTGCCATAGTGCGGTTGCCGGCTTTCAGATACGCACGGCCGAGGTTGTATCTGGCTTCGTCAAAATCGGGGCTGAAATTGACGGCGTAATTGAGAGCGTCAATGCTCTCATCGGTTTTGCCGTCTTCGAACAGGCTCACGCCCAGATAGTTGTAGGTTTTGGAATCCGGCCGGTAATTTTTTAGCTGATCGAACGCCGCCGCCGCTTCGCCCCATCGTTTTAGTTTCATATAGACAAGGCCGAGTTTTTCCATCGCCCGCGAATGGTCGGGTTTGATCGCGATCGCGCGTTTGTATTCGAGAGCTTCTTCTTCGGAACGGCCAAGTTTATTGAGTGTAAGCCCGAGTGCGTAGTGCGTTTCCGGATTTCTGTCATCAAGTTTCACGGCGTTTCGGTATGCCGTATATCCTTCTTCGAACCGCTGCAGAGCGTAATTCGAAGCTCCGATATTCGCCCACGCCTCTGCCCAATCGGGTTTCAGGTCCGCGGCCTTTTGCGACGCCCGCAGCGATTCTTCATGCCGACCCAGAACTCCGTAACAAAATCCGGCCTGGTACCATGCTTCGGCGTAGTTCGGATCGATCTCCGCCGCCCTCTGAAAGAACGGCAGTGCACGTCCGAAATCATCCAGCGAAAGCTGAGCGACGCCCTGCGAATAGAAACGTTCAGCACTCGAGCGCTTGTTCGTTTCACCTTCATTCGCAAGCGAAGAGAATGTTCGGACCGCGCCGATCTTTAGCTGGAGAATACGCTCGGACGGCACCGCGAAATTCAGGCTCTCGCCTTCGGCGGCCTGAAGCGTCGCGACGCCGATGACCTGGCCGTACATATTCACGACCGGCGAACCCGACGAACCGGGCGATATCGGCGCCGTTATCTGAATTATCTTTCCGTAACCGGAAATTTCGCGCACCGCCGAAACGATGCCGTTACTGACGCTGCCCTCAAGCCCGAATGGATTGCCGATCACGACGATCGATTCGCCTTCTTGCGGAACGCTGCGGACGACCTGAAGCGGCACCGCGGATTCGCGCGGCACATCGACCTGAAGCAAAGCAAGATCGCCTTCGCCGTCAACGGCCAGCACGCCGCGAACCGGATACGCCTTGCCGTTCAGCAGATGGATCATCACACGGCTCGATCGTTCGATGACGTGACGGTTCGTAATAACGCGGTCCGTGTCGATGAAAAATCCGCTGCCGCGTGAAAGCGTTTTGCCTTTCTGATCGAAGGTTTCGATCGCGACCGCCGACGGTTTGACCATTCTCACCAGATCCGGCAGCGAATCTTGGGCCGCCGTGACGGACACGAGCGATGCCGCGGCCATTAAAGCGACGAGCAATTTTGTAAGAACGGCTGCTTTCATTGATCCTGAAAATCTATCTGACGTAGATTATATGTATTTTGTTTCGCCGCGTCCAAATTTTAGCTCGGAACCCGTAGGAAAACGGATGCAGCACCGAAGTTAGGAGCCACCTAACGATGGAACTCCGAACAAGGGGCCGCCTGAAGGTGGAATTCCAAACGCGGAACGCCGAACGTCGTTCCGGATGGACTGTATTTTTTTTCGGTAAAGCTTTAAATTAATCATTGCATTTCTTTATCTAATAAATGAACGATCCGAAAAAACAGATACAGGACGCGCCGGTGCTTTCGCTTTTTCTGCCGGTGATGGACGAAGAAGAAAACCTGCGGCCGATGCACGCGAAGATAGCGACCGCGCTCGACGAACTAGGTAAAACGGCCGAGGTGATCTACGTCGATGACGGTTCGACGGACGGTTCGCTTGCGGTGCTAAAAGAGATAGCTGCGTCGGACGAGCGCGTGCGCGTGATATCGCTGCGGCGAAACTACGGCCAAACGGCGGCGATGGCGGCTGGAATCGACGCCGCACGCGGCGAGATCCTGATCCCGATGGACGCCGACCTGCAGAACGATCCGGCGGACATTGCTCGGCTTTTGGACAAGCTCAACGAAGGTTATGACGTTGTCTCCGGCTGGCGCAAAGACCGCCAGGACAAGCTGGTTTCGCGAAAGATACCGTCACAGATCGCGAACCGGATCATTTCGTGGATCGGCGGCGTGCCGCTGCATGATTACGGCTGTTCACTGAAAGCATATCGCCGTGATGTCATTCAGGACGTAAAACTTTACGGCGAAATGCACCGCTTTATCCCGATCTATGCCTCGTGGGCGGGCGCACGCGTGACCGAGATCCCGGTCGATCATCACGCACGAACGATGGGCCGATCAAAATACGGGATCTCACGAACCATAAAAGTGATATTCGATCTGATGACGATCAAATTCATGGCGTCATATCAGACAAAACCGATCTATGTTTTCGGCACTTTCGGAATGCTCGCTTTTCTGGCGTCCATATTCGCCGGGCTCTACGCCGTTTTTCTGAAGCTGGCCGGGCACATCGGGCTTCCGCAGTATCACGCCGATTTTGTTGAAACACCTTTGCCGATCCTTTGTATAGTGATGTTCGCGATATCGATACAATTTTTCCTGATGGGCCTGCTGGCCGAGCTGCTTGTACGCACGTATCACGAATCTCAGGACAAGGCGATCTATGCGGTAAGAGAACGGATCGGCTTTTGATGGAACGCGGACGCCATCGTCCGCAATAAGTGCGCAGCACGAGAACTGAAAGATAGGCTGAGGCGGACGGGGGCGTCCGCGTTCCATTTATGTGCGGAATTACGGGTTGGATAAACCTTAGAAAAACAAATACGCCTGATACCGATGCCGTTCTGCATCAGATGTGCGAACGGATCTTACACCGAGGGCCGAATTCCGAAGGGATCTGGGCTGACGATACGGCTGCGCTCGGAATGCGGCGGCTTTCGATCATCGATCTGCAAACGGGCGATCAGCCTGTGTTCAGCTGTGACCGATCCGTCGTCGTGATGATGAACGGCGAGCTTTACAATTACCGTGAGGTTCGTGAACAGCTCGAAGAAAAAGGTCACAAGTTCACGACAAGATCCGACACCGAAATTTTGCCGCATCTTTACGAAGAATACGGCGAAGACCTGGTCGATCATCTGAACGGAATGTACGCGTTCTCGCTTTGGGATACGAGCGCGAAAAAATTGATCATCGCCCGCGACCGCTTTGGCGAAAAGCCGCTTTATTACGGGGTTTTTGACGGGAAGTTGGTCTGGGCGTCGGAGCCGAAATCGATACTTGCTCATCCGGCGGTAAATGCGGAACTGGACCTGAACGCGCTGCGGCACTACGTTTCGTTCGATTATGTTCCGGCACCGATGTCGATCTACAAAGGCATCAGCAAACTGCCGCCTGCGCATATTCTGACGGTAGAGAACGGCGAGGTGAAAGTCCGCCGATATTGGGATATATCATTCATTGATCCCGTTAAGCTCGCGGTCTCCGACCGCGAACGACGGTCGAAGACCGTCGGCTTAACGGAGGGCGCGGGCGAACTTCGTGATCTGCTGTCCGATGCGGTTCGAATGCGCCTTGTCGCGGATGTTCCGCTCGGCATTTTGCTTTCCGGCGGCATTGATTCTTCGACGGTGGCGGCATTTGCCGTCAGGCACGCGTCGGAAAAAGTGAAAACGTTTTCGATCGGATTTGAAGAAGATTCGTTCGACGAATCCAAATATGCGCGGGCGGTGGCAAAGCACCTAGGCACCGAGCATCACGAAGACATTTTGAGCGCCGAAAAGGCCGGCGACCTAATTTCCGACATTGCCGAATGGCTGGACGAACCGCTCGCGGACGGTTCGCTGATCCCGACGTTTTTGTTGTCGGGTTTTGTGCGCAAACACGTGACGGTCGCGCTCGGCGGTGACGGCGGCGATGAACTTTTCGCCGGTTATCCGATGTATTACGCGCACAAGGTCGCGGCACGTTATCTTGCCGTTCCGTCGTTCATTCGACGCGGTTTGATCGAACCGGCCGTGAACGCCCTGCCGGTTTCGACGCGAAATCTTTCATTCGATTACAAGGCGAAACGATTTGTCCGCGCTATGGGTTACGACGAAACGGCGCGTCATCATTCATGGTTCGGATCGTTCGCGGCGGGTCAGCATGAGCGGCTTTTTTCGAGAAACGTTCTGGAACGAACGGACGCCGATATTTACAAAGGCATTCGTGAAATTGTCGGACGTTCGGACGCGAAGAACGTCATCGAACGGATGCAATATGCCGACATCAATTTTTACCTTGCCGAAGATATTTTGACAAAAGTTGACCGCGCGGCGATGGCCGTTTCGCTTGAAACCCGCGCACCTTTTCTCGATCCGCGCATCGGACAATTTGCCGCGTCGATTCCGGTCGAGTATAAGCTGAAAGGCAAAAGTGGGAAATTTATCTTGAAAGAAGCGATGAAAGAAATGCTGCCGCAGGAAATTCTGCACCGGCCGAAAAAAGGCTTCGGCATACCGATCGCCGAATGGCTAAAAGGCCGCTTAAATCCGCTTTTGCACGATATGCTTGCTGAAAAACGTATTGCAGAGCAAGGCCTATTCGAACCGGCATTCGTCGCAAAGCTCATCCGCGAACACGAAACCGGGGCCGCATCACATCACAAAGAACTTTGGAATCTGTTGGTTTTTCAGCTTTGGTACGACAAATTCTTGAAAGGCTGAAATTGGTCAGCTTTCCTTTCGTCCGATCATATCCAAGCCGACCGCCGCGACAAGGATCGAACCTTTTACGATATCCTGCATAAAATCGCGGACGTTCAGCAGCGACATTCCGTTATCGAGCGTCGCCATGATAAGCGCGCCCAAACACGCACCGAATATCGTTCCGCGGCCGCCCATCAGCGAAGCTCCGCCGATGACACACGCGGCGATCGCATCGAGTTCTTTCAGCGTGCCCGCGTCGGGCGAAGCGCTTCCGACGCGCGATGTGTAGATCAAAGACGCAACCGCCGTGAGAGCTCCCAGGAGCGCAAAAACTTTCAGGGCGCTTATCTTAATGTTTATTCCCGAAAGCCGGGCCGCGTCCGCGTTTCCGCCGATGGCGTAAAGATATCGGCCGAACGTCGTTGAACCCGTCAGGAATGCGCCGAGCAGTGCGATCGCAAGCAGTATCAGAACCGAATAAGGCAGGCCCTGATAAGCGTTCATTACCGCCATGAATGCGATAATGCCGACGATCGGGACGATCGAACGCAGCAGTTCTTTTTTGTAGTCGGGTTCGCCAAGTCCGTAAATTTTCACCGCCGCCGCGCGTCTGTATGCCGAAAACAGTACGAACGCAACAGCCGCCGCCGCCAAAACCCAACCGAGCATGACCGACAGATTTCCGTTACCGATCTGGCCGAAAGTTTGGTTCGACAAACCGATCGTGTTGCCGCCCAGCAGCCATTTGACCGCACCGCGCAAGGCAAGCAGGCCGCCGAGCGTGACGATGAATGAAGGAATATTCAGATACGCCGTCAGGAATCCCTGGAATGCGCCGATAACGGTGCCGACCGCGATGGCAATAAGCAGTGCGACCGGCAGCGAATATTCCAGCGACGAAAGACAGTATGCCGCGACGCCGCCGGTCAAACCGAGCAACGAACCGACCGAAAGATCGATGTTCCCGGAAACGATGACCATCAGCATACCGATGGCGATGATCGCCGTCACGGACATTTGCTGCATCAGATTGGACAGATTTCGCGGCGTCAGAAAAATGCCGTCCATCACCCAATTCTGCCCTTCGCCGCCCGTGAAAAGTGCCGCGGCAGCGGAACCAATACCGCTGAAGAACGAACCGATGTGCGCGAATATGTCGGTAAAATCGGGCGTCGAGTTATACGTCGCGAAATGGAAGTAGATCCAGATCGCAGCCAGGACGACGATCATTACGTACGCCCGCAGCGACGAACCGGAAAACGAGAATTTTTTCTTTTCTGTCATCTGATGTTGTTGAACTGCTGATTTCCCGTGGCGGCCGCCATTACGCGTTCCGGCGTGGCTTCTTCGCGTGAGAATTCGCCGGCAAAACGGCCTTCGTGCAGAACGATCACGCGGTCCGAAAGTCCTAAAACCTCAGGCAATTCGGATGAAACGAGTACTACCGCCAGACCGTCTTCGGCCATCTTGTTTATCTCGCCGTAAAGCTCCTGTTTTGCGCCGACGTCGATGCCGCGCGTCGGTTCGTCCAGCAAAAGTATCCGCGCGTCGGTCTGCATCCATTTGCCGAAAACGACCTTTTGCTGATTGCCGCCCGAAAGCGTTCCCGTAATGGTTTCCGCGGACGGAGCTTTTATCCGCAGCGAATTCATCGGCCCGCGAACGGCGGCCGATTCGCGCGAAAGATTGGTCAAAAAGCGTCCCGAAACACGCTTTAGACCCGCAAGCACCATATTATTGCGGATCGATTGATCGAGCACGAGCCCGTAGCGCTTCCGGTCTTCGGTAACGAAGCCGATGCCATTCCTGATCGCTTCTGCGGGCGAGGCGATGTCGGTGCGGCGGCCTTCGATCTCGATGGTGCCGGAAACGCGTCCCGGAAACGCGCCGAAGATCGACATCAAAAATTCGGAACGCCCCGAACCCATCAAACCTGCGATGCCGAGCACCTCGCCCTTTTTTACGTTGAATGAGATGTCGTCAACGAGCTTTCGGCCGGTGTCGGCATCCGTTGCCGTCAGGTTCGCGACGCTCATCGCGACGCCGCCGAGTTCGTGCCGCCGCGTCGGGAAAATATCCCCGACCTCGCGTCCGACCATTGCAGCGATGACCTCATCCTTAGTAATGTCGGCGGCGTTCGATGTTTTGACCGAACGGCCGTCGCGGAGCACGGTTATGCGGTCGCTCATTTCAAAAACTTCGTCGAGTTTGTGGGATATGTAAATAATGCCGACGCCTTTTGCCGTCAGGCTTCGCAATATTTCGAAAAGCGTTTCGACCTCTGATTCGGTAAGCGCTGCGGTCGGTTCATCAAGCACGAGAATTTTTGCGTTCTTTGAAAGAGCCTTCGCGATCTCGACAAGCTGTTGGCGGCCGATGCCGAGCGTTCCGACCTCGATCCGCGGATCGATGTTCAAATTCAGATCGTCCAAAAGCCGCGATGCGCGGTGATAGAGTTCCGACCAATTCACGACGCCGAGTTTTGCCGGGGCCTGGCCGAGGAAGATATTTTCGCCGACGGTCATTTCTTTTACCAGCGAAAGCTCCTGAAAAATTATCGAAATGCCTTTGTCTTCGGAATCGCGTATCCCGCGGAAATGCGCGGGTTCGCCGTCGATAATTATGTCGCCGTCGTACGTTCCGTCCGGGTAAACGCCCGAAAGAATTTTCATAAGCGTCGATTTTCCGGCCCCGTTCTCGCCGACCAGCGAAAGAAATTCGCCGGGTTCGAGCGTGAGGCTGACACCGTCAAGCGCACGAACGCCCGGGAATTCCTTCACGATGTCTTTCATTTCCAAAAGCGGCATTGAATTTCCTTTTTGTCGTATGTTTGCGATACTTGAGCGGCTCAGAAAATTTTACACGAAACGCGAAAATTCCCAAACGGTGAGCCTCACATCATTTTAAAAGAAGCGTTCGCGTAACTTATACTAAATATTATGCCCGAAGCCAACAATATCGAATCCAGCCAAATAGAGAACAGGATCTTTCCGCCGCAACCGGAATTTGCGGCAGATGCTCACATTAAAAGTTTCGAAGAATACGATGCTCTTCGCAAAAATGCCGCTGCAGATCCGGTCGCATTCTGGGAAAAACAGGCCGAAGAACTTGATTGGTTCCAAAAATGGGACAAGGCGTTGGAATGGGATCTTCCCTTCGCAAAATGGTTCGTCGGCGGACGCATAAATGCGTCGTATAACTGCCTGGACCGACACTTGAATTCCGAACGCCGCAACAAAGCAGCGATCATTTGGGAAGGCGAACCCGGCGAAGTCCGTACGATCACATACGCACAGCTTCACCGCGAGGTTTCGCGCTTCGCGAACGTTCTCAAGAAAATGAATGTGCAGACCGGCGACCGCGTCGCGCTTTATATGCCGATGACGCCGGCGCTTGCTGTCGCGATGCTCGCCTGCGCCCGCATTGGCGCGACGCACACGGTCATCTTCGGCGGATTTTCAGCCGATGCGATCAGCGACCGCGTAAATGATTGCGGCGTGAAGCTTATTATCACCGCGGACGGCGGTTATCGCCGCGGAAAGGAACTGAAGTTAAAAGAGATCGTTGATAAAGCCGTCGCGAAATGCCCGACGGTCGAGAATGTCATCGTCTTTCGCCGTACCGGTTCCGAGGTGAAAATGCGGCCGGGCTTCGATCATTGGTGGCACGAACTGACGCAGGTCGTTGATGACAAATGCGACGCCGTTCCGCTTGATTCCGAACATCCGCTTTATATTCTTTACACGTCGGGCACGACCGGAAAACCGAAAGGCATTCTGCACACGACGGGCGGTTACCTGACGCAGGCAGCATACACCACCAAAATGGTGTTCGATCTGAAAGAGAACGACATTTATTGGTGCACGGCGGACATCGGCTGGGTGACGGGACACAGCTACGTCGTTTACGGGCCGCTCGCCTTGGGCGCGACAGTTTTTATGTACGAAGGTGCGCCGAACCATCCGGACCTCGACCGGTTCTGGGACATGATCGAACGCCACGGCATCAACATTCTTTACACCGCGCCGACGGCGATACGCGCATTCATAAAATGGGGCGAACAATATCCGCTGAAACACGATCTGTCGTCGCTGCGCGTTTTGGGCACGGTCGGCGAGCCGATAAATCCGGAGGCTTGGGCCTGGTATAACAACGTAATCGGAAAGGGAAAATGCCCGATCGTTGATACGTGGTGGCAGACCGAAACCGGCACGATCATGGCTTCGCCGATTCCCGGCGCGGTGCCGACGGTTCCGGGTTCCGCGACGCTGCCGCTGCCGGGCATTGAGATCGACATCGTAAATAAACAGGGCGAAAAGGTCGATGACAACCTTGGCGGTTATCTCGTGATCCGCCAGCCGTGGCCGTCGATGCTTCGCGGAATTTGGGGCGATGACGAACGGTACAAAGCGACGTACTGGTCGGAGTTCGAAAACTGTTATTTCGCAGGCGACGGTGCCCGCCGCGACGAACGCGGTTATCTGTGGATAATGGGACGCGTCGATGACGTTATTAACGTCAGCGGCCATCGCCTTGGAACCGCCGAGATCGAATCTGCGCTGGTTTCGCACGAAGCCGTCGCCGAAGCCGCCGTGGTCGGAAAACCCGACGACCTGAAAGGCCAGGCGATCGCGGCATTCGTAACGCTCGCTGATGGTCACAAGGCGTCGGATGATCTGCGGCAAACGCTTCGCGCGCATGTCGCCGAACAGATCGGTGCGTTGGCTCGTCCGGATGAACTTCGGTTCACCGAGGCATTGCCGAAAACCCGTTCCGGAAAAATAATGCGCCGGCTTTTGCGTGAGATCGCCGCCGGCGGCGAGATCGTCGGTGACG
>CBFGSN010000005.1:0-36300 GCA_965651435.1 uncultured bacterium | reverse complement strand
TAAAGTTGGAACTCCGATTGAAATGACTATTGTTCCGTTTCGACCGGTTCGTCCGGCTGCAGATCTTCATCGCCAATGATAACGTCTGTACCGAATTTCTGATAGTCGCGAAAACGTATCACGTTGCGCTGGTCATAGGTTTTGCCGTCCTCCGCAAGAACGGTTCCGGTGAAATTTGACACCGCCGGCAGAAGGTATTTCTCGCCGGAAATATCGACCATGCCGTAATCGATGGTTTTGGTGACCGCCTTGACCGGAAACGACGGTTCGATGTCCGTCATTTTATATGCGATGCGAAGCACGCGGAATGTTTCGCGATCGACCCAGATGCGTCCTTTTTCGCCGGCCGGCGAATATCGGTAAACCGGGCCCTTCAACCCGACGCCGCCGTATTTATTGTTCTCCAGCTTGATCGTGTATTCGAAAACGATCGCCCGGCGGCCGCGTATCGTGTCGCTGGTGACCGGTTCGAATTCGGTTTGGCTTTCCCTTGAAAAGATCTTTTTCAGATCCTCGACGAATTCGCCGCCGGATGTCGCGCCGTCCAGTCCGCTGTAGCTGTTCTTTCGTTCGCTGTCCACGCGGATGCCGTCGCGTGCCAACAGGCGGTATTGTTCACCGTGTTCGGTGCTGTAGCTGACGGCGATCAGCAGCTGATCGAGGGCCCGCCAGGTTCCGGTTCCGGCATACGCCGCCGAACGGGAAATGCGTTCTTTTACCACAAAATCGGGCATTTCGGCCAGCGCGTTAAGCGTTGCGGTCTTTGCCTTTTCGAGAGCGTTCGCGGATTCTTCGGGTGTGGGAAGCGCTGCCGATTCAGGATCTACGCGGCGGCGTTCTGCTTCTTCGAGCTCACGTTTAAGCTCTTCGTTATTCTTTGATTTCGAACGAACGAGCGTGCGGATGCCGTCGCTTAGTTCAAAACCGATCCCGCGCCGGCGCAATGCCTCGACCACACTTTCGATCGCCGCCTTGTCGGCCTGGGCGGCGTAGATCATTTTTACGAATTCGGGCTGTGTGATCGGCGTTTGCTGGGCGAATGCAGCGGCCGAAAAGATAACTATAAAAAGAAGGATGAATGCGTTTCTCATTTTAGATAGATTGATGCCCGAATGCGGCGTTCGGTTCGCCAAAGATGGAAATGGCGGCCGTGAACATCCAATAAAAAAGGCGGGAAAACGCGTTTCCCGCCAAGTAACCGGATCCGAACGGGCATTAATTCACCCATTCTTCGTCATAATTGAGGTGCCAATGAAGCGTCACCCATTCTTGGGCGGCGGTCATTGCAACAGTTTTCCATTTCTTGAGATTATCCATAACGGAAAGTGCCGCCAAAGGCTTGCTTGGGTCGCGTTCGACGCGAATAACCTGTGTCCCAACCTCGATGATCGGTTTTTTGTCTTCGAAGATCTTTAATTTGACTTCGCTTCCGACCGGAGGCAGTTTGTCCAGATTAACGAGGGCACTTGTTTCGCCGATATTCTCGGTCATACCCTCGACGCGAATGAGCTCGCCGCTTTCAGCATCTCTCCATCTAACCTCGACGGGCATACTGGCCGTTATGCGGTTAGGCATCGGCGTTCTGTATGATGATGTTGAATATTCTATTTGTGCCATTATAATTCCTATTCCTTGAGCTATTATCGACAAACGCATTGGCGTAATTTACGGCCTTCCGTGTTTGTGCGAGAACAATCTAAATCAATCTTACAAAAAAGTCAAGTATCTGATTTTCGCTCCGGTTCGATGAAGCCAAAGGCCGCCGAGTTCGCCGGAATTTACTATTTTTTAAAGAGTTAGCGGATTTTTCGGTCTTCCGGCAGACATTAATAAATTTTTGGTTCAGTAACGCCGATTTAACATGGCCGTGCGAGAGTTAAGGCTTGATGTCGGGACGGATATCGAGGGTTGTTTTAGGAACCTGAATTGCTTTGAAACAGCGGTGGATGTAACATATCGTTTGCTTTTGAAAGGCCGTTTTTACGGGGCGTTTCGGAGCATTACGGTAAAGTTATGGAAACATTAGTTTTACGGTGCCGTAGAAATGGGATCTGAAAAGGAACCAAAAGACGGCCGCGGGGTGGTTCGCGTTAAAAACAATCCAAAAAAATAGATAAAAGTCCGAAATTCGAAATATTTTATTCGGAACATTACAGGAATAAACAAGGATAATATTCTTAAGAAATTTAAGAGGCAAAAAATGAGAAAAATGTTTTCTTTTAAGGCGTTCTCGTTGGTGGCTTTCACGCTCATCCTCGGTTTGGGGCAGGTTTTTGCTCAATCGACCGTAACGGGCGGCATCAACGGTAAGGTCACCGATCCGCAGGGAGCGGTAGTACCGAACGCATCGATCACAGTCACGAACAAAGGCACGAATACTGCCGTTGTCGTTACAGCCACGTCCGACGGCGGTTACCGCGTAACGAACCTGCAGCCGGGTACGTATAAATTAGAAACAAGTGTCGAAGGCTTCGCCCCGGCACTGGCCGACAATGTCATTGTAGAGGTCGGACAATCGACTCCGGTCGATATCGCCCTGACCATCGGCGATACGGTCGCCGAGGTCGAAGTAACGGCCGAAGCTCCGGTCATCAATACAAATGACAACGCCAATTCGATCAACATCAACCAAACGTCGATCAACGAACTTCCGATCAACGGACGCCGCTGGTCGAACTTTGCTCTGCTTGCGCCGAGCACGGTTCCCGACGGCAACTTCGGTTTGATCAGCTTCCGCGGTATTTCGGGACTGCTCAACAACAACACGATCGACGGCGGCGACAACAACCAGGCATTCTTTTCGGAAGAACGCGGCCGCACACGCATCAACTACGCGATCAGCCAATCGGCTATCCGCGAATTTCAGATCAACACGTCGAACTACTCCGCTGAATACGGACGTTCGGCCGGCGGCGTCGTTAACGCTGTTACCAAAAGCGGTACCAACGAATTTCACGGCGATCTTTTCTATTACAACCGCAACAGCGGCAACGGAGCACGCAATCCGCTTGCATTCCAGGAAATTTTCCTTCCGGGCGGCGGTTCGACGCGAATTCCGATCAAACCGGACGACGTTCGTCAGCAGTGGGGCGGCACCATCGGCGGCCCGATCGTAAAAGACCGTTTGTTCTTCTTTTTCAGCTACGACCAGCAGAAACGCAATTTCCCCGGCCTGGCTGCTTTCCAGGATCAGGATTTTCTCAGCTCGCCTGACCGTGCGTTGCTTTTGGCCAATGGTTTGACCGAGGCTCAGATCGACAACACGATGAATTTTCTGTCGTCGCTTTCCGGAGTCAACCCGCGTAAAGGTGACCAGCTTTTGTTCCTTCCGAAGATCGACTGGGTCATCAATAACAACAACACATTCAGCATCAGCTATAACCGCATGCGTTGGGATTCGCCGAACGGTGTTCAAACATCGCCCGTCGTTGAACGCGCACGCTCGAACTGGGGCGATGATTTCGTCAGCGTTGATTCGGTCAATGCCCGTCTGACTTCGAGCCTTTCGCCGAACGTCGTGAACGAATTCCGTATGCAGTGGGGACGCGATTTCGAACGGCAGTTCAGTTCGGAACCGCTTCCGGGTGAACCGACGACCGCTCTTGGCGGAACACGTTCGCCGGGTGTTTACGTCGGCGGAGGATTCGAATTCGGTACGCCGAACTTCCTTGACAGAAATTCGTTCCCGGATGAACGCCGCTGGCAGTTTGCCGATACGGTAACCTGGCTTGCCGGACGTCACACCTTCAAATTCGGAGCCGACATCAACTTTGTCAGCGACGACATTGAAAACCTTTTCCGCGGTGCGGGTTCGTACTCATACAGCGGTGCGAACGGCGTTGATAATTTTATTATCGATTATGTCAACTGGCAGACGCCGCTCGGCCCGGGTTCGACCTGTGCCAACGGTTCGGGTACGCCGGGATTCTGTTATTCGGGTCGTTTCCAACAGGGCCTCGGACTTCCCGGCCTTAAGCTTTCGACCAGGGACTATAACTTCTTCATTCAGGACGATTTCCGTGTTACGCCGCGTTTGACGGTAAACCTCGGCCTTCGTTACGAATATCTGCAGTTCCCGGAAGCGCAGTTCCCGAGCACCAGCAGCGAAGTCATTCCGTATGACGGAAGAACCCTTGCGGAAGCCACCTCGACGATGCCGAGCGACAAGAACAACTTCGGTCCGCGCGTCGGGCTCGCCTATGACGTTTTCGGCGATGGCAAGACCAGCGTTCGCGCGGGTTACGGCATCTATTTCGGACGCGTTCAGAGTTCGACGATGTACAACGCCCTGATCAACACGGGCAACCCGAACGGTCAGGCGTCGATCGGTCTCGAAGCGGATGACGCCGGAGCTCCGATGTTCCCGAACGTCCTTCCGGAATCGGCGATCGGAACCGTCGGAACTGCCGTACAGTTCTTTGCAGAGGATTTCCAGGCTCCGAAGATCCATCAGTTCGACGTAATTTTCGAACATCAGATCGCGCCGAATACCGTTGTTTCGGCTTCGTACATCGGCAGCCTCGGAAGAAACCTTCCGACGTTCTTTGACCTGAACAACGAACCGAACGGTGTCGTCAATACGTTCACGCTTGACGGCGGTCCGCTTGACGGCCGCACGTTCTCGCTGGTCGAATACAGACGTTTGCCGTCGATCGGCAACCAGGCTCGTACGCGTATCCAGAGCACGGTCAAATCGCAGTATCACGCGTTGGTTCTGCAGATCAACCGCCGCTTTACGAACAGCCTGCAGTTCCAGGCGAGCTACACGCTTTCGAAAGCGACCGATACGAACCAGAATTCGGCTACCTTTACGCAGGCGAACAGCCCGTATGACATTCTCGACGGAAGCTTTGACGTAGGCACGAGCAACTTCGACCGACGTCATAAATTTGTCGCGAGTGCTGTTTGGGCTCCGGACTTCTATAAGGGTGACCGCAACTCGCTCGGCAACTATCTGCTGAACGGCTGGTCGCTTTCGCCGATCGTTACGATCTATTCGGGTGCTCCGTACAGCGGTACCGTTTCGGGCACCAGCCTTAACCGTACGTACGGCGGAACGTTCCTTCCGATCCTCGGACGCAACACTTTCCGTCTGCCGTCGCTTCAGAACATCGATGTTCGACTTTCGAAACGTTTCCGCCTGACGGAAACCATGAACCTCGAACTCCTTGCCGAAGCATTCAACGTCGTGAACAGAACACATGTTTTCGGGGTTGATTCGACAATGTATGAAAGGTCGGGGTCGTCCACGACGCTTCGTTTCAACGACGATTTCCAGACGATCACCGGAACGGACAGCACGCTTTATCGTGAACGGCAGATCCAGTTTGCCGCACGCTTTAGCTTCTAGTTAACTTGCCCGGCCGTTTCGGCGGCCGGCATTTCGAACACAAAAAAGGGCGGCTCCATTTTGCGGCCGCCTTTTTCATTGCTAAAAAAATACTTCGGTGTTTATTTTCTGCGAAGCAGAAGGCCGAGTGCCAATCCGACAGCGGCCGAGATCAGTATCGTCTGTCCGGGTTTATGACGCGCATATTCTTTTGCGTCTTCGACGATCTCGCGCGGGTCTTTGTTCTGCAGTTCCTTGATCTTCTCACCGGCCTGCGTAAATTTTTCGCTTGCGTAATCGCGTGCCTTTTCGGCCGCATCCTGAAATTTCTGTCCGTATTCCTGTGCCTGCATTTTGATGTCTCCTAAAAATTCGTCGTTCAGGTCAGACTTTTCCACCGGGATCAGTCCTTCTTCCAATTCCTTTTTCGCTTTTTCGACTTCCGTTTCAAATTCGTTCATTTCGGTTGATGTTCCCCCTTTTGATATCAGAAAAACCCAATAGCTTCGCAACTTTTGATGTTATTACATTCTGTTTCGTTGTTACGAATTTCCGGTGCCGAAAGTTCGTTTTTACAGAAATTTTTCGCTCCCGGCACTTTTCTTCAAAACAAGGTTGACATCGATTTTCTGAAATGGCAATCTAGCGTTTTGGAGAAAGTGAGTAAGCACTTACTAAAGGCAGAGAATTGATAAATAGGATATTCAAATGTGACCCGCCGGCACGCATGAGCGGCGATGAGAGACGCGACCAGATACTTCAGGCAGCGCTCGAATTGTTTTCTAAGCACGGCTTCGCCGGCACGACGACGAAACAGATAGCCCGTGCGGCAGGCGTTTCCGAAGCACTCGTTTTTCGCCATTTTGCGACGAAGGACGAACTTTACAACGCCATACTTGAGGGCAAAGCGTCACAGATGCGTGCGTTTCGCTCGCTGAACGCCGAGAACGACGAATTGAGCAACGCGATCGCCAGAAAGGATGACGGCGCGGTTTTTTACCGGTTGGCATTGGATGCATTGGACGCTCAGCAATCCGATCCGCGTTTTATGCGGCTGCTGATATTTTCGGCGCTGGAGGAACATGATCTTTCGGAACGATTTTTCAAAGAATCCGTATCAAGGATATATGACTTTATCGGCGATTACATCAGGCTCCGTCAGCAGGACGGCGATTTTCGCAGCGTCGATACGGCGATCATCGTCCGGGCATTTCACGGAATGGTCGTGCATCATTCGCTGAACAATGTTCTGTGGAACAAGAGTCGGACGATCATAGATATAACGAATGAACGGGCGGCACGCGAATTTTCGGATATTCTGCTGCACGGAATTTTAACTAATAAGAGAAATAATAATTGAACCTTACAAACACGGTGAGCTTTAAATTAATGAAAGGGCAAAAACTTTTTTATACGGCCGCAGCCGCATTGGCGGCTTTTGTAACGGCCGCGGGGTGCAGTTCCGCACCGGACAATTCCAACGTCAACACGGCGAATCAACCGATCGCGGTCACGACCGAACGCGCCGTGATCCAACAGATCCCGACGTATATCGAAGCGACCGGTTCGCTTGTCGGCGATGAGGAAACCGATGTCGCGCCGGCGGTTGCCGGAAAGATCGTACAGGTCAATTTCGACATCGGCAGCTACGTGCAGAAAGGCTCGGTGCTTTTGCGGCTGGATGCCCGCGATGCGTCGATCAGGCTTGATCAGGCTCGTGCTCAGCTCGAACAGGCGAAAGAGGCCGCAAAACAGGCCGACAGCAGCGTCGCACAGGCCGAAGCGACCCTTGCACAAACGCGGGCACGGCTCGGCGTTAACGTCGGCAAAAATTATTCGGTGAATGATTTTCCGGCGGTCAAAACGGTCGCGGCGCAATTAAAGCTTGCCCAGATCGAATTTGAGCGCGCCGAAAGGCTGCACGCGACCGGCGATATTTCGCAGTCGATACTCGACCAGCGGCGCGCACAGCGCGATCAGCTTTCCGGCCAGCTTGAGGACGCAAAGGCGAACGCAAATGTTGCGATCAAGGCGATCGGCACCGCCGAAAGCGCCGTGGCGGCGGCAAAAGCGGCGGCGTCCGGCGCAAGAGCCGGCGTCGTTACATCTCAGACCCAGGTCGATGCGGCTCAGAAAGCCGTATCCGATACGAACGTTTATTCGCCGATCAGCGGTTACGTTTCTGAACGTAACGCAGATGTGGGCGAATACATTTCCCCCAGCGCGCCGAATACGAAGATCGCGACGATCGTGCGTACATCCACGCTTCGCGTAAGGATAGACATTCCCGAACAGGAGATCGGCAAGGTCGCAACGGGCCAAGGCGTTTCGATACAGACCGCCGCGTATCCCGACCGCAATTTTGCCGGAACGATCGCACGTATTTCGCCGAGCCTTGATGCGACGGCGCGGACACTGACGGTCGAAGCCGAAGTTCAGAATGTTGACGGACTTCTCAAACCCGGTCAATTCGCGACGGTTCGCATCACGCAGTCGAAACCGACACCGGCGGTGATGATCCCGGCGAAAGCCGTTCGAACGGTCGGCGAGGTGAACAGCGTGTTCGTTGTCAAAGAAGGCGTCGCACGCGAAGAGATCGTCCAGCTCGGCCTGCTCGAAGGCGATATGATCCAAATTAAACAGGGCGTAATCGGAGACGACATGGTCGTTACCAGCGACCTGAATTCGCTCCAGGACGGAGCTTTGGTGAGTCAATAACGGCAGGATTTAAGGGGTTGATTTAGGTTCGGCGGCGGCCGAACCAAAGGGCAATTAGTTTTTATGCAGTGGTTAGCAGAAATTTGTGTCAGACGGCCGGTATTCGCGACGATGCTCGTTATGTCGCTGGTCGTTGTCGGAGCCTTTTCGTTCTTCAGTCTCGGCGTCGATCTTTTTCCGAAGATCGATTTCCCGACGCTGACGGTAACGGTCGTGAATCCGGGTTCGTCACCGCAGGAGATCGAAACCGAAGTAACGGAAAAGATCGAGGAAGCCGTAAATTCCATTAGCGGTATCGATGAACTGCGTTCGACGTCGATCGAAGGCATCTCGCAGGTATTTATTCAGTTCCTGCTTGATAAGGACGTCGAGGTCGCTTTTAACGAAGTTCAGCAAAAGGTCCAGAACGTCATTCCCGATCTGCCTGAGACCGCGGAACAGCCGACGGTTCAAAAGCTCGATACCGACGCGGCTCCTGTCCTGCGAATAGTAGTATCGGCACCGACGAATCTTCGCGAAGTTACCGAAGTCGCGAAAAAACAGATCAAGGAACGCATCGAATCGATCAACGGCGTCGGCCAGGTTTCGATCATCGGCGGACGCGAACGGCAGATAAATGTCTGGGTCGATCCGGACAAAATGCGGGCATACACCGTTACGGCCGGCGAGGTTAATGCCGCCCTGCGCATTCAGAACCTCGAATTTCCGAGCGGCCGGCTCGATCAGGGACAGACGGAATCTTCGGTCAGAACGCTTGGAAAGATCCGAGAGGTTTCGGATTTTAACGACATTGTCGTCGCGAACCGGGGCGGATATGAAGTAAAGGTCAAGGATATCGGCCACGTCGAAGACGGCGCCGAAGAACTCCGTTCCGAAGCGCGGCTCGACGGCCAACCTGCCGTGACGCTGATCGTTTCGAAACAATCGGGCCAGAACACGGTTGCCGTCGCACACGAACTGAAAGAACGCCTTGGCGAACTCACGCCGCTTTTGCCGAATGGTTTTAACGTCGAGATAGTCGGTGACAACTCCATCTTTATCGAAAATTCGCTCAATTCGATCGAGGAACACCTTGTTTTGGGAAGTATATTCGCGTCGATCGTCGTTTTCCTTTTCCTTTGGAATATCCGAACGACATTCATCGCGATGCTCGCGATCCCGACATCTATCATATCGACGTTCGCGCTTGTTTACGCGATGGGCTATACGCTCAATTCGATCACGATGCTTTCGCTGACGCTGATGGTCGGTATCGTTATCGACGACGCCATCGTTGTGCTTGAAAATATTTTCAGGTTCGTCGAAGAAAAAGGAATGGACCCGTTCCAGGCGGCGATCGAAGGAACGCGCGAGATCGGCCCGGCCGTTTTCGCGACGACGCTTTCGCTGATGGCGGTTTTCGTGCCGATCGGATTTATGCAGGGCATCGTCGGACGCTTTATGTCGAGCTTTGGTTTGACGGCGGCGTTCGCGGTGGGCGTATCGCTGATCGTGTCATTCACGCTTACGCCGATGCTTGCGGCGCGGCTTATCAAACGGCCTAAGAACGAACACGAACCGGCTGTTTACGATGCCGACGAAGGCGAATTTCGCGACGAAGGTTATATCGAAGACGCGGACGAAGCTCCCGAACCGAGCAAATCCGGACGTTTTTATCACAAGATCGAAAGCGTTTATACGCGAATGCTGCGGTATTCGCTCGGTCACAGGTGGCTGATACTTCTGCTCTGCGGCGTTACGTTCCTGGCGATCATTCCGCTGTTCATCGTCGTCGGCAAAAACTTTCTGCCGGTGGACGACCAATCGCAGTACGAAATTACGGTGCGCGTTCCTGAGGGAACTTCGCTGCCGTCAACCTCGATCGCGCTGGAGCGCATCGCGGCCCAGATCCGTCAGGACCCGGCGATCGAACACACGCTCGTGACGGTCGGCGGCGGCCAGGCACAGGTAGTCAACAACGGTACGATCTACGTAAAACTCAAACCGATCGGCGAACGTTCGAAATCGCAGCAGGATCTGATGACCGACGCCCGCGAAATTCTGAAGCAATATCCGGATTACCGCGTCGGCGTTCAGGAAGTCGCGGCGTTTTCGGGCGGCGGTTTCCGCAACGCTAACGTTCAATTCATGATCGCCGGCCCCGACCTTCAAAAACTGGAGGAATATTCCGAGGTGATGGTCGAAAAAATGAAGGCGATACCGGACGCCGTTGACGTCGATTCGACGCTGATCAGCGGTAAACCCGAAGTTCAGCTGAAGGTTGACCGACAGCGTGCGGCCGATCTCGGCGTACAGATCGGCGATATTTCACAGGCTCTGAATATTCTGGTCGCCGGACAAGAAGCGACGACCTACAATGCCGGCTCCGATCAGTATGAGGTTCGCGTGCGTGCCGAAAATAAATTCCGCACCGATGTCGAAGGGCTTCAGCGGATGATCGTTCCGTCATCAAAGATCGGCTTTGTAACACTCGACCGCGTGGTTACGGTCCAGACGGGCACGGGCCCGGCATCGATCGACCGCGTAAACCGTCAGCGTCAGGTGACGCTTCTGGCGAACACAAAACCCGGCGGTTCGGCGGTAAATATCACGGCCGCAATGGACCAGGCCGTAAAAGATCTGAACCTGTCGCCCGGATATACGACGGGCTATATCGGCCAATCGAAAGAAATGGGCAAGGCGATGTTCTACTTCCTGCTCGCTTTCGTGTTGTCGTTCGTTTTTATGTACATCGTTCTGGCCGCGCAGTTCGAATCGTTCATCCATCCGGTGACGATCCTTTTGACGCTGCCGCTGTCGATACCGTTCGGTATTTTCAGTTTGATGGTGACGGGACAGACGGTCAATATCTTTTCGGGGCTCGGGCTGCTGCTGCTGTTCGGCGTCGTTAAAAAGAACGCGATCCTGCAGATCGACCATACGAACAATCTGCGTTCGCAGGGAATGAACCGTTTCGACGCCATCGTACAGGCGAACCGCGACAGGCTTCGCCCGATCCTTATGACGACGATCGCGCTTGTTGCGGGTATGCTGCCTCTTATTATTTCAAGCGGCGCGGGTGCCGGAACTAACCGTTCCATCGGTGTGCTCGTGGTCGGCGGCCAATCGCTGTGTCTTTTGCTTACACTGCTGGCTGTTCCGGTTTTTTATTCGATATTTGACGATCTCGCCGAACTCAAATTATTCCAATACGTCGGCCGTTTTTCGGACCGGCTGTTCGGCGGCATCAGACGGCGTTTTGCGTCCGCGACAGGAAAATGATCCGCCGCGGCGACTGATATTTTTATATGTATTCGCGATTATATTTTTTGATTATCTTTGTCGTGCTGTGTGCGGCCGGCGCCTCTGCGCAAACGCCCGTGCCTACGCCGACTCCGACACCGACTCCGGCGGACGACGTTCAGGAAGTTTTGCCGGAAGAGCTGAAAGGCGTGCCGGAGATCGCGCCGGATTATAGGTCAGATGAGCGGGAATTTCCCGATCTTGGCCGTGTTGGCGTGGAAATGACGGACCAGCGTCCGCTGACGCTTCAGGAAGCGATAACGCTCGCTCTGCAAAACAGCGGTGATATCGAGGTGACGCGAAAGCAGGTCGAGATAGCCGAATTCGACCTTCAGGCTGCTCGCGGCGCGTTTCAACCGCGACTGACCGGCGAAGGATATTTCGAACGTTCGACACTTCCGAACCTTAGCTTCTTTACGCCGGACATTACAACGACGACGACGAATTCCTTTATCGGCAACGCCGGCGTCCGCGGATATGTGCCAAGCTTTGGGACGGTACTCGATGTAGGCATTTCGAACCAGCGTGTAACGGCCGACAACCCGATCACGATCTTCAGCCCGCAATACAACACGGCGCTCGAATTCACTATAACGCAGCCGGTCTTTCGCGGCCGCGGGTTTGACGCAAAGCGCCGCTCGGTAGAGATCGCAAAGCGTAATATCGCGCTGACGGATCTTCAGTTTCGGCAAAGGTCCATCGACATCATAAATGCGACGCAGCGTGCATATTGGGATCTGACGTTCGCCCTGCGCAATCTGCAGGTTCAGCGTGACGGAACACGCGACGCCCGCGATCAACTGGAGCACAACCGGCGGCTTGTCGAAGAAGGCCAGCTTGCGCCGATCGACGCAGTTGCCGCGGAAACTCAGGTCGCGAATTTTGAACAGGCGGTTTATGACGCGCTCAATGCCGTCACCGTCGCCGAAAATAATCTGAAGAACATAATGACCGCCGACCGCAACGATGCGATCTGGTCGCAATCGATAACGCCGGTCGAATCGGTCGAAACGCCCGTGCCCGATGTGACACTGAGCGAATCGCTCGACGCCGCGCTTCAAAACCGTCCGGAGCTTGAGATAAACGACGCTCGAAAGGACATTAATTCGATCGATCAAAAATTCTATAAAGATCAGACGCGGCCGCGCATCGACCTAGTCGCAAGCTATCGTTCGGCCGGCGTCGGCGGCAGCCTGAACCCGGGTTTCGAAAATCCGCTGCTGCGTAACTGCGTAACGGATCCGACATTGCCGGAATGCGTCGCCGCGGCCGAAGCACAACAGCGGCTGCTTCAGAACGTAGGTTCCGGCGGCACGGCGTACAGCGATATCTTTGCGAATAAATATCCGACGTATCGGATCGGCGTGCAGTTCGAACTGCCGCTGTTCGGTGACAAAACGGCCAAAGCACAGCTCGGCAGCGCGCGTGTTCAGGGCGAGATCCTGGAAACGCAGCACGCACAGCTCGAACAGGCGATACAGGTAGAGGTTCGAAACGCTCTGCAGATGGTTCGGACGTCACAGGCACGGCTTCGCGCCGCTTCGCTCGCGCGTGAAAATTCGCAGAAACAGTACGAATCGGAACAGCGAAAACTTGACGCCGGGCAAAGCGATATCTACAAGGTGCTCGAACGCCAAACGGCGCTGACCGTCGCAAAAAGCAACGAGCTGCGGGCGCAGACAGAGCTTAACAAGGCGATCGGCGACCTGCAGCGTGCGACCGGA
This sequence comes from uncultured bacterium, assembly GCA_965651435.1. GTDB lineage: Bacteria > Acidobacteriota > Blastocatellia > Pyrinomonadales > Pyrinomonadaceae > OLB17. The sequence goes on along the minus strand of CBFGSN010000005.1, from coordinate 23,247 downwards.
AACTCGCTGAAAGCGAACAACATCGAAACGATCGTAAAATAATGCGCGCCGCGTATATAAAGGAATTCGGCGGTACGGAAAACCTCGAGATCCGCGAGGTTCCCGATCCGCCGCCGCCCGGCAGAGGCGAGGTTTTGGTCAACATCAAGGCCGCAGGATCGAACCGCGCCGACCTGCTTCAACGACGCGGACTTTATCCCGCTCCCGAAGGTTATCCGCAGCAAATTCCCGGAATGGAATTTTCCGGCATTGTCGAAAAAGCCGGCGAAGGTTCGTCCGTCGAACCCGGAACACGCGTTTTCGGCATTGTCGCCGGCGGTGCTCAAGCCGAAAAAATTGTTGTCGATGTGCGTCACATCACTTCATTTCCCGATAACCTCAGTTTCACCGAAGCCGGCGGCATTCCCGAAGTTTTCATTACCGCATTCGACGCGGTTTTTACGCAGGCGAAACTCGACCCGGGCGAAACGCTGCTCGTTCACGCGGTCGGTTCGGGCGTCGGCCTGGCGGCACTTCAGCTTGCGGCCGCACACGGCAACCGTGTGATCGGTACGTCGCGGACGGCATCAAAGCTCGAACGCTGCCGCGAGTTCGGGCTTGTGGATGCGATTGTCGTCCGCGACGACGGAGCGTTCGCTGGCGAAGTTCTGCAAATGACGGACGGTCGCGGCGTTGACGTAATTCTCGACCTCGTCGGCGGAAAATATTTTCCCGACAATCTGAAAAGTCTCGCGCACCGCGGACGGATAATGACGGTGGGACTGACCGCCGGACGGCGTTCGGAGATCGATCTGGGAATGCTGCTTTCAAAACGAGCGAGCGTGACCGGCACAACGCTTCGGGCACGCGACGCGGACGAAAAAGCCGCCGCCGTTGCCGCATTCGAACGCGATGTCGTTCCGCTTTTCGCCGCCGGAAAGCTTTCCGCGAATATCGACCGCGTATTTCCGCTTGAGCAAATCGGCTCGGCTCATGAATATCTCGAATCGAACGAAAGTTTTGGCAAGGTCGTGCTGGGTGTGTCGTGACGCGCGGAAACGCAGACGGAGAAAGAGAGACAGAATGCCGGAAGTTATCTCCCCGCTTCACCGTGTCTTCCCGTCCGCGCGTCGCAAGATTCCTCCGTGCAAATCGAAAGCCGTTTATTTGCATCAAACTCTTTATAGAGGCCATATGAAAAGATCAGCGTTATGCATCGCCGTCCTTATTTCCGTCTTTGCCGCCGCCGCGTTCGCGCAATCCGCTGTGGTCAAACCCACGCCGACGCCCGACCCCGGAACGGTTCGCGTCGCGACCGAAGAGATAAAAATAAACGCACTCGCCTTTGACGAAAGCGGAAAATTTGCCGCGGACCTGCGGCCGCAGGACGTCGTCATTACGGACAATGATATTCTGCACGCACCGACCAGCGTTCGGCGAATTCCGGCAAGCGTCCTGATCGTTATGGACACGGGCGGCGAAATGCGGCTCGCGAAATCGGTCGAACATACGCGGAAGGTCGCTGCGGCGGTTGTCAATTCGCTTCGGGAAGGCGATGCGGTCGCGGTCGTCCAGTATTCGGACAAAGCCGAGGTGCTCGGCGAATGGTCAACCGACAAGAACGCCGTTCTCGCGGCGATCGGCACGGCGAGTTTCGGACGGCGTTCGGCGTTTGCGGACGCGATCGAACTTTCCAAAAAGATGCTGCTTCGCGAAGATATCGAAAACCGTCACCTCGTTTTGATAACGGACGGCACCGATACCGTCGCCGAACCGGGCGTAAGGAACGCGGCCCTTCGCAGCCTGCTTTCGACCGATATCAACGTTCATGTTATCAGCTATGCCACACTCGAAGCCCAGGCTGTTTCGCCGCAAACGAAACGTGTGAGCGACGATCCGCCGCCGAAAGCCGTGCCCGATGTAATTGCCATCGGCATAAAGAACAGCCAGAGTCGCTCGCAGGATCCGATCTCGAACACGGTCGGGCCGACGATAAATATGGATTCGAAAATGCTGAAAAACGCCCGTGACCGGAAAACCGATCTGCGGATGAGCGAGGCAATACTTACAAAGATCGCCGAAGACACGAACGGCGAAATAATGATCCCGGAAACGATGGACGAAATGCTGGAAAAGGCAAAGCTCGTCACGTCACTCATTGATGCAAGCTACGTCGTCACCTACACGCCGAAATTCCCACTCGACGAAGCTGAACCCGGCACGGTAAGGACGATAACCGTTACGTCAAAAGATCCGCATATCGTCATACAAGCACTGCGAAAACTGGTCATCCCGGAACAGGAGAATTGATGAACTTTCGCGCTGATCCGTGATATAAATATTCGCATGAGATCGATCCCGGCCATTGCCCTGATCTTCGCTTTTGCGGCGTTCGCGGTTGCCCAAACAGACAACGCGCCGGCGTCCGAATGCCCGTCCATCTCTATTACTGCTCCCGCCGGCGTCCCGAATCCGAACGAGCCGTTTTATTATTACCTCGACATCAGAGGCGACCTTCCCAAAGATGCCGAGATCGTTTGGACGACAAGCGCAGGACTGATACTCACGGGTCAGGGCACGAAAAAGATCGGGATATATAATGCCGAGGAACCCGACCTTAAGGTCTCTGTCCAAATAAAAGGGCTGCCCGAGCAGTGCCCAAATACAGCTTCTGAACAGGCAAACTGGGTGATCGATCCCACTTCGCAGCAGATCGTGGAAATTGAGAATGATGGCCTTCGCTTGGATAAAGATGCGGTCAAGCGAGCGGTCGAAATTGCTGAGACACACCCCGACGATTTTCTTTTTTACATTCAATATTATCAATACAGCACGGACGCATTTCGGCTTCGGCAATTGGAACACGAACTGAAAGATTATTTGACGAAGGAACTGAAGATAAAAGATCCGTTCTTCAAATTCGTGACGAAACAGGCGGATAAACCCTTGTTGAAAATCTACCTCGTTCCGCCCGGCGCCGAAGATCCGATTCCTTGACCGTTTCCTCCGCTCTTCTTCGCTGAAAGCACCAATATTCCGGCGAGGACAATTACCACAGACGCGGATGACGAAGAGGGACAAAGGAGCGAGGAATTAACCGGACGTCCGCACACCACACAACCAAGCCTTTTCACCTTTTTTACTCTTTCACCTTTTCACCTTTCACTTTCTAACATTTTCGGCTTGACAAAACTTAGAATTAGAATTATTCTAAATCTAACGATGAATGCAGAAATACAAACCCTAGGATTGACCAAACAGCGCGAAGTCGTGCTGAAGGTCATTCGTGACGCCCACGACCATCTGACGGCGAACGAAGTTTTCGAACAGGCGAAAGCGTTGCTTCCGAGCATTTCTTTCGCAACGGTTTACAACAGTTTGCGGTTTTTGAAGGACGAAGGCCACATCGCCGAGATTCAGTTCGGAAGCGGAGCGAACCGGTTTGACCGGATAACATCGCGACACGATCACGCGATCTGCTCTAATTGCGGAAAGCTCGTGGACATCGATCTAGAGCATCCGCGCGATCTTTTGAACAAGGCGGCAAAACTTTCGAAGTTCAAACCCGAATCATTGGAATTTACGCTTCGCGGCATCTGCCCCGAATGCAAATAGTCTAACGACACGAACAGCAATAATTATAAAAAGGAGATAAACAACAAACATGTCAACAGCAACAGGAACAGCAACGGAAAAAACGCTCACCATTGCAAAGGTCGGCCAGCCGGCACCGGATTTCGATCTTCCGTCAACAAAGAACATCGATACGCTCGAAGAGAACGTAAAACTTTCGGATTACAAAGGAAAATGGTTGATCCTTATGTTCTATCCGCTCGATTTCACGTTCGTTTGCCCGACGGAGCTGATCCATTTTTCGGATCGCCTCGATGAATTCCAGGGCGTCGGAGCAGAAGTTGTCGGCATTTCGACGGATTCGGTCCATTCGCACCGTGCATGGCTGAAAACGCCGCAGGACAAGAACGGCATCGAAGGTGTCAAATATCCGATCGCTTCGGACGTAGGCGGCAAACTTGCGAAGGCTTACAACATTCTGGTCGAAGATGCGAACGTCGCGCTCCGCGGACTTTTCATCATCAATCCGGAAGGCGTTCTGCAATATTCGGTCGTTCACGATCTGAACATCGGACGTTCGGTCGATGAAACGCTTCGCGTTCTGCAGGGACTTCAGACCGGCGGTCTGTGCTCGGCTGACTGGAAACCGGGTGACGATAACCTGAAGGTATAACTTTCGGGGTTTATGAGATCGAGGGCCGCGGACGAACGCGCTGAATATCGCGCGTTTTCGCGGCCCCCGCGTTTACGATCTTTTACGGAGGGATTTTATTATGCCGATGAGAATTGGGGACGCGCGCCCGTCCTTTGAAGGCGCTACCGCATGGCTCAACGAGCTGCAAGAAACGGCGGACGATTACGTGAATGGCCAGCCGACGTTAGTATATTTTTGGGCGACAAGCTGCGGCATTTGTAAGGAAAATATGCCGAAGCTGACGGAGCTAAAGAGCAAGTATAAAGAACGCGGACTTCGCACCGTCGCTATTCATATGCCGCGGTACGAAGCCGACACCGATATCGAAGGCGTCAAAAGCGCTGTCGCCGAACACTGCATCGACGACGTATGTGCCATCGATAACGAACACAAGCTTAAGGACGCGTTCCTGAACGAACAGGGCTGGGTTCCGGTCTATTATTTGTTCGATGCGGACGGCAAACTGAAAAGCCGCGCGGCCGGTGAATTCGGCGTTGGTGTTTTGACTACGGCGCTTGAGAAAATGTTCCCGGCACAAACGGCTTCGGCGTAAGCCGGTTCAGGTTATACCCGAGGAGCAGTATGCAGGCAGCGGCGGGGCTTTAGTCTCGCCGTTTTTATTTTGCTAGAATTGCGTTTTGACCGATATGGCAGCATTTTTCGAAAAGCTGAAAATGACGCTCGGAATGATAAAGTTCGAGCACACGTTGTTCGCGTTGCCGTTCGCGTTTTTGGGCGCGCTGCTGGCGGCAAACGGATTGCCGACGCTTTGGCAGATCGTTTGGATAACGTTCGCGATGGTCGGAGCTCGTTCGGCGGCGATGACGTTCAACCGAATAGTTGACCGTGACATTGACGCGAAAAATCCGCGTACGCAGAACCGCGAACTCCCGAGCGGAAAGCTTTCCGTCGGGTTCGCGTGGGCGTTTCTTGCGGCCTCGACCGTGCTTTTCGTGATTTCGGCGTATATGCTGAATTGGCTGACATTCGTGCTTTCGCCGGTCGCGCTCGCCAGCGTGCTCGGCTATTCATACGCAAAACGTTTCACGCCGCTCGCTCATATTTTGCTCGGCTGGGCGCTTGCGATATCGCCGACCGGAGCGTGGATCGCCGTCCGCGGTGCGATAGATTCTCCGGAGCCGATCCTGCTTTCGCTGTTCGTACTGATGTGGACCGCGGGTTTCGATGTCCTTTACGCGTGCCAAGATCTGGAATACGACCGGCGAGCCGGATTGCGTTCGATACCGGCGCGTTTCGGTGTGAAAAATTCGCTGCACATTGCAAAGCTTTTTCACCTGCAGGCGTTCATCGTTCTTGTGATCTTGTATTTCGCGACGGAACTCGGATGGCCGGCCCTCGTCGGTATCGTCGCGGTCGCCGGGCTTATGATCTACCAACATTCCCTTGTCAAACCGAACGATCTTTCACGGATGAACGCGGCATTCTTTACGGCAAATGCATTCGTAAGCGTGATACTTTTCCTGAGTTTCGGGGCGGCGGTTTTTATGAATCCATAACCGCGAAAAAGGGCGGAATGTTCAACCGCGGATTGGAATTTACTGCTAAGGCAAATACGGTCGAAGTCGAAAAAAAGATCGAATATTCTTTCGCATATTTAGCGTATTTCGCGGACGAATTTTATTTTGCCGGAACCAGTGTTTCGGGAATGTGAAGACCGGTGCCGATGCGTTTGTTCAGGCGTTCGATGAAATACGCTGAAAGCAGCGGCGAAGCTTCCTCAATATTTTGATGGACGAAGAAATATAATTCCTTCAGGCCCTGTTTTTTCCAACTTTCGATGCGTTTTATCCAATCATCCAGCCGCGAATAGTCCGATTCGTGATTTGCGCCGACGTATCGGACAAAAGCCGTTTTCGTCGTCAGGCGCATATGCATCAGGTCGCGGCGGCCGGCGGTATCGACCAGTACATTCGTGATCTTTTTCGACTTCAAAAGTTTGTAAAGTTTCGCCGCGGTTTCGTCGTCATTGAACCAATCCGTGTGGCGAAATTCCATCGCCAGCGGCGTGTCGTAGTTCCAATTTTCAACAAATTCCTCTACGCGGTCGAAATTTTTCGGGGCAAAATTGTTGTGCATCTGCAGGAACGGCATCCCGAGCTTTTCCTGCAAAAGCGAGAACCGGCTGACGTTCGCATCGACCCTTTCCTTTACGTCTTTGAGCCGTTTGTAATGCGAAATTCCCTGTTCGAATTTCGGAAAAAACTTGAATCCTTTCGGCGCCGTCGTATGCCACTGTTCGAACGTCGATGCCGGAAACAAACGGTAGAACGTCGCATTTAGTTCTATGCAGTTGAACTGCGACGCGTAATATTCGAGTTCGTCTTTGGTGCCTTTCGGATAGAAATTCTTCAGATCTTTCTTGTTCCATTTCGCACATCCTACATAAACTTTAAGGTTTTTGACAGGCTTTCCGCCGAGTGCTTTTGCCGTTTCCGGCGCATCGGGCGGTATCGTAAAATCGACCTTTTCCGGTTCGCTGACTTGTCCGAATTTCATAATTACGTTTATCCTTTGGATAAAGATATTAGCACATCGGCCGGACAGCAATTGAACAAACCATTTCTAAAAAGCATATCGAAAGAACTTCGCGGCGAGCTGGATAAGGCGGCCGTCACGTCGAAGTTCGATACATCAGCCATTATTTTTACGGAAGGCGAAAGCGCCGATCATCTGCCGATAGTTTTAAGCGGAAAGATAAAGATGGTCCACCTGCTCGAAGGCGGAAAGGAGATGATCATCAATATTTTCGAAGCCGGCGAGATGTTCGCCGTGCCGCCGGTTTTCGACGGCGGAAAATATCCCGCATCCGCGATCGCAATGGAACCGACGCGGCTGCTGCTGGTCGAACGCGGAAAGTTCCTTCGCCTGTTGGAAGCTTCGCCGGAGCTTTCGTTTTATGTCATCGGATGGATGTGCGAAATGCTCCGCGAAAAAACCGCCACGATCCAAAACCTGGCCACACCGTCACCCGATTCGCGCGTCGCGCATATCCTTTCGCGGCTTATCGAAAAACACGTCGAGGGCGAACCGGCAAAGATATCGCTCCGCCGCCAGGACATCGCCGAAATGGCCGGACTGACCACGGAAACAACGATTCGCGTTATTCGCCGGCTTGCGGCAATGGACCTGATCACGATCAGTCACGGAAAGATCTTTATCGATTCGCCTGAACCACTTCGAAAATTCCTGCGTCAGCGGGCGTAGCTGGGCGACATCAGAAAACTCATGAACCGATTCGCGATCGCGTTCGCGCGTATTTTTATGTAAACGGCGCGCTCGCCTTCGAAATTTTTATCGACCTTTGCGTTGAAAATTTCCAGCCAGCGTTCAAAATGCTCATACTGAAAAGGTTCCATCGCGTCGAGTTTTGCGTGAACCTGCAGCGGATTTCTTCCGTGCTTTTGATACGCTCCGGTCTGAAAGAGCATCGATTCCCAAAAATCGCCGATGATCGGCAGGTGAACGTCCAGGTCAAGTTTTGCCACATCGGTAAAAAGATAGCCGATGAGTTCGTCCGACATCGCTTCGCTGTAAAATTCGCGCATCAAAAGGTCGATGTCTTCGCGCGATTCTATATCGTGTTTTTTCATTGAGCCAACCGCCTTGTCAATCCCCAACCGATCGCGAACACTAAAATAAGTTTTATCACCTCGGCGGCGATGTAGTAATAATGCGTCATCGAAAACGGAGCGGCCGCTCCGCTGATGACAAGTTCCGCACGCGCGTCCAGCAGCGGCAAAAGCCAAAATGTTTGCAGAAGCAAAAGCCCGACGACGACGGCGAATGAGACCGCGGCAAATTTACCCGTATCTTTTTTCGTCACGAATACGATCAGCAGAATGAGTGCAAATAATAATTCGAATTTATTCAGTGCGAAGAATACGAGGCGTCCGATACCGAGGCCGAGTCCTAATGTAACGTTGGGAGCCTGAAATTTAAGCGGAGCTTCCAGGAATGAGATCCCCAGAAGCATACCGCACCAAATGAATGCGACCGCAATGGCCAATATCTTGAGTTTCATAACGTTTGAAATGAATGCGGACGGCCGCCGTCAAAACTAAGCTGCCGGTCGCCGTCCGCATCCGTCTGTGCTAATCCAATTTCGGGCCGCGTCTGAACATTATGTCCAGAGCGAACCAACAGAATGCGAACGCGCCGGCGGCGAATATCGTGTCGCCGAAAAGCCGCATCCAACGCAGCGTTTCCATCAGGTCGGTCTGCATAAATTCCGGGCTGCGGGCGGACCAATATCCGTACGCGACCGATTGGTATGTCTGCAAAAGTCCGATCGGCAAAAGGCTTAGAAGTATCTCAAGCAGCATGCCGATGTTGATCGTCCAGAAAGAGAACGCAAGCAGTTTAGTATTCCAAATGCGTTCCGGCTGCATCGCCCGCATACAGAAAAGCAGAAGAGCCAGGCCGAGCGTGCCGTAAACTCCGTAAAGAGCTCCGTGTGCGTGGACGGCTGTGGTGTTCAGGCCCTGCATGTAATAAAGAGCGATCGGCGGATTTATCATAAATCCGAAAACGCCCGCACCGACCAGATTCCAGAAAGCGACCGCAACAAAGAAATAGACGACCCATTTATATTGCTGCAGCCAAGGCTTCCGGTTGGAGTGTCTGATGTTTTCGAGAGCTTCGTAGCCGACGAAAACCAGCGGAACGATCTCAAGTGCGCTGAACGTTGCACCAAATGCCAATGCAACTGTCGGCGTTCCCGAAAAATAAAGGTGATGAAGCGTTCCGACAATGCCGCCGCTTAGATATATCGCACCCGAAAGAAGCGCCGCATACGCGGCATGCAGCGGACGTATGACGCCGAGCTTCGAGAAAAGAAACGCAATGACGACAGTTGCGAAAACTTCGAAGAAGCCTTCGACCCAGAGGTGAACGACCCACCAACGCCAGTATTCGACGACCGTCAGGTGCGAACGCATTCCCCAGAAAAGTCCCGGTGCATAGAACAGCGCGATGCCCGCCGTCGTCAGCAGATAAAGCACGACGAGCGAACGGCTTCCGTCCTTTTTGAGAGCCGCGACCGCGGAACGTCCGATCAGGAACAGCCACAAGAGCAGCCCAACGAACAACGCCGCCTGCCATACGCGGCCGAGATCTACGTATTCGTAACCCTGATGTCCGAACCAGAACCAAAGGTCGCCGGGCAGCAGGTGCATAACGCTCATCCATTGCCCGATCATTGAACCGAGCACGACGACGAGCAAAGCTCCGAACAGAACGTTGACGCCGAGCCGCTGGAATTTCGGTTCATATCCGCAAATGTACGGTGCGATATAAAGTCCCGCCGCAAGCCAAGCCGTCGCGATCCAGAAAATGCCGAGCTGTGTGTGCCACGTTCGGGTCACGACGTACGGCAGCCATTGATCCAGCGGAATGCCGTAAAATCCGCCGCCTTCGACGCCGTAGTGAGCCGTTATTATTCCCATCGCTATCTGCAGCAGGAACAATAGCGTGACGACGATAAAATATTTCACCGTTGCTTTTTGCGACGGTGTGACCGTTTCGCCGATAAGCGGATCTACCTCCGGGACTTCGCGTGCTTCCGTTTCTTTATGCCAACCGGCATAGAACCAAACCATCGCGCCGATGCCCGCGATCAGAAGGATCACGCTGAATCCGGTCCATACGATCGAACTGCTGGTCGGAACGTTATCGACCAGCGGTTCCGAGGGAAAATTGCTTGTGTACGAAATGCTATCGTTCGGACGGTTCGCGGCGGAGGCCCATGACGTCCAGAAAAAGAACGCGACCATTTTTCGCATCCGGTCCGGATCGGTTTGGGCTCCTTTCTGAATGGCGTATTCTTCGCTGCCGTTGCCGAAAACATCCGCATAGTGCGCGAGAATCTCCTCAAAAGCTTCGGCGCGGATCGGATCAATGACCAGTTTTTCCGTCGCCGGATCGTACGTATTCGTCCGCATCAGCGTCCTGAGCCGCGTCAAAAGAACGGCTTCGGATTCGGGGTCGGCGTCCTTGAACGCAACGCCGTTCTGTTCCATCGACCATTTGTCGAGAATGAAAAGCGATTCGCGGTGAAGGTAATCGGCCGTCCAATCGGGTGCGACGTAGCTGCCGTGTCCCCATATGGAACCGACCTGCATTCCGCCCATCGCCTGCCAGACATTCTGGCCGTCCAGTATCGCGTGTTCGGGGATCAGAACTGTTCCGTCGGTCGTAACAACCGTATTCGGTATGGGCGGAGCTTCGCGAAAGATCTCGACGCCGATCCATCCGAGGATCGCGAACGAGATAACAAAGACCGCAGCAAATATTAACCAGAGTTTTTTCATAAATACTCAGCTCCTTGCGTCAGGCGCGCCGGGTTGAAAGTTTGAATTCTTAAATTTTGTGACGATGATACGGGCTTCGGGCAATGCCGTTACCGAATGTTCGATGCCGGCCGCAAGCGAGATCAGGCTGCCCTCTGTGAGTTCGGCTGATTCCTGAAGTCCCGGCCCGGCGCGAAATTCGGCTTTGCCGCTAAAGCAAAGAACCGTTATCGGCTCGGCCGCCCTGTGTTTTGCCAACACACCGCCGTTCTTTAACGAAATTGAAATTACCGCGCAAGCGTCATCGTCAACGAACTTTTCGACCGACAGGTCTTTGTCGTCCGGTTTTGATGATCCCACGCATCCAAGCTCTATAATATATGACATAAATTTCTCTACGCATACAGACTATACCTGTCATTAAGTGAAAAAAATGATTTGAATCATAAACTGGCGTGGAATTTTGGTCTTTGGTCTTTCGCCTTTGATCTTTGGGCCCGATACCGGAATGCGAACACAATCCGGCCGCCTTCGCTCCCGGTTCTGACCTGAGCTGCCAACCTTTAGCCCCGCTGCATTGTGGAAACGGCGGCCGAAAACTGCTAACCTATTCGCCGAAATATGGCCGAAAACGCACACGCCGAAACACACAACAAACACGCCGCCGACCAGCGGCTTCACCATCATCAACAAAATATGGGCGGACGCGATCCGAACGAAGACCACCGAACGGCAACGCCGCTCGAGCTTCTTTTCGATCTGACGTTCGTTATCGCTTTCGGCGTGGCCGCATCGCAATTTGCTCACCTGCTTGCCGAAGGCCATTACCGCAACGCATTGTTCGGTTTTGCGTTCACATGTTTCGGCATCTGCTGGGCATGGATAAATTTTTCATGGTTCGCATCGGCATATGACACGGACGATTGGATCTTTCGCCTGACGACGATGGTTCAAATGATCGGTGTGCTGATATTTGCGCTTGGCATCGCACCGCTGTTCGCTTCGCTCGAACACGGCCCGCATCTAGATAATTCCATCATCGTGCTCGGTTACGTGGTGATGCGCGTGGCAATGGTTTTCCAATGGATGCGCGCCGCCCGCCAAGATCCGCAACGCCGCGAAACCTGCCTGACATACGCCGCTGCGATCTTTGTCGCACAGATCGGCTGGTGCGCACTGATCTTTGTCGATCTGCCGAACGGCATAACGGTCGCGGCGATGGCGGTGCTCTATCTGATCGAACTCGCCGGGCCGTACATCGCCGAACAAAAGAACGGCGGCACGCCATGGCACGCTCATCACATTGCGGAACGCTATGCGTGCCTTGCGATAATCGCGCTTGGCGAAGGCGTCGTCGGCACGGTCGCTGCGCTTTCGGCGGTGATCGACGAATACGGCTGGTCTATGGACGTCGCTCTCGTCGGGCTTGCGGGTGTCGGTTTGACATTCGGTTTATGGTGGTCGTATTTCGTTATACCGTCGGGCGAATCTCTTCACCGTCACCGCGACCGGTCGTTCGTTTGGGGTTACGGCCATATGATAACGATCGCCGCGATCGTCGCAACAGGCGCGGGGCTCGATGTCGCCGCGCTCTACATCGAACACAAAGCTCACATCGGCCCGCTTGCCTCTGTTCTTACTGTCGCTGTTCCGATCAGCATTTTCATTACATCGCTTTATGCCCTTTACGCATACATGGTCGGCGAGTTCGATAAGTTCCACTATTGGCTGCTCGGAGCAACAGCCGTGGTTATCGCGGGAGCCGTCGCCGCTGCCGCCGCCGGACTTTCGATGCCGCTTTGCCTCGTCATACTTTCACTCGCTCCTGCCGTCACCATCATCGGCTATGAGATCGTCGGGCATCGTCACCAGGCCGCCGCACTCGGGAGAACTGAGAAGAGCAATTCACCGATGTCCGAATAAACAAAGACACGCTGATACATCTTTCGCCGATATTTCGCGTATAGAATCGGGAAGGTGTATTTCGCCGGCCGTGCTAAAAGATCTCCGGAAAACCGACACCGAAGATATGAGGTTCTAAAATTTATGCAATCGTACAGACAGATAATAGTTTCGTCCGTGTTCATCGCAGCGTTGGCAATTTCGGCTGCTGCACAAAACTCCGGCTACTGGAGCATGGTGAATATGAACATAATGAGCAGAACCACGACCGCTGCGGGTATCGCCGAAAATTGCTCAAAAAGCAAAGTTTCGGCGACGCCGGCCGCAGATGACCCGTGTTGCCAATACAGACGCCACGGAAAAAGCGTAGGAGCATGGAGCTCTTGGGATGGCCGATGCCCTGCCGCGAACAATACCGGCCGCGAAGCCAAAACACCCGCAAAGCAGAATGCAAATTCGAAATTCACACCGGTTTCGGACGACGATTCGCTCGAAAAATTTGCCGAAAGTATCGGCACCAACGAGGATGAAAAGAAGCTGATGCTGCAGATCGCCTCCGGCACTAAAACGGCGTTCGAAGAACAATACGGTGCGAAAGGTTGGAAAAATAACATCGCGGGAGCTTTTACCTTCTTTATTATGACGACCGGTATGGTCTATAACGACAGCGAACCTGGCGACGCGGCACAGGATATGTTATTCAAAGCGCTTGACCAGACCATCGGTTCGGATAACGCAATGTCATCCGCTTCGAATAAGGAAAAAACCGAACTGTACAATTCGTTGATCGCGTACGGCGGCCTGCCGCTTACGTTTTACGTGCATGGGAAACAAACGGGAAATGCTTCCGAGGTCGCACAAGCCAAAGAACTTGCCGGAGGCTTCATAAAAATGATCCTGAAGATAGATCCCGAAGATATTTCGTGGCCATTCGGAACGAACGCTCCGGGAGCATCCACCGATCGCCCGTCAACTTCCGCCGTTGATCGTCCCGATGACAGCTTTGGGTCGGTGAACGCGCGCTATTCGTGCCTGAAACTAGCATATAGGAACGGAGCGTCGGTTTACGATCCCGCCGGGCTCGGCTTCACGATCAAAGGAAATATCTATTCTGTCGTCGGCGGCACCGGAGGAAAAGTCGCGGTCGATGGCGACGTAATATCCTTTTCCGGCGGAAGGCTGAACGGTTACCGCGGCGAAATGCGCGCAAATTCCGGCAAGCAGTACATATTTTTCCGAACAAAATTTACTGAGATAAGGCGCAATGAATCGATAAGGTTTGGCGACATTCAATGTTATAAGCAATAGACCAAAAGATCGAAGTATCACACAGCTAAAACCCACCCGACCGAGCACCCGCGAAATTGCGAGCAGCCGCTTGCGTAGCCGAATGACTTCATATATTATGTAGTCAAATAGCTTCGTATCGAGGAAACGGTGAATTTAAGACGAGATGTATTTCAGGCGATAGCAGATCCGACGCGGCGGGCGATACTCGTTCTGGTCGCGGCGCAGTCAATGACCGCCGGTGCGATCGCCGCAAATTTCGACAGCGCTCGTCCGACCGTTTCCAAGCATCTGCAGGTACTGACCGAATGCGGCCTGCTTCGTCCGGAGCAGAACGGCCGCGAGATCTATTATCACATCGACCCAAAACAAATGAAGCAGGTCGCCGATTTTATCGAACCTTTTCGCCAAATGTGGGAAGAGCGTTTTGACAGGCTCGAGGCCGTGATGAAAAAACATCAAAAGAAAAAATAATATGGCACTAAAAACAAATGTTCAGGCCGAAGATGGCCGCCACGATCTGACGATAACGCGCGATTTCGATCTGCCGGTCGAACTTCTTTTTCGCGCTCATGCCGAACCGGAAATTGTGGAGGAATGGATGGGAACAAAGGTCGTCAAATTCGACACGCAGGGCGAATATGGCTTCGAAACGAGTGACGCGAACGGAAATGTTCTGTTTGCCGCGCGCGGCGTTATCCACGAATTTGAACCTAACCGAAAGATAACGCGAACATTCGAAATGGCGAACGCGGGACTTGACGTTCAGCTCGAATTTATAGAATTCGAAGCGCTCGGGCCGGACACGAGTCGGCTGACGATGCACACGGTCTTCCGCTCCGGCGAACATCGCGACACTTTGCTGCGGATGCCTTTTGCGCAAGGTCTGAATATGGCTCACAACCGCCTGCAGGAGGTAGCGGAAAAATTAATATGACACGAACACGAAAGATCATCTATTGGGTCGCTACCATATGGCTTGCGCTTGGGATGTTCGCGACCGGCACTGCCCAGTTTTTCAAAGCCGATGGCCAGGGCGGAGCGGATATGATCGCTCATCTGGGCTATCCTGAATATCTAATGACCATACTCGCGGTTTGGAAGATCTTGGGCGTGGTGGCCGTGCTCGTCCCGGGATTTCCATTGGTCAAGGAATGGGCTTATGCCGGATTTTTCTTTATTATGTCAGGAGCGATATTTTCGCATATTGCCGTTCGCGATCCGGCGGTCGAGATCCTTCCGGCGTTGCTGCTTGTTATTCTTACGGCCGTTTCGTGGTATTTTAGGCCGGAGAGCCGAAGGTTGAATTTCGGCCGAAAAGATCAAATAGGGACAAATGAAAAGTAATAAAAAATTAGCAAAGGAAGAGCGCGAAGAGCTTTTGGCCGTATTAAAGAAGCGGTTCGAGGAAAACACGCAGCGGCACAAGGGCATAAAGTGGGACGACGTTGCGGCGGCTCTCGCAAAAAAACCGGCGAAGCTTTTCTCGCTCAACGAAATGGAACGCACCGAAGGCGAACCGGATGTTGTCGGTTTTGATAAAAAGACCGGCGAGTATATCTTTTTCGATTGTTCGCCCGAAACGCCGAAAGGCCGCCGCAGCCTTTGTTACGACGGCGCCGCGTGGGATTCGCGAAAAGAACACAAACCGCGCGGTGCCGCGGTTGACGAAGCCGCCGAAATGGGCACGAAACTTTTGACCGAGGACGAATACCACGAACTGCAAAAGCTAGGCGAATTTGACCTGAAAACATCCAGTTGGCTGGAAACACCGTCCGCCGTTCGCAAACTCGGCGGTGCGATCTTCGGCGACCGCCGCTTCGGCCGCGTGTTCATCTACCACAACGGCGCCGAAAGCTACTACGCCGCACGCGGCTTCCGCTGCTCACTCCGGGTGTAGCGATCTCATAAAAGATCAGTCGTCGTCTTCTTCGCAGTACGGAAAATCGAATTTCAGTCGGATCTGTTCGGGCTGGGTTGCGGTTATCACGACGGGTTCTGTGTAGAGGCTCACCCACTCAGAATTTCTTTCCTTGAAAAGTTTTGTCGCGGCGGGACAGTTTTTGAAACGGCTCGAATATACGGACAGCTTTGCGGCTATTTTTCCGGTAGAACCTTTAACGATACTCATCACGAATTTCCCGTTATTGTCTGTGCGTACACCGGATTCATCAAAGGCTGTCGCGTCATCCGGTGAAAATTCCACGTATTCATTTTTTACCGGTGTGTCATCGGAATAGACCAACACGCCTTCGATCTTAATAAGTTCGTCTGTTCGCGGGATCTGCAGAACTTGTCCGGAGACAGGCTTTCCTGCTTCTACAAGTATCACCGCAGCATTCGCGGCATCGTTTACGCCGGGAAAGTATAGCCTCCCGAACGGCTCTTCGGAATCACGTTTTCCGTCCTCGTTCGCGACTAAAATATAATTCCCCGGAGCGATCTCCTCAATTGCAAATTCCCCGTTTTCGTCCGAACAATCCGATGGACCAAGTCCTTTTTGTATATCACTCTTTGTCGAGACCGCTTTCACGCAAACACCTTTCATAGGTTTGCCCAGCGGCGAAAGCACCTTTCCTTTTATCGTCGTATCAATAGCGAAAAAAAGATCGAGTGCGGAGTGGCTATTCTTCTCTATTTTTACGGGAACCTCAGCTTTTGAGGTTAGTTCACCACGCGGATCGAACTGATCATAACCGGTAGAGGTCTGGCAGACCATATAATCATCTATTTTCCATCCGAATGGAACGTCGACGCGTACGATGTATTCTCCGGGCGGCAGATCATAGACCTCAAAAAATCCGTTCTTGTCGGTCTTTGCCGTAAAAGTTTTTTCCTTTCCAATGATCGTAAGCTTGATGCCTTCGCGGTCGAAGCCATAGTCATACCATGTCCCAAACCTGCCGGACAGTCGCGTTTTTCCTAGAACTTTATCTATTTTGTCCAGATATGCAAGGTCATCCACCGCCCCTTTGAGTGAATTAGAACGACCGCACGTAGATGCGTAATACATCGGCCCCGCATCTGCTCGCGGATCCTCGTCGCCAAACACGGGATGCCCTTTAGACGGTTCAGCCAAATAGAATAGAAATTCTAACCCAACTTCCTCTTCATCAAACGTCCATACACAATCGGCACCGCCGCCCTGTGCAAATTTCAGCTCGTCGCCAACCTTTACATCGCCTTTGTAAACTTTCGTCACTATCATCGTGACCGATGTTATATAGCCAATGTCGTATTCGTTCGTTTTGCTCTTTTCGCGCACCTTTTCGACGCCAACTAGACGCGTTGCAACGACCAGTTCAGAGGCATCAAATGCGTCCAATACGGTTGGCCTAGGCATACAGGAACAGGCAAAAACATATGTGTTGAAAGCGAAGCAAAGTATCGCAGCGGCAAAAAGAAATCGAAATATTTTCATTGGTCGACGCGGGCCTCCGTTGGACTTAGAACGATCCGTCAATGCGATTGATGCACGGCGATGCAATTTGGTTTCCCCGCACGCCACGGATCTGTTCGTTCTTACAGACGCGCGGCTTTGCGGAAATCTTCGAATTCGGCGTAGGGGAACGGCTGGCGCCAGTTAAATTCGAATTCGTCGGTGTCGCGGTCTTCGTAGAGCTGGTTGAACGTTTCGGCGAAAGCGGCGACGACATCGGCTGCATTGCCGGTGTGCGAAAAAACGAGAAAGCGTTCGCTTTCGACGCGGTCGTCGGTCGGGTATTCGTAAATTTCCAGCAGCACGTCATCGCCCGTTCGGACAAAGCGAAAATCGAATTCCTCCGGGTCGCGGTTCCATTTTAATGTGTATTCGGTTTGGCCCGCGCTTCCGTCCGCGGAGATCGCCGTCAATATCCGCAAAAGTTCGGACAGCGCGAACCGGTGCGGCGCGTGCGCCGTCGTCGTGTGAAATTCGCTGACGCCGTCGTCAAACCCGATCGACATCCATCCGCACTGCGGACTGTTAAAACTGACCTCTAATTTTTGAGCCATAAAACAATTTTCATTGTAAATTGTTAATTGCAAATTGTTAATTGGCCGGTGAAGGAAACTTTCTCTTTCAATTACCAATTTGGCTGTTATCAATTTACAATTCTATCAATGAAGCAATATCAAGACTTGCTCAGGCACATTCTGGAAACGGGCGTGCGGCACGATGACCGGACGGGTGTCGGGACGATATCGGCGTTCGGCTATCAGACGCGGTATGACCTGCGCGAAGGCTTTCCGATCGTGACGACAAAGCGTGTTCCGTTCCGTTGGGTCGCCGAAGAATTGTTCTGGTTCCTGAGCGGAAGCACGGACGAAAAAGACCTGCGGGCTCGCGGCGTCGATATTTGGGAAGAATGGGCGACACCGGAACAAACGGCGCGGTTCGGCCGCGGCGAAGGCGATCTCGGGCCGGTTTACGGTTATCTGTGGCGTTCGTTCGGCGGTGATTATCCGAAAACGAACGGCGTCGATCAGATCGCGCGTCTGATCAAAGAGATCGAAACGAATCCGAATTCGCGGCGGCTGATCGTCACCGGCTGGAACCCCGAAACGTGCGACAACGTCGCTTTGCCGCCGTGTCATACGCTGTTTCAGTTCAAAGTCGAAGACGGACAGATGCTTCATTGCCAGCTTTATCAGCGTTCGGCTGATGCGTTTTTAGGTGTTCCTTTTAATATCAGCAGCTATGCGCTCCTGACGCACCTGGTCGCCCACGTATGCGGGCTTGAAGCCGGCGAATTCATCCATACGTTCGGCGATCTGCACATCTATTCCAATCATCTGGAACAAGTCAATGAACTCCTTTCGCGCGAACCGCTGCCGCTGCCGACGCTCGAATTCGCGAACGCCGACGAACTCAAAGGCCTCGACGGCCTGTTGAATTTCACGTACGAAGATCTGCGTTTGGAAAATTACCGGTCGCACGGAAAGATCGCGGCTCCGGTCGCGGTTTGAGCTTATTTTAATGCAGCCCTGCATTCGTCAAGCTTTTTTCTGACGACGTCGATCTGTTCGCGGTTCGACGCAAAGAACGCCTCGGTCACGTGCGGTTTTTCCCAGATAGCGATGGCGGCGGAATACGCCTCTGCCGCCGAACGAAGCTGCGTTCTGCGAACCGCGGGATCTTTGTCGGCCTCGCTCTTGTAAACGTTTCCGATCCGTTCGCTGACAAGTCCTTCGTAATAGGCGGCTTCGGCCGGTTTGTCTTTCAAAAGTGGCGAATTTTTGTACTGTTCGAGCGCGGTGCGAAACGCCGCGACTGCTTCGGAAGGCTTACCCAGGCTTTGCAGATTTGCCGCGTAGTTTAGCATCAGGTCACGGCGCGACTGCACGAATTCGATATTCTTTTCGTCCTTTTTCACCAACCCTTCTACGATCGACAAAGCCTTACGCTGATATGCTTCCGCCGCGGCAAAATCCTTCTTGAAAACATATGTCGCGGCGATGCCGTCGTACATTATCGCAAGCCCGTGTGCCGTGTCTGCGTTGTTCGGGTCTTCGTCAGCAAGCTTTTGCTTTTTCGCGATCTGGGCCTGCTGTATCGACAACGCTTTATCATAATTTCCCAGCAAAGCTTCGATCAGCGATTCGTTCCAATGAAGAGCTTCGGCGTTATACTGCCAATCGAAATCGTCCGGGTCCATCGCCAGGATCTTGTCCGCCGCCGTACGGCCTTCGACAGCGTGATCGAGCGCAAGCTTACCGAGTTCGCGAAATTTTTCTTCGTTACCGAACTGCCGCTGCGCATCGGCTTCCATCTGATAACCTCCGCTCAGCCGGCTATCCACTTGCACCTTTCGTTCCAAGGCTTTTCGGTGATCGGGAGCTTCGGCCAAGATCAAGTCGATCATCCCGGCCGCTTTCAGATACATCGCCCTGTTGCCGAAATAAACGTCGCCTTTGTTAACGTTCGCCATTTCTTCGTCGGGCGTCACGTCCGCCAGAAAAAAATGACACGTTGCCGCCGCAAGCCGGTTATCGATATTTTGCGGATCTTTCGCGACGACCTTATCCGCGGTTTCGAGCGCGAGTTTCAGGTATTTCGTCTTTTCATCATCGCCCGCGCGCGCAAGCGTTTGACCGAGATCCGAATAAGCATCGCGCAGATCGGCAAGAAGCTCAGCGTCACCCGAATTTTTCGCCGCGTTCTCCAGTATCGCGACGGCTTTACGAATATTATCGATAGCCTTGCCGACATCGCCCGTGCCGCTTGCACCCGAAATTCCGCCCTGCAGATCGCCGATCTTCAAATACGCCTTGGCGAGTTCGCGCGAAAGTTCGACATTTCCGGCGGCGTCTTTTGAAAGTTTGTCGAGGTATTCGATCGCATCTTTGATCAGCATTTCCTGCACCTTGGTCGTGCCGGAAATTTTCTGCAGTTCGTCGGCGTATCTGAAAACGACATTGTTCGCGATCGCCCGCACGTCGTTGAATCTTTCCTCGGCGACGGAGCGTTCGCGTTCGGCTTTGTATGCCTGCCAGGTGGTGCCGATGACACCTGCAACAAGCGCCGCCGCGACAAGGCCCGAACCTACGACCGCCGCGCGGTTGCGTTTGATGAATTTTGACGCGCGGTACGAGAAAGTATCCGGCCGAGCCGTCATCGGCAGGCCTTCGAGGTGGCGGCGAAGATCGTCGGAAAATTGATCGACCGTCGCGTAACGCCGCTCCGGGTCTTTGCGAAGCGCTTTCAGCAGAATGTTGTCCAGATCGCCGCGGAGCATTTTCGCGCTTGCGGCAGCGGCGTGTTTCGGCCGGTTTTCGCTCTTTTCGTTCGTTTCACGCGGCCTGTCTTTCGCCGTTCGGGCATTCGGGCCAAAGCTTCCGCTGACAACGGACGACGGGCGTTCGGGTTCGGTTTCGCAAACCGCGCGAACGATCTCGTCGATGCGTTTGCCGGTGATGTCGTACGGCAGAGAACCCGTCAGAAGCTCAAATAAAATTACGCCGAGGCTATAGATATCCGTCGCCGTCCCGACCGTTTCGCCGCGAAGCTGTTCCGGCGAAGCATAGCTCGGCGTCATCATTCCGAGCGCGGTCGCGGTTCCCGGTTTGTCGGCGCTTTCCGGCGTTGCAAATTTTGCGATGCCGAAATCCAGCAGCTTTGGTTCGCCGTCTTTTGTGACCAGAATGTTCGAAGGCTTCAGATCGCGATGCACGATCAGCCGCGAATGCGCATACGCGGCCGCCGAACAGACCTTTCGGAAAATTTCGATACGTTTTTCGAGTGAAAGGCCGGCGCGGCTGCAGTATTCGCCGATGTCGTCGCCTTCGACATATTCCATGACGAAATACGGTAGGCCGCTTTCCGTCGTGCCGCTGTCGTAAAGCGAGGCGATGTTCGGGTGTTCGAGTGCCGCGAGTATCTCGCGTTCTGTGTGAAAACGGCGCAGAAGTTCGGCCGAATCGAGTTCGCTGCGGATTATCTTGAGCGCGGCTTGTCGTCCGTTCAGGTCATTGCGTTCGGCAAGGTAAACGGAACCCATTCCGCCACGGCCGAGCTCTTTGACGAGTTTGTAATTGCCGATAACGGCACCGGCTTCGTAACGCGGCGTGACCGCCGAAAAAGGTGAACGTTCCAGAGTTTCGCCGGCGCTTTTATCGCCGCGGATGAGCCGCGTCAATTCGCCGCGCAGTTCGTCGTCCTCGACCTCGCTCACCCATTTTTCGCGTTGGCCGGTTTCGAGTTCGAGTGCCTGGTTAAAAAGTTCTTTTAGCCGTTCGTATTTTTCGGGTGACATTCGAATATGCCGGAAAGACATGCCCTTCCGGCTTTCCTGTCTATTTTTTCACGAGCGAATATTGGATACGCCTGTTATGGAATTTGCCGTCAAGCGTTTCATTCGTATCTATCGGCTGCGATTCGCCGTATCCGCGCGTCTGCAGCATCTGTCCGGGAACGTCGTAATCCATCAACAGATCCTTAACTGCTGTGGCTCTTCTTTCCGAGAGACCTTGGTTATAATCATCCTTTCCATCGCTATCGGTATGGCCGCCTATTTCTATGACAATACCCGGTTCCAACTGATTAAGTTTTCTTAGATATTCCGAACCCTTCTTGATCGCAGCCATGCGGGCCGGCGGAATATCGGCTTTGTCTGATTCAAAATTGATGACCAGAATGTTCAGAGCCTTAAGGAGCTGCTCGACCGTGAACGGATCCGGAAGTTCCTGAAGCGCTATGTAATAGCAGCGTTCGGCTTTGTCCTCTTCACCCATTTTTATGACGGTACAATCGTCGTTCCCTTTCTTTACCTCTACCTCGCGGCAAAACGCCACAATGGAAACTCTATCGCTGTTGCCGACCACCTTTTGCGAATCGCACTCGAAACCCTGAAGTTCGATGTCGATCTTTCGTTCGCCGTTTCGGACGTTCTCTACCACCTGAGAACCATCCGACCGCGTTGTTCCCCATGTCTCTCCGTCGATCCGTATCTTTGCCCCCGGCGGCGCATTATTTACGACCAACACAAAAGCCGTGGGCCGCAGCACGATGAAAGCGACGACGCCTAAAACAAGAAGAAGAAAGATCATCAGCAGCGAAATGCCGCTAACCGCCCAAACCCAACCCGGAATTCCGCCCTTTGCGGCGGCTTCGGCCTTTTCTTGTTCGGCCTGCTGCGTAGGCGTAGGCGGCAGGTTTTGATATTTGGCTCGTTCCGCTTCCGGGAGCTTGAAATACGGCGTGGTTTTTCCGTAATCGCCCGAATCCGCTCCCGCGGAACTCGGCCCGAAATCATCCGGATTTATGTTCGCCCGCGTGTCGCCCCAATCCGGAACTTTCGGCGACGATGAACCCGTGTCAAAACCGCTAAGATCGATAGGCTTAATATTCGCGACCGTATTGCCCCAATCGTCCGAGGCCGGTTGGCTCGGATGCTGGGTTTTTTGCGCGTCCCAACCTGAACTGCCCGTGTCGTTATCGGGCAATTTTATATTCGGTGTCGTCTTCGCAAAATCATCCGGCGGCGGCGGCGGCGCGGACGGGTTGTTATTCGAATCGCTCACGGGTAAAACTCCGGGTAAAAGATGATAAAATTCAACACCCATAACTTTAACACAAAATGATTTTTACGCTAAAGAAATGACGGAAAATGTCCGCCGGTCTTGGCGGAATCGCGACGTCGGCGATAAAATTGACGCCATTATGAACAGACGAAATTTTTTGCGGCTTCCGGTGCTTGGCGTTCCCTTTCTGATGTCACGCGGTTCGTTCGCGCAAAAGCCTGCCGGTCTGAAGGTAAAAATGCCGATGGCCGTTTCGACGTGGGACAGCGGCATGACGGCCAATAACGCCGCGTGGCCGATCCTGCAGAAAAAAGGAAGCGCGCTTGACGCCGTCGAAGCGGCCGGACGCGCGAGCGAGGACGAACCGAGTTGCTGTGTTGGGCTCGCCGCCTGGCCCGACCGCGACGGTCACGTGACGCTTGATTCGTGCATCATGGACGGCAACGGCGATTGCGGCGCGGTGTCATTCCTCGAACGCATAAAACATCCGGTGTCGGTCGCACG
>CBFGSN010000004.1:0-37066 GCA_965651435.1 uncultured bacterium | reverse complement strand
CTGCCCCGAGTTCGCTTGTTCGGAGTTCCACCTTCAGGCGGCTTCTTGTTCGGAGGTCCCGCGTTCGGAGTTCCACCTTCAGGTGGCTCTTTTTCGGGCGGCTCAAGTCAGCACCGCCTGCGGTAGCAGGTGGTTACAGCTTTGATTTTGCGGCTTGCCGCTCTATGTGCGGAAAAGCTCTGCTTTTCCGTCGGGCGAACAGCACCACGGCGCGGCTCTGCCGTTGTGTCCGGATCATTGAGCCGAACTTAAACCACCTGCTACCGCAGGCGGTACTGACCTGCCGCCCGAAATATGACCTATCGCCGAAAACACAAACCTTTTCAAATCGCGAACTTTATGGCATATTCTATCGTTAAGCATCGTAGAAAAAAGGAGAGCAATTAATGAGCATTATCGACAAAGTAAAAGACGCGGCGATGAACCAGTTCATAGAGGTCATCGAATGGCTGGACGAATCGCAGGACACGCTCGTTTACCGATTTCCGGTCATGGGCCAGGAGATAAAGAACGGCGCACAGTTGATCGTCCGCGAATCGCAGACCGCCGTGTTCGTTTACGAAGGCCAGACCGCCGACGTTTTCACGCCCGGCCGATATACTATCGACGGCGGCAATACTCCGATCCTGTCGAAACTGGGAGCGTGGAAGTACGGCTTTAATTCGCCGATGAAATCGGAGGTTTACTTTGTTAATACAAAGCAGTTCACCAATATGAAATGGGGGACCTCGAACCCGATAATGCTCCGCGATAATGATTTCGGCATCGTCCGGCTGCGTGCTTTTGGTGCTTACAGCCTGCGTGTTTCCGATCCGGCCGGCTTTATCAAGGAGATCGCCGGAACGAACGGCCAATTCCAGACCGAGGACATCGACGGACAGCTGAAACGCGTGATCGTTTCGGAATTTTCGGACGCACTCGGCGAACTGAAAATACCGGCGCTCGACCTTGCCGCACAGTACAAAGAGATAGGCGAATCGATCCGCACAAAGATCAACGAAGATTTCGGCAGCTGGGGGCTTGAGGTAACTAAATTCTACGTCGAAAACATCAGCCTTCCACCCGAAGTCGAAGCGGCGATGGACAAACGCGCGTCGATGGGAGCTCTCGGAAACGTTCAGACATACGCCCAATTCCAGGCGGCGGACGCGATGCGCGATGCCGCACAGAACGAAGGCGGCGGAGCCGGTTTGGGCGCCGGGCTCGGTGCCGGATTTGCCGTCGGCGGACAGATCGCGAATGCCTTTGGACAAAATCAGATGCAGGGCGGCGGTGGCGGTTCGGCCGCGGCGACGACGGCTTGCCCGTCGTGCGGAAAGGCGAACGCCGCAGGCGCGAAGTTCTGTTCCGATTGCGGTGCGAAGATGGAGATCGCAAAAGTGCCGTGCGTAAAATGCGGCGCACAGCTTCGCGAAGGCGCGAAATTCTGCTCGGAATGCGGCTCTTCGCAGGAAAAGGCGAAATGCGCGAATTGCCAGTATGAACTCGCCGCCGGTGCAAAATTCTGCCCGGAATGTGGTACGAAAACGGAATAAAATGAAAAGATGAACGATGGGAAAGGTGAAAAAGTGGATAGATCCGGGCGAACGCTCCTGCTTTTTCACCTTTTAACTTTTCCACTTTTTCACGTTTAATAAGGTCTGAACCATGCCAGTTAGTCCCGAACTTTTAGAAATTCTCTGTTGCCCGAAGTGCAAGTCCGAAGTAAAGATCGACGACGCTTCGACACGCCTGAAATGCCAGAATCCCGAATGCTCGCTCGTTTATCCGATCCGTGACGACATTCCCGTAATGCTCATTGACGAAGCGACCGTCGAAAAATAGCCGCCGCCTGTCCGCATCAGGCCGGTTTCCTGATAATCTGTAATTGATGTCTTCCAAGAGCCGATCAGAACCGATAGATTGGGCGGATGTAAAGCGCGTACTCGTCGTGCGGCTTCGGTCGATCGGCGACACGGTTTTGGCGACGCCTTCGCTCGTGGTTTTGCGGTGGTTCTTGCCGGAGGCCGAGGTCGATATCCTGCTCGAAGATTGGGTTGCGCCGCTTCTGGAGGGAACGGATGTCGCCGACAACGTCATCGCGGTCGGCAAAGGAGCGGCGGAACGCGCGAAAACCGCGCGGGAACTTCGCCGGCGAAAATATGACGTCGCGTTCAATCTTCACGGAGGCACGACCGGCACTTTCTTTACATACGCAAGCGGAGCGCGGCACCGCGTTGGTTTCAGCGAATATCAATATTCGTTCCTGTACAACCACCTGCTTTCGTCGGCGGTCGATTTCTGGAAACGCACGCCGCTTCATTCGGCCGAACAACAGCTTGCTCTGCTCGGTTTTGTCGGCGTGCCGGTCGATAGCCGTCCGAAAAGCCGTCTGCCTATTACAAAGGAGGCGTCGGCCGCGGTCGAAGAAAGGCTGTCGCAGATCGGACTTGCGGACAACCCCTTCGCACTGATCCATCCGGCGGCGGCTTTCGATACGAAGCAATGGCCGACCGAAAATTTTGCCCGCATCGCCGAATACCTTTCGCTGAATGGAACCGAAGTGATCGCGGTCGCCGCGCCGGACGAGACCGAAGTTTTAGAAAAGCTTGCGGCGTCGGCAAAGGTTCGCATTCACGCCTTCAGCGATCTGAAACTCCCGGAAATAACGGCGATCGCGGAAAAGGCTCGGATCTTTGTCGGGAACGATTCCGGCATCGCACATATCGCGGCGGCCGTCGCTACGCCGAGCGTTGTGATTTTCGGTTCGTCGAACCGCGACCATTGGCGGCCGTGGATGTACGCACCGAACGAGGTTGTTTTCGAGGAATTTGCGTGTCAGCCGTGCGCAGGTTACGAGTGCAAGGAATACGGCGAACCGCGATGCATACTCTCCGTAAAACCGGAAAAGGTCATCGCGGCCATCGACCGTTTATTGAAAATGTGAGCTGTTAATTACCGGCTTTTGATTTTACGTATTCCGCCTTTCGTTTTTCCAGATCGGCGAGCGCAATGTTTGCGATCACGGCCTGTGCGCGGAGTTTGGTTATTTTATCACCGATCTCGCGGGCAAGAGTCACTGCCGTATCGGGGTCGCGTTTTGCGAATTCGCTGATCGCGTCGAAAATTGTCGAGTTCGCGATCGTACCGCCCCAACCGAAAAAGCTGTGTTCACCGTCGCAGCCCACGGATACGTTCATCGACAAGCGAAATTTCATTTGGTCAACGGGCTCCGTTCGATTCAGCTCTTTGACGGCGTTCCTGAAAACCGACTGTGCGGCGGCGGCATCTGAATCGATAAGAAACGTCGAAAGCCCGAAAAGCATACCCGCTCGGTCTTCGGGTTTAGGAAGCTTTTCGGCGATGCGAACTGCCTGATCTATCTGTGTGCGGTTCCTTGTTTTTTCGGCCAGCTTGCCGTAAAGAAGACTTTTGTATTCGATCTTTGAAATTTTTTCGATCTGTTTTTCGACGTCGGGTTCGCCGCTTTCGATCGCGGCCTCGGCCAGGCGAACGCGGATGTATTCAAGGACATCCGCTTCCTGCTCCGGGGTTTCGATTTTGCCCGCAACCTCAAAAGCACGCTTGTAATTTTTCAATCCGGCGAGCCGCATCGCGGCTTTGCTGTAAGCGGCATCGCGTTTGCACGTTCCGACCATTTTTTCGATATCGTCAAGCTGTGCGTCGATCTGCTGCTCCGATATCTCCGGAGAATCCGCGCTCGTCATCAGCTCTGACCGTGTCTGATAAATACTTTGAACAAGCGACCGGGCTCGTTCGAGTATCGGGATCGGTATTCCCGCGATCCCTTGTTGCTGAAGCTGCTGCCAAACCGCGAGGTTATTCGGAGCAAAACGGGAAATTTCCGGAAGCAAATATTCGAATGTAAATGCTATCTGAAGGTTTAGCGCGTCCAGGTCAGTTCCGATCGAACGGTTCCGCGCCTCGATAGCCGCCGCCGTCCGACCGTATGCCAGATTCAGAAAATCGGCGGTGAAACGTCTTTGCGCCAAGGCGTGATTCGGCACGAGCGAGTTTGAGGTGGTTCCCCCGTTAGCCGTAATGCCGCAATATTCCGAATATCCGAATGCGTATCCGGCAAAGAAATCGACGACTCCGATGCCAATAGTCGGCTCCGCGGCGATCCTTTGCAAATACACGCCGTAAACCCTGTCTGAAAGCCCTTTGTTCTTTCGGGCGAGCTGATAGATCATGCTCATCGCCCAACCGCTTTGGGCTCCCGCAGGCGCCAATACTTCGATAAGCCGCGCGGCCGTTGCCGGGTCGGAATCGATCAGATCCATGGCTAGATCCGTTTGATATTCATCGGCTATTTTCAGCCCGGCGGCTTTCAAGCGGTCGTTCAGTTCCTCTGTCAAACGGGCGTCCCGTTTGGCGGCGGATGCGAGCACGTAGTTGATCAAATACTGATTTTTCTTGTCCTGACGCGAAAGCGAGATCGCGGAATCGACCGCATTCACAAAGAGGCTTTCGGCGACATCCGGGTGGGTTTCCCAATATGCGTTCGCGGCTTCGACGATCGCGAACGGCCTCCGTTCCTCGGGGAAAACGGTTCGAGCGTCTTGCGCCGTCGAACCGAGAAATATATCCCAACGTAGGATCGCTTGCTCAAACGTTCTTTCACGGGAAACTTCTTCGCCGGGAGCATTTCCTGCGTTTTGTTGTGCGATAAGATCTGTGGATGCTAAAAGGGTAAAAAGTAACGGCAGCAATATGAGCAGCAACTCCGGCGAGCGGAACGCTCTCGTGGGTCTGGTCATGACGTTTATTCTCCTATAGTATAAACACCTCCGGGCGGTATTTTGTGACACCTCTTAAAGTTTGTTCGAACACTCTCGGGTGTTCCCTGCTGTTACTGCTATCACGTCCGTGAATGTCAAAAGTTCCGATTTCCACCCACCGGGCTGCGTACGGCTTTTTAATAATGGCCTGAACATTGACAGCAACCCGCTGAATCATTAAAATTTATAGTTTCGACTATTGGCGCCGAAGTGTGTCTATTGGCGATGGTCGGTGAAGGCAAATGCCGATAAAATCGGCGGTTTAATTATGTTCGAATCGTTATCCGAAAAACTTAAACGATCGCTCAAGAATCTGCGCGGGCAGGGCAAACTTACGCCCGAACACGTGGATGCGGCATTGCGCGAGATCCGGATGGCGCTGCTCGAAGCCGACGTAAACTATAAGGTCGCGAAAGATTTTGTCGAAGCCGTCCGCGCCAAAGCCGAAGGCCAGGAAGTTTGGGAAGGACTGAATCCGCACGAACAGGTCGTAAAGATCGTTTATGACGAACTTTCGGAACTGATGGGCGGAACGTCATCGCGGCTTGTTTTCACCAAACAGATCCCGAACGTTGTTATGATCGTCGGGCTTCAGGGTTCGGGTAAAACGACATCGACCGGAAAGATCTCGAAATGGCTTGCCGAAAATCAGGAACGCAAACCGCTTCTGGTTTCGGTAGACGTTTATCGTCCGGCCGCACGCGAACAGCTTCGCGTCGTCGGTGCCGCCGTCGGCCAACAGGTTTATCAGGACAAGGAAACGAACGACCCGCTTACGCTTGTTCGCGGCGCGATGAAATACGCGCAGGAAACGGGGTTTGACACGCTGCTTATCGACACTGCCGGCCGTCTTCACATAGACGACGAGCTGATGGAAGAGCTCGAGAGCATCAAGGCCGAAACGAAACCTGTCGAAGTTCTTTTTGTTGCGGACGCGATGACCGGCCAGGACGCGGTTCGCTCCGCTGAGGTTTTTCACGAACGCGTCGGCATTACCGGCGTCGTCCTGACGAAAATGGACGGCGACGCACGCGGCGGTGCTGCACTTTCGATCAAACAGGTCATCGGCCAGCCTGTCAAATTCGTCGGCGTCGGCGAAAAATATGACGCGATCGAACCTTTTTATCCCGACCGCGTTGCCCAGCGAATTCTCGGGATGGGCGACGTCCTGTCGCTGATCGAAGAAGTTCAGGGCAAGATAAGCGAAGAAGAAGCGCAGGCACAGCTCGCGAAAATGACGCGTAATCAATTTACGCTCGAAGATTTTCGCTCGCAGCTCGGTCAATTCAAAAAGCTCGGTTCGATGTCGAAATTGATGAAGATGCTGCCGGAACAGATGACCGGTGGGCTTCAGATAACGGACGAGCAGTCCGAGGTCGTCGACCAGCAGATGAAACGCACCGAAGCGATCATCGATTCGATGACAAAGCAGGAACGGCTCGACCACCGGATCTTGAACGCCAGCCGCAAAACACGTATTGCGGGCGGTTCCGGAACGACCATCGCCGAGGTCAATCAGCTTCTGCGTCAGTACGAGCAAATGAAGAAAATGATGGCCCAAATGAACCGCGGCGGCTTGCTCGGCGGGCTCGGCAAGCGTATGATGGGCGGACTCGCCGGAGGCCTGGGCGGTATGCTCGGCGGCGGCGGTCTGGGCGGAATGCTCGGCGGCGGTGATATGAGTTTAGGAAATGACGACGGGAACGATTCCGTTTCGCGCCGTATCAAAAAGAAGAAACGACACAAGAAAAGGAAATAAAGTTGAGGAGTTGAGACCAGAGCTTCCGGCTCAAAACTCAAACTCACGATTAGAAAATTATGTTAGCAATTAGTTTAATGAGGCTCGGCGCAAAAGGTAAACCGTTTTACCGCCTGGTCGTAAAAGAAAAACGGTCGAAACGCGACGGCAAATATCTCGAGAATCTGGGCACCTATGACCCGATGACCGACCCGGCGCAGGTCAAATTGAATCACGAACGCATTCAGTACTGGATCGGTGTCGGCGCAAAACCGACCGAAACGGCTGCGAGCCTGATCAAAAACAATCCTGCTCAGACAGAAACTGCCGAAGCCGCCTAAGGTTTCGTTCTTTTGATCGAATTATGAGAGCAGCGATAGAAAAGATCATAAAAGCTCTTGCCTCTGAACCGGACAACGTTGACGTGACCGAACGTGTTGACGGAAAGACCGTGCGGATAGATGTCCGCGCCGGCGAGAATGACATGGGACGCCTGATCGGCCGCGAAGGCCGTACCATAAAGGCGATGCGCAGCATTCTTTTTTACGCCGGGCAAAAACAGGGCAAGCGGTTTTACCTCGACCTTGTGGAATAAGCGGCCGCCGTTATGGATCTGGTTGCAATAGCGAGGATCGTCCGCACACGCGGCATTCGCGGCGAAACCGTCGCGGAACTGCTGACCGATTTTCCGGAAAGGTTCGACGGCCTTCGCGATATTTCGGCAAAGTTTCCGGACGGACGTGTTGAAGAACTGAGCCTTGAACGGCATTGGTTCCAAAACGGCCGGATCGTTCTGAAATTTGCCGGCATCGACACGGTCGAAGACGCGGAAAAACTTCGCGGAGCCGAGATCTGCATCGATGAAGCCGATGCGGTCGAACTGGACGAAGGCGAATTCTTTGACTGGCAGCTCGAAGGCTGTGCTGCGGTGACGATCGACGGCACCGAACTCGGCAAAGTGAAAGAGCTTCTGCGGACCGGCGGAACGGAGCTTTTGGTCATTAAGGGCGATGGCCGCGAATATCTGATACCGTTCGCCGAAAGTATCTGCACGGAGGTGGACATCGACGGCAAAAAGATAACGGTCGATCCGCCGGAAGGTTTGCTCGAATTTTAAGAACGGATGAGAATAGACGTTCTGACAATTTTTCCGGAATTTTTCGGACAGGTCTTTGATTTTGGAATAATACGGCGTGCCCGGCTTGCCGAAATAGTTTCGGTAAATGTTCACGACATCCGTGACTTTGCTTTTAACAAGCACCGGATGACGGACGACAGGCCGTTCGGCGGCGGCGACGGAATGGTGATGAAACCAGAACCGATATTTGCCGCGGTCGAACATATTCTGGGCACGACGAACCGCGAAGATTATCCGCCGCGTACGCGCGTCGTTCTGCTTTCGCCGCAGGGCACGGTTTTCAAACAGGCGGTCGCACAGCGGCTGGCCGATGAAACTGAACACCTTGTGCTGATATGCGGCCGTTACGAAGGCGTCGATGAACGCGTGAACGAAAGACTCGTCAACGAAGAAATATCGATCGGCGATTATGTTCTTTCGGGCGGCGAAGCGGCGGCGGTCGTTGTCGCCGATGCGGTGATACGGCTTTTGCCCGATGCATTGGGCAGCGAAACTTCGGCGGCGAATGATTCGTTCTCGGACGGGTTGCTCGATTGCCCGCACTACACGCGGCCCGCGGATTTTATGGGAATGAAAGTTCCCGATGTGCTTTTAAGCGGCGATCATGCCGCAATAGAAAAATGGCGTCACGAAATGGCGCTCGAAAAAACAAGATCGAATAGAAAAGATCTATTAGAAGGAGAAAATGGTGAATGTGAGTCGTAATTTTGGCGACTGACCTCTGGCCGAAAATAATATGAATCGTTTAGACGGCGTTGAAACAACGCAGATGAAACAAGAGATCCCGGCTTTTCAATCGGGCGATACCGTAAAGGTTCACGTCCGCATCAAGGAAGGCAACAAGGAACGCCTGCAGGTTTTCGAAGGCGTTGTTATCGCCAAAAAACATGGCGGCGTTCGCGAAACCGTCACCGTGCGCAAGGTCAGCTTCGGCATTGGCGTCGAACGCATTTTCCCGCTTCACGCGACGATCGTGGATCATATCGATGTCGTTCGCCGCGGTAAAGTTCGCCGTGCGAAGCTTTACTATCTGCGCAACCTTCGCGGTAAAGCCGCCCGCATCAAGGAACGCGATACACGCAACAAAGCAGCGGCCAAAACGACGAAATAAGAAAGATGAACGCGGAGCAGATCGATTCATTCGAAAACGATGGATCTCTCGCCCGCGTTTCTTTATTTGGCGAAGAACCGATAACCGCGCCCGGACTCCTGTTCGAAGAGCAGGCGTTCGCGGCGGGTTTTCGTTTTGTTGCCGGTGTTGATGAGGTCGGGCGCGGATGCCTTGCCGGGCCGGTCGTTGCGGCGGCCTGCATTCTCGATCCGCAAAAGCCGCTGCCGAAATTTCTGAACGATTCGAAAAAACTTTCCGCCGAACGCCGGGACGAGATCGCCGCCGAGCTTCGCGAAACCGCGGTTTGTTTTGCGGTCGGCCGCATCGAAGCGGACGAGATCGACCGCATAAATATTTTGGAGGCGACAAAAGCCGCGATGCTGAAAGCGATAGCGGCTCTCGATCCGGCGGCCGAGTATCTGCTGATAGACGCGCTTCAATTAAAACTTTCGCCGCTGCCGCAGCGTGCGATCATCAAAGGCGATTCGATCTCATGTTCGATCGCCGCCGCGTCGGTCATCGCAAAAACATACCGCGATGCCCTGATGGCCAAATACACCGCCGAATTTCCCGAATACGGTTTCGAAAAACACTTCGGCTACGGCACAAAATATCACCTCGACGCCCTCCGCCGCCACGGCCCCTGCCCGCTCCACCGAAAAACATTCCGCGGCGTCATCCAACCCGAAGCTGACAAACTTTAGTTTGTTGCCGCCGCCCAAGTCCAACAAACTTCAGTTTGTTGCCGTCTTAGAATCCGCAAACTAAAGTTTACGGGATAATGCAAACATTATCAGCTCACTGCTTCCGTCATCGGCAATCATTTTCGCTCTCGGCACTCGTCAGCTGATATCCAAGCTATTCTGCTTTTCACCTACCTGAAAGCTAAATGAATATCATTAGGATGTCGAGCATATTCATTTTAATGATTCTGCCATCTAATGTTAGTTATTTCTGGTGCCGTTTCGATAATATCGCTAATAACTACAACGGCACCTGGAATAATTCCACGATTTCGTCCACCAAATAGAGAACTGAGAAATCCTACTCGTCGTTCCACCCATCCAAACCACTCGTCGCCAATAGAAGGATTATTAGGTTTAAACGCAACTACCACACAATGCTCTTTATCCTCGAACAAAAAATTAAAATACCAACCAAAATCTTCCTGTTCCGGTTTACTGGTAATTTTGATCTGGCGTTTGCTGAGTTCGCCAACAAGCCAATAGGCTAAATCGTCTCCGTAGGACTCAGGATTAATAAAATAGTCCTTTGATTGGGAACGGTTGAACGCGGTACTTATAAAGTGAAACTCCGTCTTCATAGCTTTCAAAATTCTATTGTTTGACTTAAGCCCACACCAGCTCCAAGCATACCGCCTTTATATACCTTCGGTATCCTGTCCCACTGTTGACGGATCGGGTGCCATTTTGGTCCGCCTCCTTTAACATAACGGTAGGGATCGTGTAAGTGATGTCGCGCCGCTGAAACGTAGTTTCCGTTCCAGAGTGAACGTGGCCCACCCATGCGATTTGGTATCCAGTGCGAAAATTCTTTCCCTACCCCTTTTGTTCCTGCCGCCCGCAAACCTCCGGCCCCACCAAAGGCAACCTCCCAAGCAAAGCCACTCCATTCACCTGCTGTGTATACTCCGCTACATTTATCAACAACTTCATCACTGCCAAACCATCTTCGAACTTCCTGCGTAAGCTTTACGTCCGTGAATGGTATTGTGGTTACATGATCACCAAATCCAGCTGCAAAATTACCGGCATAGGCAATCCCTACCCATCCCGCTTCTGGTATAAGATCATACGGATTATCTCCAGAAGAAAAAGGATAAAGTCCTAAAGGGTCGTCAAACTTTTGGGGGTTGTTCCACACATACCCGTATAAATTTACATCTCCGCCGTTGAAACCAATTGGATCTTCGGAGATGAAACGACCGAGTTTCGAATCGTACATTCGGGCCCGGTAATAATAAAGTTCTGTGAAATCGTCATACTCGCGGCTGGTGAATTGATACCGCGTCGGGAAATTCGCATTCGACCCGCTTCCAAAAGAATCGTCAATCAGGTGCGCTGTCAAAGATCATAGCGGCAAGAACGCCTGCTTTAACCATCTTATACCATTTGCGACTCAAATAGATACAAACCCCTAAAACGACAACTAAAACCGGAACCATTCGGTTGGTTCGCCTGCGGATGAGAGTGTGATCTTTGTTTCGGTGCGGAAGAGCGGCGGGCGCATATCGAGCGCGGTGCGTGCGGTCAGGAGCGCGAGGTGCGGTTCGTTCGAACGCTGCGAAAGGTGTGCGAGGACGATGTCGCGCGCCGAACCGTCGAAATCGTTCGAAAGCCAATCGGCGAGGTCTTCGTTCGAAAGATGGCCGGTGCGCGATGCGATGCGCTGTTTCAGATCCCACGAATACACCGAACACGCGCGGAGCATATCGCGGCTGTGGTTCGATTCGATGACGATCGCGTCGCATCCGCGAAGCTTTTCTTTTATCAGCGACGTGATGCAGCCGAAATCCATAAGCGTAGCGAGCCTGACACCGTCCTTCATTGCGACAAAACCGAAATTATCGACCGCGTCGTGCGGCACCGAAAAGGGTTCGAAATCGATATCGCCGATGCGGAATTCGCGGCTCGATTCGATGGCGACGGCGCGGTCCGCCAACGCCTCGCGCCGCTTTTGGGCTTCGCTGCCGTTGGACGTAATGCCTTTTCGCGTCGCATAAAATGCGTCCTCGGTCGCCTCCGAAATGAACACGGGGCAATTTATCGAACGAAGCAAAACCCGAAGCCCGCCGGCGTGGTCGCTGTGTTCGTGCGTGATCAGAACTGCATCAATGTCTTCGGGGCCGAGTCCAAGGGCGGCGAGACGGCGGACGATCTCGCGCGCGCTCAAACCGGCGTCGATCAGAACGTTCGTGTTTTCGCTCGAGATCAAAACCGAATTTCCGGTGGAACCGCTGCCGAGGATCGTAAATTTTATCATCGTTCTTTTTTGTCCGAATAACGCTTTCGCAAACCTTTGCCGACCAACCGCGTCGTTATCGCATTCGGCATATATGACGCCCCGAGTGCTCCGACATAATTTACCCAACCTGAAACAACTTTCGCCCGGCCTTTTTCAATTGCCGAAAGCGCCGTTTCAACAACCTCGCCGACGGTTTGCTGGCCGGTCGATTTCATCGTCGGTTCGTTTCCGGAAGCCGCAAAGAAATTGGTCGCAGTCGAACCCGGACACAAAGCCATTACGCGAATTCCGAACGGGCGGTTCTCTTCGGCAATGGCTTCGGTAAATGATGATACAAAAGCTTTTGTCGCCGCGTATGTCGCCCGGAAAGGCATCGGCTGAAACGCCGCCGTCGAAGAAACATTGATTATCGTGCCTTCGCCGCGGTCGCGCATTTTTCGCAGATAGCGGTGCGTCAACGCGACCAGGGCACGTACGTTAAGGTCGATCATCTTCAGTTCGCGTTCGATATCGAGGTCGTTAAAATATCCGCCCGAACCAAAGCCCGCGTTATTTATCAGCCAATCTATCTCAAAACCGCCGCGTTCCGTTTCTTCGAACAGACGTTCGTCCGAACCGTGTTCCGAAAGATCCAGAACCGTGTAATGCGCCGTTATTTTGTGCTCAAGCATTAGCTCGTCACAAAGCGAATGAAGCTTTTCCTCATTGCGCGCAACAACGACCAGGTTATGTCCGCGCGCGGCAAGTCTTCGCGCGAATTCTTCGCCGATGCCGCTGGATGCTCCGGTTATCAGTGCCGCTTTCATCATTCGATCTCTTCGGGTTCGCTGTACAGCGAATAATAGATGGCGGCCGCCGCGGCGGCGATGATCGTCATAGTTCCGATCATGCGAATTACGCCGGCGACCAGATCCGTTGAGCCCAAAAGGCCCGTCGCCGTCAGCAGATAATTCCAATCGTGAAAACCGCCTTCGGAGCCGGTCAAACCGCTTGTCAAAACAAGCTTTCCGGCGACCGCGTCGGCCGCATAAACCCAAACATTCAAAATACTTTGTCCGACCCAAAGTCCGACTATCGCCGCCGAATAACGCTTTTCGTTCCACAAAAAATACCCGACGAACACAAGCGGAAACAGGATCTGAAATATCGAACCGCCGGCGATCATCATGAATTCGCCGAACGGGTTGAACAAAAGGTGGCCGGTTTCATGTATCGGCAGATCGACATTGTCCAAAAAGCTGCCCTGCATCGGGTCGAGCGCGATCCACAAAAAATACAACGAAAGGATCACGGCAAAGATCAGCTTTGGATAACTAATGTTCATTTTCGCGAATCGAATTCGTCCTTTGAAATGGCGTAGAACGCGCAGTCCATTCCGTAATGATTCTCGATCTTCTCAAACCGCATTCCGCACTTTTCCATAATGTGCCGCGACGCCGTGTTATCCGGATGTGCGACCGCCACTATGCGTTCGAGCCCCGCTACGTCAAAGCCGTGAGCGAGCCAGGCGCGTGCGGCTTCGGTGCCGATGCCTTTGCCCCAGAACGGCTTGATCATATTATAGCCGACCTCGATCTCGCCCGTATCGCCGAGCGGCGAAAGCCCCGCGGAACCGATCACTTCGCCGGTTTCTTTCCATATCATAAGGCAGAATCCGAAACCGAACTTTGCATAGCTTTCGATATAAAAAGGAATGCGCTTTTCGATCGCGTCGCGGCTCTGCATTTCCGGCCCGCCGAGATAGCGGTTAACGTCCGGGTCGCTGCGGGTTTCGGTTACGATGTCCAGATCGGCCGGTGTTATCTTTCTAAAAATAAGCCGTTCCGTTTCCAAAAAGCTTTCCATTTTCACTATATTGTATGAACGAATAAACCGTCGCGAAGTTTCGGTTCGAACCAAGTCGATTTCGGCGGCATTATTTCGTTCATATCCGATACCGTCAGAAGATCTTCCATTGTCGTCGGAAAAAGTGAAAAAGCAACGCGCATCTCGCCGCTGTCAACAAGGCGTTCGAGTTCATTGACACCGCGGGCACCGCCTGAAAATCCGATCCGCGTGTCGGTCCGAACATCGCCGATGCCGAGAACCGGCTCAAGCAAATAGCTCTGAAGAATGCTTACATCCAACGCTTCGTTCGGCGGAGGAGCAATTAGGAAATCCGTCGCGAACCGAAGCCCATACCATTTTCCGTCCAGATACATACAAAAGTTTTGCCGGTCGTTCGGCTCTTTCTCTGTTGTTTCATTCACAACAAAATGGCGTGTCAGCCGTTCCAGAAATTCCTCTGACGTAAGTCCGTTAAGATCTTTTACGACTCGGTTGTATGCAAGGATCCGAAGATCTTCGGCCGGAAACATTCCCGCCATAAAGAAATTATAATCTTCGCTGCCATCGTGGTTCGGATTTTCGCCGCGGAGTATTTCCCGTGCCTTTTCGGCGCTTTCGGTACGATGATGGCCGTCCGCAATATACAGCGCCGGAACTGCCGCAAAAGCATCGACCAATGCACCGGCACGGTCGGCGGGAATTCGCCAAACCGTTTGCTGTGTATCGTTTATGCCGGGAAAATCAAAGAGCGGTTCGCCCTGTACCGCCTCGTGGATCAGCCGGTGGATCAGATCGGTTCCACGAAAAGCAAGGAATATCAAACCCGTCTGCGCACGAAGTTCGAGCATGTGTTCCGTGCGTTCTTCGACCTTGTCGAGTCGCGTTTTTTCGTGCTTTTTGATGGATCCGTTCTCGTATTCATTAAGCGAAACACAGGCGACGACGCCCGTTTGTGTATGAGTGCGCGCCGCGAGCCGGTAAATATAGATCGACGGCTCTTTCTCCAAAACAAGCACGCCGTCGTCAATGAATCGCTGCAGATTTTCTTTCGCGATGCGCATCGCCTCGGCCGGCGGAAGTTCTTCGTCCGAAAGGCCCGCATCGGGCCGCGTGACCTGCAGAAAGGTCAGGGGATCTTCACGAAGAAATTCGCGTACTTCGGATTCGTGCACGACATCGTACGGCACACACGAAACCGGCTCTGCTTTGTCCGGAACCGGCCGCAGAGCCCGAAAAGGTTTGATCAACGCCACAGAAATATGCTCCTGAAAATCTCTATTTTTCCTTTGATGTTTCTTCTTCTTTTGAAAGAGCCTCACCGACCTTTTCCAGATAAACGTCCATTGCGATCTTCCATTCACCGTCTTCGATAACGAACGGAAGTTCGGATACAAGGCCGGTTTCCGGGTCGCCTATCTCGAGCGTGGCCGAAGCTCCGTCGATCTTTTCGTCGCCGATATCCGGAAGTTCCGGAAACGGCGGGCCGTCCGGTTCGCGAAGGATCTGGTCAACCGTTTTGCCTTGATCTTTTGCTACCTGATCGAAAAGTTCGAGCGTCTTTTTCGTGAAGTGTTTCTTAATGCCTTCGACATCTTTCTTGCTGGATGCCTCGCTCAAAGCTTTCAGAACTTCGGTCGGACTAACCGTCGGAATGACCGCTTCGGGTGCGTCGTTGGCGTTCGATGCCGCATTTGAATTCGCATTGGCTGAATTCACATTAGATGCGGAATTCGTATTCGACGCCGTTCCGGAACAGGCCGCCGACAGTACCGCGATCAAGATCGTCGAAAATATGAATGTCGTTCTCATAACTACTGCAACGGATCGGGCGGCTGTGCACCCGGTGCCGTAATGTCTTCTGCGGGCGTACCGAAAGCATCATTCTGCTGCTGTTCTATCTCTTTCATAAAATTGTCAGCGTAGCCTTTCTTATCTATTTTCCACGCGTCATCTTCGAACACGAACGGCAGCGTCTCCCATTGTCCAAATCCGTTCTTGATCTCGAGCGTCGCTTTTTGGCCTTCGATCTTTTCATTGCGAAATTCGACCTGCTTTTGGTCTTCGCCGATCAGAGTTTCGCGTTTCACGATATCGTCCAGCGTGACATTCTGCGCCTTTGCTTCCTGCTCATGCATTTTTATCGTTTCGTCCGAAAGCAAAAGCTTCATCGTGGTGATGTCCTTCGCCTTCATCGCTTTAACGTACGTCTTGAACGTTTCGACCGGCGTCGCCGGAGCCTTTTCGCCGGTGCAGCCGAATGCGGCGAAACAGAAAACAGTTAGTAATGTCGCCAAAATAAACTTCATATCGCCAAAACAAAGACAGACGGTTTCCCGCAACCGCCCATATAAGTTATAAATCATTATTATAGCCTAAAAGCGAGGAGCAAAAAACGAATGGAACGGAAAAAACTTAACCAGGATGAGATAAAGGCTGATCTTGCCCGGCTCGCCGGATGGGAAACCGACGGCACGAAGATCTCTAAACGATATGAATTCAATAACTTCGCCGACAGCCTCACGTTTGTGAACAAGGTCGGAGAACTGGCTGAAGCAGCAGATCATCATCCCGATATAACGTTCGGCTGGGGGTACGCGGTCATTGAACTCACCACGCACGACCGCGGCGGTGTGACCGACCATGATACCGCGCTTGCCGAGCAGATCGACGCTATCTAAAAAAAGCGGCCGGAGCAGATGTTTCCACTCCGGCCGGACTGTCGCTAAGTAAGAACCGATCATTCGATCGGGTTTCCGCTGGCATCGAGATAATGAATATTATCTCCGAGCCCGTCGATCTCTTTAAGCTTCGGTTCGATCACCGAACGGTCGCCGACGATCAGGATCGCCATTTTATCCGGCGTCAGATACTTGTTCGCGACACGGTTGATGTCCTTTGCCGTAACAGCCTGTATGTTTCGGATGTAATCGTTAAAATAGCTGTCCGATAATCCGTAAACAACAAGGTTCGAAAGCTGCCCCGAAATTTGGCCTACGGTTTCGAAGCCCGAAGGAAATCTGCGGATCAAGCTCTGCTTGCTGTATTCAAGCTCGGTGTCCGTCAGCGGAATATCGCCGCGAATACCGTTGAGTTCCTTCATAAATTCGACGACAGATTCTTTCGTTACCGCCGTCTGAACTCCGGCCGAAGCTTCGAACGGCCCCGCACCCTTGCGGAATGCCCAGCTTGTCCGCGCACCGTATGTATAACCTTTATCTTCACGAAGATTCATATTCACGCGCGAGGTAAACTGTCCGCCGAGGATGGAATTCATAACGGTCAACGGAAAATAATCGGGATTATTTCGCGGAACGCCAACCTGGCCGATACTGATGACCGATTGCGCCGCACCGGGCTTATCAACAATGTATATTCCCGGTTTGTCGAACGCTTTTGTCGCAGGCGGTTCGGCACTTACCGCTTCACCGGCTTCCCATTCTCCGAAAGCTTTTTCGAGTTTCGGCATCATGGTTTTCGCATCCGTATCGCCGACGATGATGAGCGTCGCGTTGTTCGGACGATAATTTGCGCTGTAGAATTTTTCGATCTCGTCACGGGTTATCGCCGAAACGCTTTTTTCATCGCCGCCGAGCGATCTGCCGTACGGATGATCTTTGCCATAAAGCAGCGCGCTGTAAGCAACATTCGCGATCGCGTTCGGGTTATCTTTTCGCTGCAGCAGCGAAACGAGCGTGCGTTTTCTAAGCGTTTCAAGTTCGCTTTCCGGAAATGACGGATGAAGAACGATGTCCGAATAAAGGTCTAGAGCTTTGTCGATGTTCTTCGTCAGCGTCTGAAGCGAAATGTTGGCCGAATCCCAGCCGGAGCCGGTGCGGAGGTTCGCTCCGATGGCCTGAAGTTCATTTGCGATCTCTACGGCCGAACGGCTTTGCGTTCCCGAATCGAGCAGGCTGGCGGTAAAGGATGCCAGGCCTGCGCGGTCTTTAGGGTCGAAAGTGCCTCCGCTGTTGAGCACCATGTTCATCGAAACGATCGGAAGTTCTGATTGTTTGACGATCCAAACGTTCAGGCCGTTCGAAAGTTTAGTTTTCTCGATCGCGGGCAATGCGAATGTCGGATCCGGTCCCGGTTTCGGAAGGTTCTTGGTATATTCGTCGCGGTTGTCGTCTTTTTCTTTGGCTGCGGTCGATGTTGGTTTGTTTGCCGCCGATGTTGCGACCGGTTTCGCCTTCGAAGTGCGGGGAACGAAATTCATCACGAACCGGTCTTTGGTCAGATACTTGTTCGCTACGCGTAGTACGTCATCCGGCGTAACCTTTGCATAGCGGTCGAGATCTGCCTGAAAATAATCGGGACGGCCGACGAACGTAGCGTAGCCGTTCATCTGGTTTGCCTTGCCGAGAACCGTTTGCATGCTGTAAATGGACTGCGACTCTATGGAATTAAGTGCACGATCCATTTCTTCTTTGGTCGGAGCTTCTTTTCTGATCCGTTCGATCTCTGCGTTGATGTCCTTTTCGATCTCATCAAGTGATTTTCCCGGCTTCGCCGTGGACATGACAATGAACATGCCGCCGGCTTCGAGCGCGTAATTGAACGCACTGACGTCCTGCGCGATCTGCTTGCCGTAAACCAAGCTGCTTTGCAAACGTGAACCGCGCCCGTCGGAAAGTATGGAACTCAAAATATCCAGAGCCGGCTGATCCGCCGAATAAGCCGGAACCGCCTGCCATGTCATATAAACACGCGGCAGCTGAACCGAATCTTCGTATGTTTTGCGAACCTCGCCTTTGATCTGCGGAGTTTTTGGGTTCGGGCGTGTTATGTCACCGCCTTTTTTGATCGGGCCGAAATATTTTTCAACCCATTTTTTCGCCTGAGCTTTGTCGAAATCGCCGGCGATGACGAGCGACACGTTATTTGGAACATAATACTGTCGGAAAAATGCTTTGACGTCATCCATCGAAGCCGCGGTCAGGTCGTCAAGCGAACCGATCGTCGTCCAATTATACGGATGCGGCGGCGGAAACATCTGGGCAAAGATCTTTTCAAAAGCGGTTCCATACGGACGATTGTCATAGCTCTGTCGCCGTTCGTTCTTTACGACATCGCGTTGATTATCAAGCTTGTCCTGCGTCATTGCTTCCAGCAAACCGCCCATCCGGTCAGCTTCCATGAACAGAGCGAGTTCCAGAAAATTTGACGGAACGACCTCGAAATAATTCGTGCGGTCCGGATTTGTCGAACCGTTAATGTTCGCTCCGGCTTCCTGCAGCGGATAAAAATAATCAGACGGATAATTTTTCGAACCCTGGAACATCATATGTTCGAAAAGGTGGGCAAAGCCCGTACGGCCGACGACCTCATTCTTTGAACCGACGTGGTACCAAAGGTTTACGGCGACGACCGGTGTCGATCGGTCTTCGTGCAGAATGACCCGCAGGCCGTTTTTCAGGTGATATTCTTCGAATTTAAGTTTTGGCAGTTTGGTTTCCTTTTGAGCAATGATGGTAGTTGAAAATAACGAAACGAGAACAAATAGTGCAAGAAAGACCTTGTGGATCCGCATTATAAAACTCCTTTAAATGCTATGTTTTAGTTCGTGTGAACGGAACGGACGCCCCCGAGGCAAGTCGTCCCGATGCGATTCTGTTATGAACGGCGGCGAAAGACCGCGCTCAAGATAAATATCAGGAAAAGCGTGAACGTAACCGCGGCCGAAAGCAGACAGAACTGGCAAAATGCTCCGATGACGAATGCCTGAAGATAGATCAAATAGACCGTGATCGCCGCCATCAGCGCGGTATGCGCGCCGTACAATTTCCAGAACGAGGTCTTTCCGAGCACGGTAAGTACTGCCAGGCCAAAAGCCGCAGCGTACGCAAGAGCTCCGAGAGCGGCGATGGGCACTCCGCCGATCGCCGCATAATCACTTGTCAAAACCATCTCACAGCCTTCGACAATGCTGCACGGAACAGGTTCAGCCGTGTAATGGTGGATCGTCAAATAGACCGCGTCGGTTAATCCAACGAGTGCGACAAGAGCCGCTATGATCGGTGCGGCCTTTGATGCCGGCCATTTTCCGGTCATTTCTTTTCTTCCGCTTTATTAGCGGCGGCCGGTCTCGCGCCGTCAGGCCGTGCGCCTTTCGCGGCGTTCGAATCCGCCTCAGACGCTTTAGGTTCCGGCGTTTTTGCGGCAGCGGCTTGCAATTCAGCATCGATCACCTGGCGCAGCTTCGGAACCGACACATCCTGGAACGGAACCATTTTGCCGTTTATGTAAACCGTCGGTGTCGATGTGAACCCTAG
Organism: uncultured bacterium; assembly: GCA_965651435.1. Lineage (GTDB taxonomy): Bacteria > Acidobacteriota > Blastocatellia > Pyrinomonadales > Pyrinomonadaceae > OLB17. The sequence continues at coordinate 17,214 of CBFGSN010000004.1, read as the reverse complement.
GGCCTGACCCCGGGCTTTGTCGGCATCGACGCGGCTTTTCGTCTCCATACCGTTCATGTCTGCTTCGAATTTGGCTACGTCAAGGCCGAGCTTCGCCGCATATTCTTTCAATATCGAATCGAAATCCGCAGCCGGCGACCACGTTCTCTGATTTGTAAAGATCAGGTCCTGCATCGCCCAAAATTTACCCTGCATGGCGGCGGCTTCCGCTGCCAACGCGGCACGATATGCTTTATCATGGGCCGGTATCGCGAGCGGAAAATTACGGAAGACGAATTTGATACGATCGCCGTAAACGGACTGTATCTCCTTCATCGTCGGATGTGTGCTGGCACATGCCGGGCATTGATAATCCGCAAATTCTTCTACAGTGACCTTTGCATCCGGCGACCCGAGGACGTTAGTCGTAAGCGGAGCTCCTGCCGGAGCATTTGCCGTTACGTCCCGTCCCATCTTCGGCGTCGGGATCGGTGTTCGATTTCCCGCAGTCGTTGTAGTTGAGTTATTCGACGGTGTCGAACCGCATCCGAACGCGAAGACCGCAACAGCCGCGACGATCAGAAAAAGCAAAAAAGAACGTGTTGGTTTTGTATTCATATATTTTTGAAGCAGTTTGATCTTGTTACTTTATAGCACGAAGCTTCCGATTTTCGATAGGCGAACTATCAAGCTCATTTAACGCCGCAGCCGCTTTTTGAGCGATGCCTTCGGCATTCAATCCATATTCTGCCAGAAGCCGTTTCGGATCGCCGTGTGTCACGATCTCGTCATCGACGCCCATTCGAACTACCTTTACGTTGTCCTGAACGCCGTGTGATTCGAGGGCTTCCATTACGGCGGAACCAAATCCGCCCGCAAGATATGCTTCCTCGACAGTTACTATCAAAGGCAATTCTTCCGCAAGTTTGAGCAGCATGTCTTCGTCGAGAGGTTTGACGAATCGTGCATTTACCACGGTTGCCTCGATGCCTTTTTGTTTCAGCAGTTCGGCGGCTTCGACGGCCGGATAAACCATCGAACCATAGGCCACGATCGCCAGATCTTTGCCCTCACGAAGCGTTTCGCTTTTGCCGATCTCGATCAGTTTCGGCTTCGCGGAAATATCGACACCGTAACCGCTGCCGCGCGGATATCGAAGTGCCGCCGGCCCCGGATGTTCGATCGCGGTAAAAAGCATATCGCGCATTTCCGCCTCATCTTTCGGAGCCATCAGCACGATGTTCGGATAACCGCGAAGGTAAGCAATATCGAGCAGGCCGTGGTGCGTCGGCCCGTCGGCTCCGACTATGCCGGCGCGGTCCATTGCGATCGTCACGTTCAGGTCCTGCAAACAAACATCGTGGATCACCTGATCGAACGCCCGCTGCAGAAACGTAGAGTATATTGCGGCGACCGGTTTCAAACCCTCGCATGCCATACCGGCACAAAATGTTACGGCGTGCTGTTCGGCGATGCCGACATCGAACGAGCGTTCGGGATATTTTTCGAGAATTTTGTCGACGCCCGTTCCGTCCGGCATCGCCGCAGTGAGCGTCATTATCGTTTCATCCCGGGCCATCAACTCGCACATCGTTTCGCCGAAGATCTGTGTGTAGGCTTTCGGCGACGGTTTTGACGATTTGTACGGCAGTCCGGTTTTCGGGTCGAATGGGCCGGTTGCGTGATAGGCGTAATAATTCTTTTCAGGATTCGGGAAACCTTTGCCTTTGGTGGTCAGGGCGTGAACTATGACCGGCCCGTCATCGACCTTTTTTGCCTCTTCGAGAGCGCGGACAAGCATCGGCACGTTATGACCGTCAACATAGCCGATGTATTTGAATCCGAGTTCGTTGACCAGAGCACCGGGCAGAACAGCCGCGGCGATCGCGTCTTTGACAGATTTTGCCGCTCGGCGAAGACTTCCGCCAAAATGCGGAACGCTTTCCAGAGCCCCGCCGATGCCTTCTTTGATGTGCTGATAGCTTTGAGCCTCTTTGATCCGATTAAGATACCCGCTCAGCGCTCCGACTGCCGGAGCGATAGACATTTCGTTGTCATTCAAAAGAACGATCAGCCGCGATTTCAGATGACCGGCCTGGTTAATGGCTTCCATCGCCATACCGCCCGCAAGGCTCGAATCACCGATGAGCGCGCATACGTGAAAATCTTCGTTCTTTGCGTCGCGAGCGATCGCCATGCCGAGAGCGGCCGACAGCGACGTAGAGGCATGGCCCGCTCCGAACGTGTCGTATTCGGATTCGTCACGCCGCAGAAATCCCGAAATACCGCCGTCCTGCTTTATTGCCTTAAGTGCTTCGCGGCGGCCGGTAAGGATCTTGTGCGCGTACGCCTGATGGCCGACATCCCAAACGAGGCGGTCGTTCGGCGTATCAAAAACATAATGCATCGCCACCGCGAGCTCGACGGCTCCGAGCGACGCACCCGTGTGTCCGCCGATCCGCGAACACGTCTCGATAATGTATTCGCGCACCTCGTCCGCAACTTCCTGCAGGTCTTCAACTTTGAGCCGACGCAGATCCGCGGGCGAGTTTATTTCAGATAAAAATCTCATCAGTAGATCAAAAACAAGATATCTTTGGACAAAGCAATATATTAGCTTGCTGACAAAGAAATGTTAAGTCATTTACGAACGTTTCACGAACAGACACCGGTCGTTGCCATCTTTTAAGACCAAAACTGCCGCCGGAGCATCTAAACAAAAGCTCCCCGAATTTCAGTTTTTTATTAAGGAGTTAAAATTTTATGTCGGCAAGAATCAGGTTATTTTCTTTCGCAGTTATGGCGCTTGGGTTGGTCCTCGGCGTTAGTGCTGCTTCCGCCCAAGAGAACGCGGCAACTGCCGGAGCCGCAGACGCTCCGTCAACGGGCAAAACGCACAGCCGCCAAAGGATGCGCGGCCATCGCCGCTCAGGAATGCGTGAGCTTCGCGGCATCAAACTCAACGACGCACAGAAAGAACAGATCCGCATTATCCGGGAAACCTATAAGCCGTCCCGGCAGGAGATGGACGAAATGCGTATGCTCAGGAAAGCAAAGCACGACGGAACCATTACCGAAGACCAAAAAGTGAGAATGGAATCGCTTCACACGGCGCAAAAACAGCGGATGGAAACCATTCGCACACAGGTCATGGGAATCCTCACGCCTGATCAAAAGGCCGAGATAGAAAAAAGAAAGGCTGACCGTGAAAAGAGATGGGCCGAACGCCGCGAAAGAATGCAGAAACGAAGCCCGCGGCCGGATATGGATTCACCGAAACCGCAGGACGACGGTCAATAGTTTTCCGCACATCATCAAAAAAAGGCGAACGATCTTAACGACGTTCGCCTTTTCATATGTATCCGTTCTGTATCTAGCCGATAAACAATTCGTCATCGACATAAACGCGGTCGATCTGTTTGGGCGGCGGAGCGAAAAGAACCTCGAGGCCTTTTCGAACGCCTGCCATGATCGCCGCGACCTCGCGTGCCGGTTCGACGATCTTTGCCTGAACAAAATCCGTTGTATCGACGACCTGAGCCTGCGTGCGTTCGATGGTGCGGCTGACAAGCTGAACCTTATCCGCAGCGGTATGTGCCGACGCGGAAACAATGCCTTTTAGCTCGGCGACCTCTTCTTTGATAAGTTCGGTCGATTCGGCCAAATGCTTTGTCGCCATCGAAAGATTTGACGTCACTTCCGTAAAATGGACGGACATCTCTTTTCCCTGAACGCTCATTGCGTTGACCTGCGTCAGCAGCGGATCGATCCGTTCTTCGACACGTTTCACGGTGCCGGTGATCCGTTTTATGACGACAGCTGCATATATCAGCGCGATCGCCATCACGATAAAGCATATCGCGATGATCACCGATGCCACCATCATCCAGAACTGCGGTTCGTTCGCATTCATAGATTACTTATCTTCCTTATCGACCGGATAACTCGGCCGGCCTTCGGTAATGGATTTTGCTTCCGTGCGGCGTTTTTCCGCGATGTAAGCTTCTTTTCCGGCTTCGACGGCCGCGGTGAAAGGATTTGCCGAACGCGCCGCGGCGGTTTTCGCCTTTTCGCCGAATTCGCCGGCCTTTTCCTGTGCGGTCTGATAGAATTCGGACGCTTTTTCTTTCGAAACTTCGTAATAATCGCCGGCTTTTTCCTGAAGCTGTGCGGCGGTTTCCTTACTTTTTTCGATGCCCTTACGCGTGGCGTCCGCGATGTCGCCGCGAAGTTCAACGCCGGATTTCGGTGCAAAAAGCAGGGCGATAACGGCTCCGATGCCGCCGCCTATCAACAGATAAGTCAATTTCGTGCCGACGCTGGCGTCGTCGTGTTCATATTCGTGTCTCATATATTCTCCTGCGCATAATGAATGCGGTCGATAATTTCTTAACCCTAAACTACTATGATATATGAACTATAACAAAATTACGTTGCCAATGGAAAATTTTCTTCTCGCAGAAAGATCTGACGTCCGGACTCGCAAACTCTCGGCTCTCAACCATTAAGCACAAAGACCGGCTTTTTATCCGAGCTTTCAAAGGTGCTATTTTTTCGCCTATTTGCTATTGTAATTGTTTCGGTTTTTTCGCGTAGTTATGGAAATCGGGACCATCAGAAACTTTTCGATCATCGCACACATCGACCACGGCAAATCGACGCTGGCCGACCGCATTCTGCAGCTTACGGGCGCGGTCGCCGACCGCGATATGGAAGCGCAGCTTCTTGACAATATGGACCTGGAACGCGAACGCGGCATTACCATAAAATCGCACGCGGTCCGGCTCGATTACAAAGCGAAAGACGGCAAACAATACACGCTTAACCTGATCGACACGCCGGGGCACGTCGATTTTACGTACGAAGTTTCGCGTTCGCTGTCGGCGTGCGAAGGCGCACTGCTGGTCGTTGATGCATCGCAGGGCGTCGAAGCCCAAACGCTTGCGAACACGTATCTTGCCATCGCGAACGACCTCGAACTCGTTCCCGTGCTGAACAAGATCGATCTGCCTTCGGCCGAACCGGAACGCATCATGGAACAGATCGAAAGCATCATCGGGCTCGATGCTTCCGAAGCAGTTCTGACATCCGCGAAAACCGGGCTCGGCGTTGAAAACGTGCTCGAAGCGATCGTCGAAAAGATACCGCCGCCGCAGGGCGACAAAGACGCGCCGCTGAAAGCTCTGATCTTTGACAGCTGGTACGATTCGTACCGCGGCGTCATCGTTCTTTTCCGCGTCATCGACGGAACTATAAAAAAAGGCACGAAGATAAAATTTTTCAACACGGGGCGTGAATACCTGATCGAAACCATCGGCGTGAACCGTCCGCGTCCGACGCCGATAGCCGAACTCGGCCCCGGCGAGGTCGGATTTTTGACCGCATCGATAAAAACGGTTGCTGACGTCCAGATCGGCGACACGATTACCGAAGCGGCGCGGCCGACGGCGACGCCTTTTCCCGGTTTTCAGGAAGTAAAGCCGATGGTTTTCGCCGGACTTTATCCGACCGATTCGGCACAATACGAAGACCTTCGCGATGCGATGGACAAGCTTCGGTTAAACGACGCTTCGTTCTTTTACGAACCGGAAAGTTCGACCGCGCTCGGATTCGGTTTTCGCTGCGGATTTCTCGGGCTTCTGCACATGGAGATCATTCAGGAACGGCTCGAACGCGAATTTAACCTGGACCTGATCACGACCGCGCCGGGCGTGCGGTATCGCGTGACAACGACGAACGGCGAGGTCGTTGAGATCGATTCGCCCTCGCAAATGCCCGACGCAGGACGCATCGCTAAGATCGAAGAACCCTATATCGAAGCAACGATACTCACTAGCGATGCATATCTGGGCGGAATTTTGCCGCTGTTGGATGAAAAACGCGGCGTTCAGAAAAAGTTCGAATACGTTACAAAAGACCGCGTCATGCTGGTTTACGAACTGCCGCTGAACGAGATCGTGCTTGATTTCTACGATCGGCTGAAAAGCGTTTCGCGCGGTTACGCTTCGCTCGATTATCATCTGTCCGGCTATAAGGAAAGCAAACTCGTGAAACTCGACATTCTGGTTTCAGGCGAACCGGTCGATGCTCTTTCCCTGATCATGCACGCCAACACCGCCGCATCAAAAGGCAAGCTTTTGACGGCGAAAATGAAAGAGCTGATCCCGAGACAGATGTTCGAGGTCGCGATCCAAGCCGCCATCGGCAACAAGATCATCGCCCGCGAAACCGTCAAGGCAATGGGCAAGAACGTTATCGCCAAATGCTACGGCGGCGACATTTCGCGTAAACGCAAACTGCTCGAAAAACAAAAAGAAGGCAAAAAACGAATGAAAAAGGTCGGCCGCGTCGAGATCCCGCAGGAAGCCTTCCTCGCCGTTTTGAAAGTGAATGAAGGGTAAGACTTATCAGATAATACTGGACACAAATATCATTTATTCTGCCGTTCGATCCAACGTCGGGGCGTCATACAAACTCTTGATGATGATGGCGAGCGATGTTTTTGAAATAAATGTCTCCACGTCATTGGTTCTGGAATACGAAGAAATATTGAAACGTCCGGACAATAATATTACCCTTAGCCACGAAAAGATCGATGACATATTAGATTATATCTGCGCAATTGCAAATAAAAGGCGAATACACTTTTCTTGGAGGCCATTATTGGCGGATCCGGACGATGATTTTTTGTTGGAGTTGGCGGTTGAGTGTGATTGCGATTTTATCGTTACATATAATGTCCGCGACTTTTATCCGATCAAGGATTTTGGAATAAAAGTGGTGACTCCAAGAGAATTTTTGCGTATAATTGAGGGAAAGAAATGACTGTCATTCAAGAAGTAAAACTTCCGAATTATCTGATCAACCATGTCAGAGAACTAGCCGAGCGCGCGGGCGTGACAGTCGATCAATTCATAGCTTCGGCTGTTGCGGAAAAGGCATCCGCATGGTCCTCACTTGATTACCTTGAAGAACGTGCCAAACGCGGCAGCCGTGAAAAATTTCTGGCAGCAATGGATGAAATTCCCTCAGTCGAGCCCGACCCGCGGGACCGACTGGATTAAACCCGGCAATCGGCAACACGATCGTTGCCCGCGAAACCGTCAAGGTAATGGCAAGAATGTCATCGCCAAAACAAAAAGAAGGCAAAAAACGAATGAAAAAGGTCGGCCGCGTCGAGATCCCGCAGGAAGCCTTCCTCGCCGTTTTGAAAGTCAACGAAACTTGATCGGGCCTTTTATTTAACCGCCGGGATCTTTGCTTTCGGCCGGGCGACGGCGTACATTTGCCAGGCGATCTCTTCGGTCAAGCCGTCCTTGTACATATCAAAGTGCGTGCGGCCGTCGAGGTATTCGATCTTGGCGTCGCTGCCGAGTTTTTTGAGTTCCGCGTCGAGCAGCTCAACGGCTTCGTTCAGGTGAAAGGTATCGGCCGTGCCGACCCAGATGTGGAGCTTGCCTTTCAGCTTTGGCCCGAGCGTTTTCCAGTTGGAACGAAGCAGCAGCGAAATGTCGTACTTTTCCCAAGCTTTTGCGACGAACGGATCGATCCGGCCGGTTTCGATATCGAAAAGTTTCATCGGTTGGCCGTCATCGCCTTTCGGCGAGAACACCGCATTGAATGAGGCAAATTGGCCGCCGTAATAGCCTTTTACCATTTCCTGCTGTGCATATTGCCGAACGCTCATCAGCTCTTTCCCGTTCATCCGAACCAGGTTGTATTCCTTTCCGGCCGCATCGGTGTAGGCGTTCGTGTTCTTTGTCAGATCCGGCCCCGTAAAATTGCGGAAATCGACCGGGTCCGGCGCCGTGGACCAGGTTCCGCCAAAGAAATCAGGGTGCGAAACCATTACCCAGAGCGATGACCACCCGCCGGACGAATGCCCCGTTACGAATCTGCCCGAAGGCTTTGCGTCCATTCGAAATTGCTTTTCCAAATATGGAATGAATTCCTTTTCGAGCGCCGTTCCCCACGGCCCGTTGTTCGCCGAATCCGCCCAAACGTGGTGGCCAAGCGGCACTTGCGATTCGAGATTAACGTAGATCATCTCCGGCCGTTTTCCTTCGGTCATCGCTTTCGACATTGCCGCCGCGCTTCGCAGTGCGCTGAACCGCGTGCCGCCGTAACCGGTTATCGTGTAAACGGTCGGGTATTTTTCGCCCTTCTTGGCTTCATAACTCGGCGGCAGAACGACCGTCGCTTTCATCTGTATCGGCCGGCCCCAAAATTTCGAGAGCATCGGGCTTTCGAACTCGATGAGTTTCACATTCGCCGGAATATCGAGTTTTCGTTCGGGAACGACGCCCGAAAGGGTCAGCGAAGCAGATGACGCAGGCATCGTTACCTTTTCGACACTGCTAAAGATATCGCCCGCGCCGGTTCCGCCGTACGTGTACGAATGATCGCGGTCGAGAAGTGCGAACAACTGATAAGTTCCCGCGGGAGCCGTTGAAAACGCCGCCGGATAGCTTTCCGCGTTCGGATCGATCGTCACGGGGTGGCCCGGTGAAAGGTTCGCGATCTCGGTTCCCGAGATAAACACGGCGTTCGGGTCGCTCATATCGGCGCCGAAACCGTCCGTCGGTTTGCCGTCGTCTTTTCGCATAAAGATGAGCAAACGGCCGGAAACCGGCTCAGCTCCTGCGACGCTTTTATCGATATTTATCGTTATCTGCGAACACGCATTAGTTTGAGCAAAAACACCTGACGCGAGCAGGAACAGAATGGCGGCCAACTGCAGAGAAACAACGCGAGCTTTTTTATTCATATTAAGGTTTTTCCCGGATGTGATAGATTGCGATACGGCTTTTATTCTGATTTTGTTTCGAACCGATGACGAAAAACCGCAAATTCGGCGCAAACTCGCTTTCGCATTAAGGGAAACAGTTCAAATATGTTTTAATTGGGTTATGTTCCTATAATATATTTTTTGGAGATTTGTTATGACTGCAATTGACGAAGGCCGGGATTTTCTGGCCAGTGTAGATCATTATTTTAACAAGGCCGCGGCTGTATCAAAACACCCCGCCGGTCTGCTCAGTCAGATCCGGGCTTGCAACAGCGTTGTCGCATTCAATTTTCCGGTGCGTGTGGATGGCGGATTTGAGGTCATCCAGGCATGGCGCGCTCAGCACAGCAACCACAAGCTTCCCGTAAAAGGCGGCATCCGATATTCGGAAAACGCCAGCGTCGAAGAGGTGATCGCGCTTGCAACGCTGATGACCTATAAGTGCGCCATTGTTGACGTTCCGTTCGGCGGAGCAAAAGGCGCCGTAAAGATCAATGCGAAGAACTATTCGCCCGAAACGCTGGAACGCATCACACGACGTTTTACTCACGAACTTATCAAAAAGAATTTTATCGGCCCCGCGATCGACGTTCCGGCTCCCGATTACGGAACCGGCCCGCGTGAAATGGCCTGGATCGCCGACACGTATTTGGCGATGCACCCGGAACAGATCGATGCTCTCGGCTGCGTTACCGGCAAGTCCGTTCCGCAGGGCGGCATTCGCGGCCGCAAAGAAGCGACCGGACTCGGCGTTTTTTACGGCACGCGCGAAATATGCAATAACGCCGAAGATATGCAGGCACTCGGGATGACGCGTGGTTTGGCCGGCAAAACCTTTGTTATTCAGGGCCTCGGCAACGTAGGTTATCACGCCGCGAAATACTTTACCGAAGGCGGTGCGGTCCTGGTCGGCGTTTCGGAATTCGAAGGCGCTATCCACGATCCGAAAGGCATCGACCTCGAAAAGCTTCTTGCACATCGTAAAGACACCGGTTCGATCATGGATTTTGCCGGAGCACAGAATATGCCGAGCCGCGAAGCCGGATTAGAGATCGAATGCGACATTCTGATCCCGGCCGCCCTGGAAAATCAGATAACCGAAGATAACGCCCAACGTATCAGCGCAAAAATGGTTGTCGAAGCGGCGAACGGTCCCGTCACCTCCGGTGCGGAAGCGATCCTTCAGCAAAAAGGCATAATGGTCGTTCCCGATATTTATATCAATGCGGGCGGCGTTACCGTTTCGTATTTCGAATGGCTTAAGAACCTTTCGCACGTTCGTTTCGGCCGAATGGAAAAACGGTTCGAACAGGGTGCGTTCGAACGGCTTTTGGACATTGTCGAAAAGGAAACCGGACGCAAGCTCAGCGAAGACGAACGCCGCGTTGTTGCACGCGGTGCGGACGAAGCCGATCTCGTTTATTCGGGACTCGAAGAAACAATGATCACCGCCTATCACGAACTTCGTGAAACATCGAAGCGCGAAGGCGTTGACAACCTCAGGACGGCGGCGTTCCTTACGGCGATCGACAAGATCGCGGTCAGCTATATGGAACTCGGCGTTTTCCCGTAAAGTGAAATTACGCTTCGGCGGCGATGGCGGCTTCGACCCGCTTTTCGACCGCCGAGCGTATCGCATCGAGGTCCTCTTTCGTATCGGCTTCGAACCGCAGGACGAGTATCGCCTGTGTGTTCGAAGCCCTTACCAATCCCCAGCCTTTTCCGAATGCTATCCGCGCACCGTCGATCGTTATTACATCGTTTGTCGGCGCATATTCATCCGCGATCCGCTGAACAACAGAAAATTTCACATCATCCGGACACGGTACTCGCAGTTCCGGAGTCGAAAATTTCCTCGGAACATCGGCCAGCAGCTCCGATAATTTTTTGTCCGTGTGCGACAGAATTTCCAACACGCGCGCACCGGCATAGGCCGCATCGTCAAATCCGTAAAATCTGTCGGCAAAGAAGATATGGCCGCTCATTTCGCCGGCAAGTGCCGCATTCGTTTCCTTCATCTTCGATTTTATAAGCGAATGCCCGGCTTTCCACATTATCGGCCGCCCGCCGTTCTTTTCTATGTCGTCATACAACGTTTGCGAGCATTTCACCTCGGCGATCATCGTCGCCCCGGGCTTTTCGCGCAGCACCTGCCGCGACAAAAGTATCATCAGCTCATCGCCCCAGATTATTCTGCCGGTATCGTCAACCACGCCGATGCGGTCGCCGTCACCGTCAAAGGCAATGCCGATATCGGCATTTGAATCTTTAACAGCCGTGATGACGTCACTAAGGTTTTCCTCGACGGTCGGGTCCGGATGGTGATTGGGAAAGTTCGAATCAGGTTCAGTGAACAATTTCACAAGATCGACACCGAGCCGTTCATAGATCGGAACGGCCGTGACACCGCCCATGCCGTTGCCCGCGTCAACGGCGGCTTTTATTCGCCGCGGCCCGAGTTCGATGCGTGAGGAAATGTCGCTTATATAATCTTCGAGGACCGCGAGGGTTTCTGAACTTCCCTCGCCCTCGGCAAAATTGCCGCCAAGCGCGATGTCTTTTATCTCCTGTATCTGCGAACCGAAAAGCGTCGATGAACCGAGGCATATCTTGAACCCGTTGTGGTCGGGCGGATTGTGCGAACCGGTTATCATCACGCCGCCGTCAACATCTTTGGTGAACGCCGTGTAATAAAGGACAGGCGTCGGCACCATTCCGATCAAAACCGGGTCGCAGCCCGATGCCTCGAATCCTTTCCGGAGCATCTCGCAAAAACGCGGCGAGCTTTCGCGTGCATCGTAGCCGATCGCTATGCGCATTGCGCCGTTGCGGTTAAAGAACGTCCCGATCGCCCGGGCCAGCGTCGCCACTGCTTCGTCCGTAAGCTGTTCGCCGACGATCCCGCGGATGTCGTATTCCCTGAAAATATTTGTGTCCATAGCAAAAGTATTACGCGGCCGAGAATTCGGCAAATTCGTTATTGTGTATATGTTTGTTATACTTCAAATTCGCAGAGAGCAACAACTGAGGGCAACAAACCCGCGTAGCAAAGCATCGAAAATTGGTACGCCGGATTCCTAAGAAAGATCGAATTTTTTATGAAGACATTTGCACGATCATATTCACTTTTTCTGCTGATATCGTTGATCGCCCTTTCGGCCGTAACCGCATTTGGCCAGACGCCTGAGGCGACTCCTCCGCCTGACGATGACACGGGCGGTGCCGTTAAAACCTTTGAGGTAAAACTGCCGGTCACCGTCACGTCAAAAGGTGAACTTGTGGATGGTTTGAAACGCGGAGATTTCGCCGTTTTTGAGGACGGCGTCCAGCAGGAAATAACATTCTTTACCGATAAGGAAACGAATCCGCCTGTTTACGTTGGCGTTCTGATGGACACGTCGCCTTCGACCGCGGGAAAACTTGGGTTTTCCAAAGAAGCCGCCGCAAACTTTCTCTATACGGTCATTAGGCTCCGAAAAGATAAGGCTGCCTTTATGACATTCGATAACGAGGTAAAACTGCGTCAGGATTTTACGGATAAACTCGACCTTCTTCAGGATGCTGTCAACGGCGTAAAGAAAACCGGCTCACAGACCGCACTTTATGACGCGATCTGGGAATTTTCGGATCAGAAGCTTCGCAACGTGCCGGGACGGCGCGTTATTGTCCTGATCACCGACGGCGATGATACATTCAGCCGGGCCGAACTCGACGACGCGATCGATATCGCACAACGCACGGAAACGACGATCTTCGGCATTTCCACAAAAGCCGGTTTTTTGGGAAGCGTTCCGGGTGTCGAAGCGGGAACCGTTAAGGACAAGGGCGACAAATATTTGACGAGACTTTGCGAAGAAACCGGCGGCGAAGCGTTCTTTACCGGCGACATGCTTTCGCTTGAACGCCGTTTTAAGCGTATATCGGAAGAAATACGTTCGCAGTATGTCATCACGTACCAGCCGGCGAATCAGGAATATGACGGGCGCGAACGCAATATCGAAGTTCGTTTTACGAACTCGGCGAACGCGAAAAAATATAAGATCAGGACAAAGACGAAATATCGTGCGGTCAAGGATAGTTTGAACTAGAGGCCGGCGGAGCAGTAGAAAATGACAAAAAGAATATTAGCAGTTCTTTCTTTTTTGGTTTTGACGGCCGCGGCGGCTGCCGTCGGCGGGAGCATTTCGTTCGCGCAGTCAAATGAACCGCAGCCGGCCGCAACGCCGACGCCGGATCCGGAAGACGAGGTCATCCGCGTTGATACCGAAGCCGTTAATGTGCTCTTTACCGCGCAGGACCGCAACCGGCGTTTGTTGACCGATCTGAAAAAGGGCGATATACAGATCTTTGAAAATGGAACCGAACAGGAGATCGTCGAATTTTCCCGACAGGTCGATCTGCCGATGAGTCTTTCGATATTGATCGACACAAGTGCATCGCAGGAACGAACACTTCCGCAGGAAAAGGAAGCGGCGATCGCGTTTCTCGAATCCGTCGTGCGTCCCGAAAAGGACGAAGTTTCGATATTGTCATTTACCGGCGAAACAACGCTGGAACAGGGAATGACGAATAACCTTGTGCGGCTTCGCCGAGCGGTCGAGCGGATCAAATTCACTCCGCCGTCAGGATATATCGGCGGCGGTGTAACAACAGGCACGCCACCGATCAGCGGCGGTTCGACGGCGCTCTATGGTTCGACGGCGCTTTGGGATGCGATATGGGTCACGTCCGAAGAGGTGCTCGGTCCCGCACCCGAACGAACACGGCGTGCAATAATTCTTTTGACCGACGGCGTGAACACCGGCGGCCAGAAAGAATTGGACGAAGCCGTCCAGGCGGCTCTCCGGTCAGAAGCCGTGATCTACACCATCGGCATCGGTGATAACTATTACGACGGCGTCGATAAGGGCACGCTGAATCGCATTTCGGAACGTTCAGGCGGACGCGCATATTTTCCGCACGACGAACGCGAACTCCGCCGGGCGTTTCAGCAGATCGAGGAAGAAATGCGTTCGCAGTATCTGATCGCATATGAACCCGTCGATCAGGCTCACGACGGTTCGTATCGAACGATCGAAATACGTCTCATTAACCCGGAGTTGAAAAAACAAAAGGTTAAGATCACACACCGCCAGGGCTATTTCGCCAAATCGGCAAGGAAGTAACCTAAGCCGACGGATTATTCAGCCACCACTGATTTCCCCATTTATCTATGAACCCGGCCGCTCGGCCATATTCCTGGTCTCCGGGTTCCTGATTTCCTTTCGAGCCTTTTTCGAGTCCTTTTGCATAAACGGCATCGACATCTTCGACCAGCACGAACGTCGAAAGCTCATAAGACTTCCATTCCTCGCTGCACTGGCCTATCATTATCGTGCCGCCGTTCACGTCGATCTCCGCGTGTCTTATGCGGCCGTCATCGTGCCGAACTATCAATATCTCTTTTGCACCAAATACGTCCGTGAGAAACTCAATGAAAGCCGCTGCGTCTTCGACAACGAAATAAGGCATTACGGCACTGTAGTGTTCGGGTTTATTCATTCTTTTTACTCCATAATTTAATTTGATGATTGTCCCATCGTTCGCACGGCCTTTACACCAAAAAGGATGGTAAAGCGCGTTCAAACTTGGATAAGGATAACAAGGACCGGCTTTCAAAAATTGGAAAAATACGACACCGCATTAGACATCCATATACTGCGTTCCTTCGGCCTGCTCGCGGAAATATTCTTTTGGCGAATAACCTGAGAATCGGCGAAAATCGTTTATAAAATGAGATTGGTCGTAGTAACCGCAGGCATATGCGATATCCGTTAGATTTTGTGGGCCCAAAGACCGCGAGGCAGCCGCGGCCTGGAAACGGATGATCTTGGCGTATAGTTTTGGCGTCAGTCCCGCGACCTCCTTGAACTTTCGTCCGAATTGTCGTGTGGAAAGATCAAACCGTTCTGCGAGGCGTTCGACGGAGATCTGGCCGCCGGCGTCGATTATCGATCGGACGGCGCAGTGAACCGACGGAAGGTCGCGGGCATTGGCATCAAGTTTTGATTCGAGGAATCCGGACATGATCCTGACCCTTGTTTCATTATTGGCGGCGGTACATATGCTTTCTTCGAGCAAACTTCCCTCTCTGCCGAAGATCGAATATAGATCCGGGGAAAGGTCCGTAACTTCGTTCGCACAAAAACCGAAGAACCGCGGGATGGCGAAAGGATAAAGATATGCGCCGAAGATGCCGAAAGAATCGGTCGTGACGAAGCGCCGAAAACCCGTGGATTGTCCCTGAATGCTCGAGATCGGGGACAGTTCGGTTATGCCGTTCACGCCGACCTCATCGAACGTTGCGCGGTAGTGGAAAACCATCTCGACGCTTCCGTCCGCGACGGAGCGGTGAACGAATTCTTCGCCCGGATCCAGACCGGCTTCCAGCGCCCAAAAGAATCGGACAAATGGTGCAAGCTTCGGACTTGGATCAAAGGTGACGTAGTTCATCGTTCTTCAGTATGGCAAGATCTTGATGTGACGCACTCTGCCATCCCGAATGCGTATCAGGTAGATCGCACCGAATTCGGACTCGTTCAAATTACGGAAAAGCTCCTTTTCGCCGATCAGATTTACAAGCCCCGGGATCGTATTCGAATGTCCCGCGATGACAAAACGTTTCGTTTTGCTTTTCATTATTTCATCGATAAGCGCCTGCGGATCTTGCGGGTCATAGATCTTTATTTCCTTGTGCCGCTTTTGCGCCAGCGGCAAGATCGTTTCGCGCGTCCGGCGGTAATCCGTCGAATAAAACGCACCGGGCCGATATTTGCCTATGACCTTCTTGAAACGCTCGGCCCGCTGCTTTCCCGCGGCCGAAAGTTCGGGGTCGGGATTTTCATCACTTTCAAGCACAGCCTTTTCACCATGCCTGACAAGAATGATCAGCTTATCCTGCGAATATACCTGAGCCGCGGCAACCAAAATAATTCCGCAAATAAATGTAATGCTTAATAGCTTCTTCATATAAGGAAATTTCCCGCCGAAGGAACTTTGTACGATCGTAAGATACCGCACTAGCGAGCTTAGGGCCGAAAGTCGTCGATGCCGACTATATTTACCGCGGGGTCTATATTTTCAAAATCTCTTAGATTATGTGTTATCAGATCAGCCCCGATATAGTGGGCCGTAGCGCGGATAACGGCATCGGGAAGCTTTATCTTTTTCGACCTGTTTTTTCTACAGATCACCGCCGGATCGGCGATGTCTTGCTGTCGAGGACCACATTATTCCCACTCATCTCTTAACTTCCTCTGCCACTCGACCGGGTCCTCGATATCTCGGAAAATGTCCAGCTCTTGTGCCTTTTTGAATGCTTTGATCAAGCTCTTCTTGCGTTCGGCCGCCTCATTCTCTGACTCTTCCATTGGCTCTTCGTCAAGGATCGTTACGATGGCTCGCCGGTCACTTGGCAGGCGAACCTTGGACAGAAGTCTTATTCTTCCGGACGAATCCACAATGGCTTCGAGGGGTTTGCATAATACAAATACTTTATCACAGAAATCGCTGAGAAATTGCGGCTTAATATTCCATGCAAGCTCCTAAACGAATATCTTTCCGAGGTTCAGAATGTCTTCGCCGCCGGTGCCGAGGACACATTTGAGGGCTTCCTTTTGAGCCCGAGATCGCTACTTAAGTAAACGGACAAAGCCTTCCTGCTCAAAATGCCGATCAGTGGTGAGTGATGACTCGATACCGCGATCCCGCATAGCCAGAAAACTTACCGCGTCGCAAAGCGAATATGTTTTGTCCGCTCTTTCAGCCAAAAGTTCGACGGCTCTTAAGTGTAGGTCTTCGCTGATCCAGATAATTTCAACCGATTGATCGCTTAAAATTTCTCTGCTAAAACTAAGGACGTCATTTCTAGGCAGCCCACGAACATGGGCCAAGGCTACATATTCCGCAAGAACATAGTTCGTGGTAAACCTTTTGTGAGCATTCGCGTAAAAATCTCTTGCGGCCGCATTGAATACATCTTCCTCGCTATACAAGGAGAATAAACCCGAGGTGTCAAGCAACATCACTTTTCTTCCTCGTGCGTAATGGCATAAGCTTGGGCTAAGTCGGCGTCGATCTTTTCATTGTCAGAACCGTTAGGATCGCCGCCTTTATACATCCCAAAAAATCTGGATATGTCTCCACCCTTTCGCCGTGGTTGACCGCTACGGCCCTTCTCCGTCACTTCAGCGAGAATTTTGGAAGCGATCTCGAGCTTTTCGCTGTCGGGAAGCGGTTTGATCGTTCTTGAATAAATCTGTTCTATGGTCGTTGCCATATCCACTACCTCTTTGCCGAATTATAACATGCCGTCTTAACATATTTCACCGATCTTCATATCGGAATGCCGGTACTAAACGAACATCTTTCCGGGGTTTAGAATACCTTTCGGGTCGAATAGGTCTTTG
>CBFGSN010000003.1:0-37209 GCA_965651435.1 uncultured bacterium | reverse complement strand
TCGCGGTTCTATCGCGCTCATCCGGAATACAGAGCGTATGACCGTGACGGAACACCCGCGATGCGAATGAGTTACGCGGTTCCGGAGGTTCGCGAGCACGTATACGGTATTCTGCGCGAAGTGCTTCAGTATCAGCCCGACGGCATCGAGATAATTTACTTTCGCGGGCTGCCTCTGATGCTTTGGGAAGACGCCTTCAGTGACAGGTTCCGCGAAAAATACGGCGCGGACGCCAAAAAGGTGCCGGAAAACGATCCGCGACTTTATGAACTCCGGTGCGAGATAATGACCGGATTCATGCGCGACGTCCGCAAGCTGCTCGATGACGTTCAGAGGGAACAGGGCCGAAAGCAGCGGTATGAACTGATGGTCGATGTTGTTCATACCGAGAACGACAACCGCAAATTCGGTTTGGATGTCGAACGCTGGGTGAAGGAAGGCATGATCGACAAGATCGGAATATTTCCCGCGGCGTTTCATACCGATACGCGAAAGCCCGTCGATATGAAATGGTTCGCGAAAATAACGGCGGGCACGAAAGTCGAAGTTTATCCGATGATGGTCGCCTGGCGGCTTTCGTCATACGAAGACGCGATCGCGGCCGCCCGCGAATATTACGCCGCCGGAGCGGCGGGACTGGAATTCTGGGATCCGTCGCCGAGTTCGATGTACACACCGCGTCCGACGCAGCCGAGGCGCAATTACCAACGCTCGGTCGCGACGTATTGGCCGCTTGTTTCGCGGCTCGGACATGTGGACAAACTGGCCGAATGGGAACGCGAAAAGCGTCCGGCGCCGAAATATATCCCGATGAAACGCTATGGCGATCATTGGTTCGGTCGATGGGTTCCCGACGTAGGTTTCTGATGTTCGGCAAATAAATTATGATAAATATCGATCTGAACATTTCCATTCTGTTGAAGGAATATCCGTTCGCGGAACGTTTTGAACACGCGGCGCGGCTGGGTTTCGAAGCAGTGGAATTTTATTGGGACGCGGATCACGATCCGGCGAAGATCGCTCACGAAGTTGCCCGCAACGGCCTGAAGGTCGCGGCGTTCAACCTTGACGCGGGCGACCTTGCCGCCGGCGACCGAGGCCTTTTGAATTCGCCGGAACACGAAACGCGGATGCGTGAAAATCTATTCGTGGCACTCGATCTTGCCGAAAAGATCGGTTGCGGAAGGCTCACGGCTCTCGCCGGAAATCTTCGTCCCGGCGAGGAACGCGAACAGCAGATGGAACGCATTCGAAAGAATCTGCGGTGGATCTGCCGCGAGGCGGACGAAGCCGGCATTACTATAATGGTCGAAGCAGTGAACGCTTTTGACAATAAGTTCTATCCGCTGACGAACACGGCCGACACGATCGAATTTCTCGATTCGGTCGGAGCGCGGAATCTTTCATATCTGTACGATATTTTTCATATGCAGCGGATGGAAGGCAATATCATCGCGACGCTTGAGAAATACGCGGGCCGCATCGGGCACATACAGATCGCGGATGTTCCCGGAAGGCATCATCCGGGAACGGGTGAGATAAACTATCGTAACGTTTTTGCGGCGATAGAAAAGAGCGGATACGAAGGCTCGGTGGGATTGGAATATATTCCACAGGGCACGACCGAAGCAGACCTGGAATGGCTGCCGCGGCATCAGCGAAGCGGGATCGACGCCGCGGGTTCATTCGATCTACGGAAATAATTATAATGACAAACGAAAAAGAGAAAATAGGGTTTATCGGGCTCGGAATAATGGGCAAGCCGATGGTGCGAAATCTGTTGGCGGCGGGCTATTCGCCGGTGGTTTTCAATCGAAGCAGAGCGGCGGTCGACGAACTTGTGGCGGAAGGTGCCGCGGCGGCCGGTTCGGGAAAGGAAGTAGCCGAAAAAAGCGACGTCGTGATAACGATGCTCCCGGATTCGCCCGATGTCGAAGCCGCGGTGCTTGGCGAAAATGGTATTCTTGAAGGAGCGAAACAGGGAACGCTTTTGATCGACATGAGCACGATCTCGCCGGTCGTGACGCGGACGCTCGCAACGGCGCTTGCGTCATCCGGCGTTAAAATGCTTGATGCACCGGTCAGCGGCGGCGACAAAGGCGCCATCGCGGGAACGCTGTCGATAATGGCCGGCGGCGACGCGGACGATTTCGAACGTGCAAAGCCGATATTCGAGGTATTGGGCCAAACGATAACGCATTGCGGCCCGATCGGTTCGGGACAGGTCGTAAAAGCATGTAATCAGGTCGTCGTCGCTGTCGTGATCGAAGCCGTTTCCGAAGCCATTGTGCTTGGGACAAAAGCAGGCGTCGATCCGGAAATTATCATAAAGGTGCTCAGCGGCGGGCTCGCGCAGACGCGTGTGATGGACCTTCGCGGCTTGACGATGATCCGCGACGAATTCAACCCCGGATTCAAGGCGAAATTTCATAAGAAAGATCTTGGCATCATTATGGACACGGCCCGCGAATTCAATGTCGAACTGCCGGCGACAAAGCTGGTCGATAAAATGTTCGCGGATCTTATCGAAAACGGCGGCGGCGACCTTGACCATTCGGCGCTTTTGACGGAAGTCAGGAAACTTTCAGATCGTTCGATCGGTGTATGAAATTAGAAGGAAAGACCGCGGTCGTGACCGGCGGCGGGACAGGCATCGGAATGGGGATCAGCCGTTCGTTCGCGGAAGCGGGAGCGAAGGTCGTAATCGTTCAATCAACGCTCGAAAAGGCACAGCGTGCCGCCGATGAACTGCGTGGCGAAGGCTACAGCGTTCTGCCGGTCGGGGCCGATATCAGCCGCCGCGGGCTTGTCCAAAAGGTCGTGGCCGATGCGATAAAAGAATTCGGCGCGGTCGACATTTTGGTCAATAATGCGGCATTGACCGGTTCGAAGGTTTCGGGCGGATTTCTTGATTTTCCGGACGAACTTCTTGACCGGACGATAGACGTTAATCTGAAAGGCACGTTCATTATGTCGCAGGAAGCCGCACGCGCGATGGTCGGCCGCGGTGGTTCGATAATTCACATTTCGTCGGTCGGAGCGTACGCCGCGCAGGAAGGAGCGGCCATTTACTGTGCGACCAAATCGGCGCTGTTCGGGTTGACGAAAACGATGGCGCTCGAACTTGGCCGGCATAATATACGGGTCAACGCGATAGCACCGGGCGACATCAGAACGGAAACGAGCGAAAATATCGTAAGCGAAAAGAAAGAACGCGGATTTTCCGGCGACTATCTTAGAAAAATACCGCTCAACCGCCGCGGCGAACCGGTCGAGATCGGTGCAACGGCGGTGTTCCTTGCGTCGGAAGATTCGTCGTACATAACGGGCGAAACGATCGTCGTGGACGGAGGATTTTTGATCTATTAACGATGCCGATCGGATATGAAGAACATGGAAGCGGCGAGCCATTGGTCCTGATCCACGCGTTTCCGCTTTCGCGGAAGATGTGGGCTCCGCAAATAAAAGCGTTCACCGGGGAGAATGTTCGCTTAATACTTCCGGACCTTCCGGGATTTGGCGAAAGTCCGCTGCCGCCGGACGGCGTGTCGCTCGAAGAAATGGCACGCGGGATCGCCGAACTCCTGGACGAGCTCGGCATTGAAAAAGCGGTCATCGGAGGCCTGTCAATGGGTGGTTACGTCACGTTCAACCTGCTTCGCATACGGCATGATCTTTTCAAAGGCGCGGTGTTTTGCGATACGACAAGCTCCGCGGATACCGACGAAAAACGTGCCGGACGGCTCGCGACCGTTGAGAAAATGAAAGTCGCGGGAATGCGTGTCCTGATCGACGAAATGCTGCCGAACCTGATCGGCGAATATACGAAAGCAAATAACGGCGAGCTAGTTTCGGAATTGGAACAGGCATTCGCCAGAACCGATCCGGACGGAGCCATTGCCGCGATGCGTGCGATGGCGGATCGAAAAGACCACACCGAGATGCTTTCCGAGATCGATGTTCCGACGCTTTTTATTGTCGGCGATCAGGATAAATTAACAGACGCGGGCATTGCAGAAAAGATGCACGCCGCGGTGAAAGGATCGGAAATAGCCGTTCTCGAAAATGCGGGGCATTATACGAATTTGGAACAGCCGGAACGATTCAACGACGCATTGCTCTCCTTCTGCGGTTCGGTATTTCGCTGAAAAACTTAAAAAATGAATACTAGAGATCTGTTCGATTTGACCGGGCGTATTGCCCTTGTGACCGGCGGAGCCGGCATTTACGGAACGCATATTACACGTGCGTTGGCGGAGGTCGGGGCGAGTGTTGTTATCGCCTCGCGCGATCTGGAACAATGCCGCAAAACCGCGGCGGAATTTTCGGCCGAAGGGTTAAATGTTACGGCGATGAGCCTTGATCTTGGTTCTGCGGATTCGATCGCGGGCCTGTGTGCGGAGATCGTTTCAAAATTCGGAAAGATCGACATCCTTTTCAACAATGCTGTAGCCCGCGCGGGCGGCGACCCGACATCCGTTACCGAAGAGCAGTGGGAAACAGCGATGAAGATCAATTCGACGGGCTTTTTTATGGCGTCGAAGATCTTCGGTGAACAGATGATAAAACAGCGTTCGGGCGTGATGGTCAATATTTCGTCGATATACGGCGTCGTCGGGCCGAATTTCAATATTTACGAAGGCACGGATATGACAAGCCCCGCGAATTACGCATTTGCAAAAGGCGGCATGATCAATTTTACGCGTTATGCGGCCAGCTTTTACGGGCGGTTCGGCATCCGCGTGAACTGCATCAGCCCCGGCGGTTTTCAGACCGATCAGCCGCAGGCTTTTATCGACAATTATTCAAAGCAAACACCGCTCGGCCGAATGGCGACCGACGACGATATAAAAGGTGCGGCCGTTTTTCTCGCGTCCGATGCGTCCGGCTACATAACAGGACAGAACATAATGGTTGACGGCGGTTGGACCGCTATTTAATTAAGCGATATGAAATTAAAAGGAATGGTTCCGCCCGTCGGAACGCCGGTGACGGCAGATGAAAAGGTAGATGAAGCAGGCCTGAGAAAGCTCGTGCGGCATCTGATCGATAACGGCGTTCACGGCGTTTTCGCGAACGGGTCGATGGGCTGCTGTGCCCTGCTTTCGGACGAAGAGCAGCTTCGGGCGATCGAGATCGTCGCCGATGAAGCCGCCGGACGCGTCCCGGTCGTCGCCGGAATTTCGGATTCGGGAACGAAGCGCGTTATCGCAAAGGCGAAAAAGGCCGCGGAATTTAAAGTCGATTATGTGACGACGGTCCTGCCGTATTATTTTCGGCTCGATCAGGAACAGGGCAAGCGCTTTTTTCGCGAAGTCGCGGAAAATTCGCCGAAGCCGCTGCTTATCTACAACAATCCGTACCTGACGCCGATCGATCTGGAAGTAAGAACGCTGGTCGAACTTTCCGAAGAACCGAACATCGTCGGCCTGAAAGATTCTAATCAGGATCAGAATCGGCTGACAGGTTTGTTCGAAGCATTTCGCGGAAAAGAAGATTTCACCATCATGCTCGGCACAGAACTGCTGATACCGCAAGGTTTGATGATGGGCGCTGACGGAGCGATCGGCGGAGCGCATAACATTTCGCCGAAGATCGCGGTCGAGCTGTACGATGCTCACGTCGCGGGCGATCATGCCGCTGCGTTCGAAAAGAGCCGCGACCTCGCGAAGGTTTGCAAGATATTCGAATACGGTTCGATCTGGGGCGGATTCGAAGCAGCGATGCAGATGCTCGGAATTTGCGAACGCACGGTGCTTTCGCCGTACCGTTCCGCGACCGAAACCGAAAAACAGGCTGTGCGTAAAATTCTCTTGGATCTGGAATTACTGCCGGCCGAAGAGCGGTCCGCCGGAGCATCGGTCGAATGAACATCGGGCGGCAGATACGATCGTTGTTCCCGGCGCTGCTCGCCGTAGTAATGTTGGGAGCGTTCGGTCTTTCGGTACGTTCGCAGCATCGGCAGGATCACGTCCGCGAAATAGAACAGTCGCGAAAGATCATCACGGCGACGATGGAAAGGCAGCATATACCGGGGCTTTCGATCGCCGTGGCGATAGACGGAAAGATCGTTTGGTCCGAAGGTTTCGGATACAGCGACCTGGAAAGCGGCATCAAAGCGACGCCTTTGACAAAGTTTCGGATCGCCAGTATTTCAAAGCTTTTTACCGCCGCGGCGATGTCGCGTCTTTGCGAACAAGGGAAGTTCGATGTCGATGCACCAGTTCAGCGATATGTGCCGGATTTTCCGGATAAGGGCAAGCCGATAACCGGCCGCCAATTGATCGGCCATCTTTCGGGCATTCGTCATTATCGCCGAGATCCGGATCCGAAAAAGGATGAATTCTTGAATCGGGTCGAATATTACAGGACGGTTTCTGACGGTTTGAGCATTTTTCAGGACGATCCGCTGGATTTTGAACCCGGAACAAAGTTCGGCTATTCGTCATATGGATATGCGCTTTTGAGCGCGATGCTGGAGAGATCCGTCGATAGAGATTTTTTGACGCTGATGCGGGACGAGGTTTTCACGCCGCTGAAAATGGCTAATTCCGCTGCGGATGACAATATGAAGATCATCGCGGGACGAAGCCGTTTTTACTCACTGAACGAAAGCGATGTCGTAATAAACGCGCCCTACATCGACCGCAGCTACAGTTGGGCGGGCGGCGGTTTTCTTTCGACGGTCGAAGATCTGGTCAGATTCGGATCGGCACACTGTGAACCCGGATATCTTAAGGCCGATACGCTGAAAGTGATGTTCACGTCGCAGAGAACTGCGGACGACAAGGAAACCGGAACGGGTTGGGGTTGGCGGATCGGTAAGGACCGAAGTTCACGCGTTTACTATTATCATCCGGGCGAAGGTGTCGGCGGCAGATCGTATTTGGTCGTGTACCCAAAAGAAAGGGTCGTGATCGCAATGCTTCATAACTTAACGGGAGCGTCATTGGGTTCGATCACGCAGATATCCAAGATCTTTGTCGATGCGCAAAATATGAAATGAAGCTCACGGAGCGAATACATATCGTCGGAAGTCTTCAGCTCGGAATTTCCGGGCGGTGGGACAGCCATATTTATTTGGTCGAAGGCAGCGGCGGACTCGTTCTGATAGATTCGGGCGGCGGAACGGACAGCGAAAAGATCTTTGACAATATTCGCGCCGCGGGTTTCGATCCGCACGATATAAAGGCGCTTTTACTAACGCATATTCATTTCGATCATTCGTGCGGCGCGGCCGATATCAGAGCGGAAACCGGGTGCAGGGTCTACTGCCCGAAAGAATCGATGCATTTGCTCGAAAGCGGAACGGCCGAAGAAGCAGGGCTCGATCGGGCGATCGAAAAAGGCATCTATCCCGAATGGTTCCGATTTCAGAATTGTCCGGTGGATGTCGCGGTCGAAGACGGCGATGTTATCGAAGAAGCGGGAATTACTTTCAAGGCGATCTCCGTTGACGGACACAGCCGCGATTCGATCTGCTATCTGACCGAAAGCGACGATCGCCGCGATCTATTCGCCGGTGATGTACTGTTCTACGGCGGCGTCATCGGTTTGATAGACGCTCCGGGTTCGACGATGGAAGGCTACCGCCGCGAACTGAAAAAGCTCGCCGAACTGAACATCGACGGGCTCTTTCCGGGACATTATCTATTTACGGTGAACGGCGGCCAGCGTCACATCGATGCGGCGATAGAAGCCTGTGAGAAGGCTGCGGTGCCGACGACGGTCGGCGACCTCGGCCCGATCTTTTAGCAATGGTGAATAAAATAAAAGCGGATCTATTCGAATTTGAAAGCGTCACGGAGCCGGGAAAACACAAGGTTTTTCTCGACGTAGGCGACGATGTGAGCATTCCGCTGATGATCGCGAACGGACAACGGTCCGGCAAAACGCTCGTGACGTTTGCCGGTGTTCACGGCGATGAACTGGAAGGAGTTCAGGCGATACAGGATGTTTTTGCCGCTCTAAATACAGACGAAATGCACGGCCGTCTGATCGCTGTTCCGGCAGCGAATCCGCCGGCGGTTCAAGCCGTACAACGCCTGAGCCCGATCGATTTGCTGAACCTGGCGAGGACATTTCCCGGCAAAAAGGACGGCAGCGTCACCGAACGCATCGCTTATTATTTAGGCGAATTGATAATCCCGCAGGCCGATCTTTTTCTTGACCTGCATTCCGCGTCGGCGTCATTAATGCCGCGAATGATCGGCTACGACGCTTCGGAAACCGGCGCCGCGGCGATCTCGCGGGACGCGGCGTTTCGTTCGGGAATGCCGGTCGTTTGGGGCCATCCGGAACTCGGCCCGGGACGGACGCTTTCGGCCGCGGCGGCACGTGATATTCCGTGGCTGTATGTCGAATCGCCGAGCGGCCGGCGGGTTTCTTCTGAAGAATTGCCGCATTACGTAAATGTTGTGCTCAACCTTCTCGGTTATTTGCGGATCATCGAACGCGAAACTTCCGATCGGAAACCGAAGCTTCATTTGATCGGCGAAGGCGATGTTGACAGGACGCAAACCATCGGCGCGTCAGGATTTTTCGTTCAGAAGGTAAAGCTTCTCGATCGCGTCAATACGGGCGATGTCGTCGCCGAGGTCCGTGACATTTTCGGCGATGTTCTCGAAGAGCTGCGAGCGGACGGGCCCGGTTTCGTCGCCGTGCTGCGTTCGGAGCCGATGGTAAAAGCAGGCGATCCGGTTTGTCTTGTCGTTGACGGAACCCAGACCGAGTAAGGACCGACCGTATTAAAAATGAACCGCAAATATATTTACAGCTATAAACTCGCGGCGGCGATCGTCTTTTTCGCCGCGGCTGTTTCGGCCCTGTCTGGGTGCGGAGATCGGACCGGTTCGGCGGACGCCGCGCCGAATGACGGTCCGGCCGCCGGAACTGTCGTGGACGGTATGGTTCTGATAAAAGGCGGTGAGTTCGTGATGGGTTCGGATGACGGAATGGCATACGAAGGGCCGACACACACCGTCACGGTCAACGCGTTTTGGATGGATACGCATGAGGTCACGGTTGCGGAGTTCGGACGGTTCGTTGAAGAGGCAAAGTATGTGACCGAGGCGGAACGCATCGGCTGGTCCGGCGTATTCGACATCGACAGCGGGAAATGGCGGCCGGTCGATGGTGCGACCTGGAAGGATCCGGAAGGCGACGGAAAAACGCCTGAGCCGAACGAACCCGTGACACAGGTTTCATGGAACGACGCAAAGGCATACGCGGCGTGGGCCGGAAAGCGTTTGCCGACAGAGGCCGAATGGGAATTTGCCGCACGCGGCGGACTCGCCGGAAAGAAATACGCGTGGGGCGACGAACTTCGCCCGAACGGAGTTCCGGCCGCGAACTGGTGGCAAGGTTCCTTTCCGGACAAGAACACGGTCGAGGACGGATTTTTGCGTCGGGCTCCGGTCGGGAGTTTTGCTCCGAACGGTTACGGATTGTTCGACATGTCAGCAAATGTCTGGGAATGGGTGTCGGATTGGTATTCGCCGACCTATTATCGGAATTCACCGGCGAACGACCCGAAAGGCCCGGCGTCCGGCGACGAAAAAGTTCTTCGCGGCGGTTCATGGATGTGTGCCGAAAATTTTTGCTCGAATTATCGCGTCGCAGGACGAAGCCGCGCAACGCCTGATTCGGGTTTGAATAACGCAGGATTTCGCTGCGCAAGGAACGCAGCCGAAAACAACTAGTTCCCGTTGACGAAAAACGCCCCGCACAGTAAGAACGCTTCCACGCAGAATCGGTATTAAAAAGAGATCATATGCAATTAAATGTGCTTGATATTATTGTGATCGTCGCCTACATGGCCGCGATGTCGCTGATCGGAGTTTACTTTTCGCGAAAGGTCGAAAATCGCAGTGATTATTTCCTCGGCGGCCGCGGTATGCACTGGATATTGGTCGGCGGAAGTTTGTCGCTTTTTTCGACGATAAGCTTTATGGCCGTGCCGGGCGAGATGATCCGCTATGGCCTAGGATTTTTCGTTGCATATCTGATCGTTCCGTTCGTGATACCGGTGATAAACCGTGTCGTTCTGCCGATCTTGATGAAGCTTCCGATCAGCAGTGCGTACGATTACTTGGACAAGCGTTTCGACATAAAGGTCACGCGCCTTTCGGAATATGCGTTCATTTTCAAGACGCTGCTTTGGATGGGAGCGATCATCTATACCGCAAGCCTTGCGGTCGCCGAGGTGACGGGTTGGAATATCTATTTCATTATCGCGATCATCGGCGTGATCACGACATTTTATACGTCGGCCGGCGGGCTTCAAAGCGTGATCTGGACAGATTTTGTCCAGACGATGTTGTTTACCGGATGTGCGCTCGTAATACCGATCTACATAATGTACGAAACACAGATGGGGCCTCTCGGTTGGTGGGACGCATTTTCGCAGGCCGGCCGAACGGAGGTAACTACGTTCAGCCTGGACCCGACGGTCCGCGTCACGACGGTCGGGAATATGGCCTCGGTGTTCTTCTATTTCGTTTGCGTAAGTTCTTCGGATCAGATGATAGTACAGCGGTATCTGAGCACGCCTTCGCTGAAAGCCGCACAGCGTTCCGTGTGGGTTTACATTCTTTCGAACCTTACGTCGATCGTGTTTTTGATGATCTGCGGATTGTCGCTGTTCGCGTTCTATTGGACAAAGACGACGCTGCCGGTGAACGAATTTCAGGCCCAGATCGCCGTAACGGCCGATACGGCAATGCTTCAATTCGTCGTTCAGGAACTGCCGTCAGGGATCGCGGGACTTATCGTCGCGGGACTGCTCGCCGCTGCGATGTCGGGGCTGAGCTCCGGTATGAATTCGATCTCAAGCGTATTGATCGAAAAATTCCCGCCGGAAAAATTTCGCTCCAGGCTAATGAGAAAACATCTGGTCGTTGAGCGGCTGATCGGCATCGTAATGGGTGCGTTGGGCGTTCTGCTCGCGGTCGGAATCACGGTCGGGATGAACAATCTGGGTTGGAATCTGGTTGAACTCAGCGGCCGCGTGGTCAATCTTTTTGCGGGTCCGCTCGCAGTTCTGTTCTTTGCGGGAATGCTGCTGCGCCGTTCGAATACGATCTCGGTTGTTATCGGTTTTGCGGCATCGGTGCTGATAAGTTTTTACATCGGCTTCGGAGCCCAGATATTTGGCGTGAGCCAGGCACTGTCGTTCACATGGATAATTCCGGTGTCGTTCATCGGCGGGTACATCGCGACATATCTCGTTAGTTTGTTCGCCGGACATTCAAAAGACGACGTGGTTTTCGGCGACGAAGGAACCGAGATAGCCGAGCAGTTCGAAGGAGAAATATGAAACGATCGATCGTAATTATTTTCGTTCTGTCGCTTTCGGCACTATTTGCGGGTTGCGGCGGGAATTCTGTTGGCGACGCGAATGGGAACGCAGCGGCCGCGAACGCATCAACAAAAACAATGCACATAGATTGGAAAAGAGCTGAGGACGTTCCGCTGCCGCGCGGCGGTTATTTTGCCGCATGGCAGAACGGCGGTTTGTGGATCGCCGGCGGAAGCTATTGGAAGGACGACAAAAAACTTTGGACAAACGAATCGAGCTTATTTGACCCGAAAAGCGGTAAATGGTCCACCGGAGAGCCGATCCCGAAAGCATTCGGTTACGGCGTGACGGCGAACATCGATGGCGAAATTTACATAATGGGCGGAGCCGACGGCGAAGGAGATCCGAACCGCGACATTTATCGGCTTCGCGACGGAAAATGGGCGAAAGCGGGCGAAACTCCCGCGGCGTTCGTTTTTCCGGCGTATTCATCGGTCGGATCGTCGATCTATGTTCTCGGCGGTTCACCTGATCCGGCGGATGTGACGGCGTCAACGAACGAAGTACATATCTACGACGCGAAAACCGGAACGTGGTCGAAAGGCGAGCCGATCCCAGGCGTTCCGCGCCAGATATTTTCGGCCGCCGCCGTCGGAACCGATATTTATGTTTTCGGCGGACTCACACAAAAGAAAGGCGAAGCTATCGCAAATTTGGATGATGCCTACCGCTTCGATACAGCGACCGGAAAATGGAACGCGATCAAAAATATGCCCGTAAAGATGCGTGCCTTTTGGGCCGGAACGGATGGCCAAAATGTTTTTCTGATCGGTGGTTATTCGGATGCGGGATTGGATTCCGTTTATAAGTATTCGCCGAAAACGGATGACTACGAACTGATATCGAAACTTCCGCAGCCGCTGATGGATACAAAGTTCATTTTTAATGACGGGCATTTTTACGGTGCATCGGGCGAAGACAAACCGCGTTCGCGTTTTTCGGGACTCGTCATCGGAACGATCAATAAATAAATAGAAAAGGAGGAATATGAAAACAAAAGCCGCTGTTTTGTATGAAATGGGAAAGCCGGGCCCATATGCCGAAAGCAAGCCGCTGGTCATTGACGAAGTTGATCTGGACGGCCCGGGCGAAGGCGAGGTTCTGGTCGAAGTTGCCGCGGCGGGACTTTGCCATTCGGACCTGTCGGTGATCGACGGTTCGCGGCCGCGTGTTATGCCGATGGTTCTCGGCCACGAAGCAAGCGGCATCGTGCGGGAGGTCGGGCCGGGTGTCAACGACCTTCAGCCGGGACATCACGTGGTTTTCAGTTTCGTTCCGGTGTGCGGAAAATGCGAGCTTTGTTCGAACGGCCGGGGAGCATTGTGCGAAGCCGGCGCAAAGGCCAACACCGCCGGAACTTTGCTTTCGGGCGAACGGCGGTTCGGCGATCTGCAGTCGAATGAATTCAATCACCATTTGGGCGTATCGGGATTTTCGCAGTTCACGGTAGCGGCTCAGGAATCGCTGGTGCTTATCGACAAAACTCTGCCTCTGACGACAGCCGCATTGTTCGGATGCGCGGTCTTGACCGGAGTCGGAGCCGTGGTGAATACGGCTCGCGTCGAACCCGAGAGTTCAGTTGCGGTGTTCGGCTTGGGCGGCGTCGGTTTAAGTTCCGTAATGGGTGCGAGTTATGCGGGTGCGTATCCGATAATCGCCGTTGATCGGTTCGAAGATAAACTGCAGCTTGCCCGCGAGGTAGGTGCGACGCATACGGTAAACGCTGCCGAGGTCGATGCCGAAGAAGCGATAAAGGAGATCACCTCCGGCGGCGCGGATTATGTTTTCGAAAGCGTCGGGAATGAACAGGTTTTGATGCAGTCGTACCGCGCGACGCGTCGCGGCGGAACAACGGTTACGGTCGGACTGCCGCATCCGGAAAAGATGTTCTCGGTTCCGGCGTTCAGTTTTGCGGCCGAAGAACGCACGGTCAAGGGTTCGTATATGGGATCGAGCGTGCCGAGCCGCGACGTTCCGCGCTACATAAAATTATATCGTGACGGTTTTCTGCCGGTCGATAAACTTCATACACACACGATGACGCTTGATGAAATAAACGACGGATTTGACCGCCTGGCCGAAGGCCGCGCCGTGCGTCAGATCGTGAAATTTTAGCTAAAGGGAAATTATTATGGTCGAAAAAATCAGTGCCGGAGCAATGGCGATCATGCTGCTGGTGTTTTGCATGACGGCTTTTGCGCAAAAGGAAACGGAAACCTTTACGATCGTGTCGTTCGGCGATTCGATAACCGCTCCGCGCAAAGGCCTCGTCGTTTATTCCGATCTTTTGCGAAAGGAATTCGAAGGACGCGGCGTCGAGGTAATAAACGCGGGAATCGGTGGCAACACGACAGCACATGCAAAGGCTCGTTTTGAAAAAGACGTGCTCACGCGGAACCCTGACCTTGTGATAATGCAGTTCGGGAACAACGATTCGGCTATCGATGTCTGGAAAGATCCGCCGGCCGAAAAGTCGCGCGTTTCGATCGAAGATTACGAAAAGAATCTGCGGGAAATGGTGACAACACTTGAGAAACGCGGCGTAAAGATAATTTTGGTGACGCCGCTGCCGACGCGTTGGACGCCGAAACTGAAACAAATGTACGGCAAGCCGCCGTATGATCCGAACGACGCGAACGGGTTCAACTTTCAAAAGGAGAAATATGTCGCTAAGCTTAGAAGTATCGCAAAGGACGAAAATATACCGCTGATAGACCTGTACGCGGAGTTCTTCGCATACGACCGCCGCGAAGGCAATACGATGGACGAGCTTTTCGTTGACGGCATGCACCCGAACAACAAAGGCCATCGCATCGAAGCGGACCTTCTGATAGAACAGATCGCGAAAATGAACCTGGGTTTCTGAATGGCCGATGACACGCACCTATCACTTTTGGCAAAGCAGATCTTTTTGGGAACTCTGAAAAAGATCGACGCCGGTGCGGCCGTGCGAAACGCCGTGAAGGCCGCCGGACGCGAGCTCGTGATCAACGGCGAAAGGCTTGAAAACGCGTCAGGAGTTTACGTTGCCGCCATTGGAAAAGCGGCATACCCGATGGCCCGTGCGTTCAACGACATCGCGGGAAAATTCGTAAAGCGCGGTGTCGTTTCAGGCACGCGCGAGGACGGCATCAGGAACGCGAACTGGCTGGAATTTTCGGGCGGCCATCCGCTTCCGAACGAAGAAAGCATAAAGGCAGCAGAGGCGTGCCGTGAAATGCTCGATCGTGCGAACGCCGAACGGGCGTCTGTCGTCTTCCTAATTTCGGGCGGCGGTTCGGCGATGATGGAAATGCCGCGCGACGCCAGGATCGGGTTGCCGGAACTTCGCGAACTGAACGACGCTCTAGTCACATCCGGCGCGTCGATCGCGGAGATAAATTCGGTCCGTCGGGCGGTTTCGGCGGTTAAAGGCGGCGGTCTCGCGTTGCGAGGGAAGAACTGCCGGCAGGTGAGCCTGATAATTTCCGACACGCGTTCCGGCGATGTTACATCGGTAGCGTCGGGGCCGAGTCTTTTGCCCGACGAAGGTTTGCCGAATGCCGCCGAAGTCGTTAAAAAATACAGCCTCGAGCAGAAATTGCCGGCGGCTGTGCTGCGGATAGTGATGTCGGCGGCGGATCGGGAACGGCCGAAACTGAACAGCCGCGTTCACGTTCTTCTTGATAATAAAAAGGCAGTTCGGCACGCCGCAAAGATCGCGGGCGAACTCGGATTCGTTGTTCGTGCGGACGAACACGAGCACGACGAACCTATCGGCGAAGGCATCGAGGGTTTGCTAGACCGGTGCCTGAGAATTCGCAAAGAAGGCGGCGATGCGAATGTTCTTTGTTATATATCGGGCGGAGAATTCGGCTGCGAGGTTCGGGGCGACGGTTCAGGCGGCAGGAATTCGGAAAGCGTACTACGGATGGCGATCCGAGCCGAAGAGAAAGGGATCTTACGTGAGTTCGCTTTTCTAAGCGCCGGCACGGATGGGATCGACGGCAGCAGTCCGGCCGCGGGAGGCGTCATCGACAACGAAACGATCCGCGCCGCGGCCCGAAACGGGCTTGACGCAAAAGCGTATTTGAACAAGAGCGACAGTTTTACGTTCCTCGACAAACTCGGCGCGTCGGTAAGAACAGGCCCGACAGGAACGAATGTGCGAGATCTTCGGATCTTTTTGATGAGATGACGATATGAACGAATCAATTGTTTTGGGCGAACTGAAGCTTCCATTCTCGCACGCGGTGCGGTCCGGCGACACCGTATATGTATCCGGCCAGGCGTCGGTCGATCTCGATACGGGCGAGATAATTCCGGGAACTTTTGCCGAGGAATTCGCACGGTCGATCGCCAATATGTTCACGATATTGCAGGCGGCCGGTTGTGAGCCGTCCGACATAATCAAGGTCGGGTGTTATGTTCGCCGCGATGAAGATCTGCCGGAATTTAACCGGCTTTACCGCGAGCATTTTTCGGAGCCTTTTCCGGCACGAACGACGATAACGAACTGCCTGCCGCCGAGCCTTTTGTTCGAGATCGATTGCATTGCCGCGATAAAAAAGGGAAGAGAGGTGATATGAACAGACGCAGCTTTATTGCCGCAAGCGGAGCCGCGGTCATCGCGGCGAATGCGGCTTTCGGCAAGACCGGCGAAGGCCGTTTCGAGGATGACAGATTCGCGGCGGTCAAAGCTCTGATCCAGAATAAAGCGCCGATAAATTGGATTTTCACGGGCGACAGTATCACGCACGGCGCGCTGCATACATTCGGCCAACGCAATTACGTCGAACATTTTGCGGAGCGCGTCCGCTGGGAGATCCGCCGGATGAACGATGTCGTCATCAACACAGGCATCAGCGGCGATACGATGAAGGGAATTACCGCGGGCGAAGAGCGGCGGATATTTCAATTCAAACCGGATGTGGTTTCGCTGAAGATCGGGATGAACGACTGTCGTGCCGGAGCCGACGGGCTCGGATATTTTCGAGATTCTATCGAAGCTTTGGCGGAAAAGGTCCGGAACAGCGGAGCCATACTGCTTTTGAATACGCCGAATCTGATCTCATTCCCGAACGACAAAACGCGGACCGCTCTGCCGATGTATGTCGAGGCGATCCGTGAACTTGCCGATAAACACAAGCTTCCGCTTGTGGATCATTACGCCTATTGGGAAAAGGAAGCCGCCGGGTCAAAACTGCAGATGTGGCTGAACGACGGCAGCATTCATCCGAACGCATTCGGGCATCTGGCGTTGGCGCGAAAGATATTCATTGACCTAGGCATATTTGACGCGAACAGCAATGTTTGTAAATTGTTCGTACCGTAATTTTTTATGAATGATAAACCGCAGCTTCGCATAGGCGTATCGGGAATCGGTTCGATCGGTTTCCGGCACGCCCGGCTTTTATCGCAAAAAGGCGGCATCGAAATAGTTGCTGCCGATCCGGTCGAGGAACATCTGAAAGCGGCGGAAAGCCTTCCGGGCATCGCGTCGGCCGTAACGTCGTTCGACGAAATGCTCGACGCCGGATTGGACGGCGTTATTATTGCAACGCCCGACCGGTTTCACGTTCCGCAGGCAGAAGCGGCTTGCCGAAAGGGAATTGTCGTGCTCGTCGAAAAGCCGGTCGCGGAAAACGCCGGACAGGCGGAACATCTTCGAAAAGTTTGCGCGGAAACAAATGCAAAGCTGCTGGTCGGATATCCGCTGCGGCATAATTCCGTGTTTAGAAAAGCGAAAGAGATATTTGACGCCGGCGGTATCGGCGAAGCGGTCTCGTTTCACATAATGCTCGGCGCATACAATACGCTTGTCGCCGCAAAGAATCGCTTTAGCCCGGACCATGTGAATAAACTATTTGTCGATTACAGCCACGAATGGGATTATCTGAACTGGTTTCTCGGTGCGGCAGAGAGCGTCGCCGCCGTCAGCCATACGTCCGGAAAACGTGAGAAAATTCAGAAACCCAACGTCGTGAACGCTTTGATAAAGACAAAAAGCGGCATATCCGGCACGGCCCATCTCGATTATGTCCAATCGCCGGGACAGCGGCATTTTACGATCATCGGCGACAAAGGAACTATCGCCGTCGATGCGGTCGGCGGTTCGGTCGTGCATCAAATATATGACGACGAGCATCAAAGTTATTACCGGATCCAAGAAACGTTTGACGGGATGATGCTTCGGCAGCTCGATCATTTTATCGCGGTCGTCCGCGGAACGGAAGATCCCATTACCACGGCGGAAGATGGCCTGAATGCATTGAAACTTGCCGATGCATTGATACTTTCAGCGGGCAGCGGTGCGTGGGAGCGGGTAGATTGATATTACAAAAATCAAGTCCGAATGCGTCGATGGGGGGCATTTAGTTCGTTATTCGGAACTTTTTTAACATTGAGTTCAGTATATTGAACAAACTCCCCAAGTTCGGCAAAATAGGTATTCCAATCGGATCGATGTTGAGATATGTTTGCTGCAATCAGTAGTGACGATCTGGAGAATTTCTTGTGTTACTGATCAAGCAAGGCTTTTGATTTGATCATCAACCCCACACATACGGTTGTATTCAATTTATAAAGATTCGGCTGAATTTCTGCCCGAAAATGGCGGTAGCCTGTGCAAGGTTCCCGCCGTGACCTGACTCCCGAATGCAAAATTAGTAACCGGTACCGCCCGGTATTCGCATATGCGGATGCCGCCGCGGGCATTCTCTCTTTATCAGTCGTCAATCAGGAACAAAAAGAACAAGGCGTGAAAACAAAAAGATCGATTGGCAGGAGAAACTAAACCATGAGAAAGACAGTTACCCTTTTCATTTTCGTTTTCTTTATTACCGCGGGGAGTTTTGCCCAGACCACAAATCAGGGCGCGGTCGTCGGAAC
Source organism: uncultured bacterium (assembly GCA_965651435.1). Taxonomy (GTDB): domain Bacteria; phylum Acidobacteriota; class Blastocatellia; order Pyrinomonadales; family Pyrinomonadaceae; genus OLB17. Next base: position 18,980 of record CBFGSN010000003.1, on the reverse strand, counting down.
GGTAAAAGATCCGAACGGATTGGTCGTACCGTCGGCGACGGTCACCATAACGAATGCGGCAACAGGCGTAAGCCGCACGGCAACGTCCGATTCGAACGGTAATTACAGAATGGACTTCCTTCAGCCCGGTGAGTATGAAATAAGAGTCGAAGCATCGGGATTCAAAAGTGCGGAGATATCTCAGGTAACCGTGCATGTTAATGAGATCCGTAGAGCGGACGTTAAGTTGGAGGTCGGGCAGATCTCCGAAGAAGTTGTCGTTGCGGGAACCGATCAGGCGATAAACACGGAAAATCCAACGCTGGGACAGGTCATCAACGAAGAGCTGATCGACAATATGCCGTTGAATGGCCGTGAGTTCGTCGAACTGTCGGGCCTTGTTCCCGGCGTCGGAACCGACAGCGGCAAAACGGGGTCGATCGACAGTAAGGGAACGGCAGCGGCGTTCGGCGGAGCTCGTTCTTCGTACAACTCTTACTATGTTGACGGTGCGGATTCGACCGACAGTTATTTCGGGCAGCTGGTTTCTTCGCCCGCTTTGGACGCGATCAAAGAGTTCCGCGTTGAAACAAGCCTTTATTCCGCACGCTATGGCCGGGCGGGCGGCGGCGTCATCAGCGTGGTCACAAAATCGGGAACCAATAGATTCAGCGGATCGCTCTATGAATTTCACCGCAGCGAGATGTTCGACGCGATACCGTATTTTTACACGGGCCCGAAGGAAGATCGTCCGGCGTATCTTCAGAATCAATTCGGCGGAACATTTGGCGGACCGATCTTTAAGGACAAGACGTTCTTTTTCTTTAGCGCCGAATTTTACCGTCAAAGAAAACCGGGACAATTTATCGAAGGTTTCGCGCCGACCGCACTTGAGCGACAAGGTGATTTTAGCCAGACGATAAATCCGTACAACGGACAGCCCCTGGTTCTGGTAAATCCTTACTGCGATCCGCCGCAGACCACGCCCGGCCCGCCATATTGCGTACAGCCGACGATCGCAAGCGGGATACTTCCGGCATATCTGATGAATCCGCTCGGTCAATCGCTGATGGATCTGATACCGGAGCCGAACTTTGACGATCCGGTATTCAATCTGCGCGTATTCAAAAGCGGACGGCGAACGACCGACAAGTATCTGATCAAATTCGATCACAATTTTGGTGACGGCAGCACACTTAACGGAAGCTACAACTACGGTATTTACGACAATCATATTCCCGGCCTGACAGAGTTTGCGGGCACGAACACGTACGACTACGGCAAAACCCTTGCCGTGGGATATACGCGGCCGATCACGAATAGGCTTGTCAGCGACACGAAGTTCAACTACACGTGGAGTGATAACGGACGGCGGCACAGCGCCGACGACAAGAATTACGCGGCAGAATACGGATTTTGGCTCGGCCGGCAAAAACCTGATATCACCGGTTTTCCACGCGTTCAGCTCTATACGGTCGGTAACAGGTTTATGACGCTCGGGGCTCAGGGGCCGAATATGCGCGACAATAATACCTGGTATCTCCGCCAAGATTTTGTTTTCCTGAATGGTGACCACACATTCTCGTTCGGGGCGGATATCAAGTCACAGGATTACGGCTGGCGATATGACATCGCGATGTTCGGGGCTTATTACATCGGATTCAGCGAAGGCGGTACGGCGGGCAACAACCGGAATTACCGTGTTGCCGGACATACGTTCGCGAATTTGCTGACAGGCATCTCGTCCTATACGAACTACAGCTATGGCGATTCGACCTTTGCGCGTTCAACGCGGAACAGCATCGGCATCTATTTTCAGGATGATTGGAAAGTCAATGACCGGCTGACCCTGAACCTCGGCCTGCGTTACGATTACGAACCGCCGTTCGCATCGAAAGACGGCAAGTTCATGACGCTTAACTGGGAAACCGGTATGCCGGTGTATTCCGCAGAAACCGACCCGGCACTTCTTGAGGATCTTCAGTTCAACTATGAAACGGGCGGCCCGAATACACCGTTCGACGCGAATAAATATAATTTCGCACCGCGGGTCGGGTTTGCTTACAGACTGTTCAACGACAACACAACGGTCGTTCGCGGCGGATACGGGCTTGTTTACAACAGCGAAAGTCTTTACACGACAGGCTACGGATCGTTCGTCGCGCCGTTCAGCAGCCAGTTCCTATGGCGAACACGTGCTCCGCTCCAGCCCGATCACATCGATCACCTCGTTCCGATGGATCAGGAACCTTTCGAACTGCCGCTGACTGCTCCGGCAAGCCCCGGAAACACTTGGGTGAACCCGCGTTATTATCCGACCGGAAATGTTCAGCACTGGAATCTTGGTATTTCGCGTGAATTTCCGTGGGGAATGGTCGGCGAACTTGCATATGTCGGTTCGAAGGGAACCAATCTGAATGGTATTGCCTCACTTCGCAGCTACGACCCCGCGCTTTTGGCAAGGGTTTCGGAACATAATCCCCAGTGGGCAACCGGCGGCGGCAGCAACGTTGTTATGATGCGGTTAAAAGGCTTCAACTCGCATTATGACTCGCTTCAGGCAAAACTTACGAAGCGTTTCAGGAAAGGCATCAGCTTCCTTGCCTCATACACTTGGTCGCACGCTTTGGCCGAATCATCGAACGATTATGTCGATGAAAATTTGGACCAGATCGACCCGGAAAATCCGGGAACGTACAAGTACGAACGTATAATGTCCAACGCGGATTTCGATGTTCGGCACCGTTTCACGTTCTCCGGAACATATGAATTGCCCTTTGGACGAGGAAAGATGTTCGGCAACGATTGGGGATCGGTCACGAACGCATTCCTCGGCGGATGGCGAATAAATATGATCACGACGTATCAATCGGGACAACCTTTCAGCGTCAGAGGTTCGAACGGACGTCCGCCGTATCGAATATGCGACGGGAATCTGCCGTCGGATGAACGAACGGTCGAACGCTGGTTCGATATTTCGTGTTTCGTGAATACTCCGGAAAGCAATATAAACGGCGACTCGCCGCCGAATATCATCTGGGGCCCGGATATGTTCAAGGTCGATTTCGGCCTTCACAAAGATTTCCGGATCCGTGAACGCATGCGGCTGCAGCTTCGCGGCGAGGTTTTCAATGCGTTCAACCGTGTGAATCTGATCGGCCCGAGTCTGAATTATTTTGTTAACAATGCTTCGGGCTCAAGGTTGACCAGGCAGCGCGATAACCGCAGTCTGCAATTCGGAATACGCTTTAACTTTTAGTTAAAACGCGACCGAACGGTAAATGGAAAAGACGGGAAGGCCGCAGCGTCTTCCCGCATTGTAAGAAAATGGAAAATAAAATTGACCGCAGAACTTTTATCGGCGCCGGCGCCGGTGCTCTTGTAGCATCGAGCCTTGTCGGAGCCGCCGGATCGAACAAGGGAAAGAAGCCGAATATTTTGATGATCGTTGCCGATGACCTTGGGTTTGCCGACCTCGGCTGTTACGGCGGCGAGATCGCAACGCCGAATCTGGATAAGCTCGCGTCGGAAGGGATGCGGTTCAAGCAGTTCTATAACTGCGCGGTCTGTAACGTATCGCGCGCGGCGATGCTCACGGGTGTGCATCCGCGGTTCAGCGCCGGCGGACTTCTCAAGGACAATATGGTCACCTCGGCGGAAATTCTTCGCGCGGCGGGTTATGCGACAGTGCTGAGCGGAAAGTGGCATTTGACCGTTCCGAAAACCCGAGCAAATACGCCGATGGACCGCGGATTCGAGGAATTTTACGGTTCGATGATCGGTGCGGTCACACACTTTGACCCGTCTGCTCCGGATCCGTATTTCGTTCATCATTCCGGGCCGACGCAGCCTTTCGTTCACAATCGTGTACCGATAAAAAGTGTTCCCGACGGATATTATTCGACCGACGCGGTCACCGATCACGCGATCGAACAAATAAAAAAATTGGCGAAGGAAGATAAGCCGTTCTTTCTGCATCTGGCACATTTCGCACCGCACTATCCGATGCAGGCTCCGCCGGAGGATATAAAGAAATACCGCGGAAAATATGACGACGGATATCTGAAACTTCGCGAACGCCGCCACCGGAGAATGGTCGAATTGGGCGTGATCTCGCCGGACTGGGAACTGCCCGATCCTGACAAAAAACTTGGAAACTGGCGTTACGACCTGAAGGTCGATTCGTGGGAATCGCTGGAAGATAAAGAATGGGAAACGGCGAAGATGGAAGTTTACGCGGCGATGGTCGACCGACTTGATCAAAACATCGGCCGCGTTATGGACACGCTTAAGGAAACCGGCATCGACGACAATACGCTGGTCGTTTTCTTTTCCGACAACGGCGGCTGTGCCAGCGACATTGTCGAAGGAACTGAAAATTACAAGAAATACCGCGACTACAACAAAGGCAAGGTCGTCGGGACAAAAGAAAGTTACGTTTTTTGCGGTGCGGGTTGGGCGACGGCACAGTCATCACCGTTTCGGCGGTATAAAACATGGACTTACGAAGGTGGAATTTCAACGCCGATGATCGTCCGCTGGAAAGGAAAGGTCGAGGCCGGAAGCGTTTCGAATGAGGTCGGGCATGTCATCGATCTGGTGCCGACGTTCATGGACGTGGCCGGCGCAAAATATCCGCGGGAATATCGAAAGAACAGGCTTTTGCCGATCGAAGGAAAGTCGCTGTTTCCGATAATTCACGGAGAAAAATTCAAAAAGGACCGCGAGCTTGGCTGGTTCCTGTACGGTTCGCGGGCATACCGCATCGGAAAATGGAAACTCGTTTGGGGCGTCACGGCTAAAAAGTGGGAGCTTTATGATATGGAAGCCGACCGAACCGAGACGCACGATCTTTCGTCAAAACATCCGGACATCGTAAAACGTCTCAGTAATTCGTGGCTAAAGTGGGCGAAGCGAAGCGAAGTGCCGCGCAGTCAGATCAGCTAATTTTCCACAATTCCTTTTATCTTCTCAGTATGAAAATATACTCAAAAAGCTCACATTTTTTGATCGCCGCCGTTGTATTGCTTTCCGCATGCATCGCGGCTGCCGGACAGGCGCCAGCGAAGAAGCCGAACCTGCTGTTCATCGTTACGGATCAGCAGCGCGTCGATACGATGAAAGCCTACGGCAATTCGAAGATCAGAACACCGAATCTGGATAAATTGGCCGGGCGAAGTTTTATATTCGATTCGGCTTATGTGACGCAGCCGCTTTGTTCGCCTTCGCGGGCGAGCATCTACACAGGGCTTTATCCGCACACTCACGGAACCTGGGAAAACGACATTCCCCTCGATCCCGAAGTTCCGATACTGAGCCAGATGCTAACCGATGATTCGTATGTCATCGGCTATTTCGGAAAATGGCACCTCAGCAGGGAATTGACGCTGCCGCGCGGAATAGACGAATTTGATGCGACGATAAATTCACCGAAGATATCGGAATACCAGCGATTCCTTCGTGAACAAGGAATAAAGCCGGATCTGCGCGGCGGCGGATATACGCGCGACCTGACGATCAGGCTGCCGAAGGAACTAAGCAAGGCCGCCTACATTGCTCGAAAAGGCGTCGATTTTATGGAGCGGCACAAAGATCAGCCGTTCGTTCTTTTCCTGAACATCTTCGAACCGCATCCGTTCGCGGACCACACGAAACTGCCGATCATCAATGTCAACGATGATATGTATGACCGTGACGAAATGGAGATTCCCGATAGTTTCTTTGCGGACATGGACCCGACGGTCGCATATCAAAAGCGCGTGTGGCGTGTCGGATTGATGCGAGGCGAATTTCCGCTCGCGTATCCGCGTTCGGTCGAGGAGCTGAAAGATACCAAGGCGCGTTATTACGGGCTGATCACGCTGGCGGACGAAATGGTCGGACGCGTTCTCGACCGGTTGGAGCAGCTCGGTCTGGATGAAAATACGATCGTCGTTTTTACCAGCGATCACGGCGAAATGCTAGGCGACCACCGATTGATGAGCAAAACGGTCACCTACGAAGAATCGATAAAGGTTCCGCTTTTGCTTAGCGTTCCGAATATGCGAAACGGAAGCTCTCGGGTGACCCGTCCGGTCAGTCAGGTGGATCTGGTTCCGACGCTGCTCGACCTGCTGGATCAGCCGATCCCGAAACACCTGCAGGGCGAAAGCTGGGTGCCGTTCCTTGAGCAAAAGGCCGACTGGCCCAGTAACGATGTCGTCGTAGAGAGCAATTTTGCGCTCTATGTACCGAACGGGAAATCCTGGGAAGACCACGTTTATTATCAGCGGACCGTCATCACTCCCGATAAATGGAAGCTCACGCTCAGCGCCGTCGGAGAAGGCGAACTGTACGATCTGAATACCGATCCGAAGGAAATGGTCAATCTGTACTATCGGCCCGAGCATAAGGCCAAGATCAAAGAATTGACCGAAAAGATCAACGCCTGGCAGCAACGGACGGATGATAAGGTGAACCTGAACAACCTGAACGAACCGTGGCCGCTGAAGAAACAGTAACGTCCGCCGTCAAAGCATTATGAAGAAAACGGAAAGTTCACGCGGCCGTATGGATCGCCGAACATTATTGAAAGCTCTCGGAGCCGGGCTTGCGATGCCGGCGGTGATCCGGCCGGAAGCGCTGTTGCGAAGCACTCCTTCGTCCGTGTCGCCGGAAGAGTTTCGAGCGAGGCTAAAAGGGCCGGTTTGCTCGGTGCCGACGGTTTACAACCGTGACTTTTCGATCGATCTGAAAGGATTTAAGAACATCATCGAAAGCGGAGTAAAGGCCGGCTGCAAAGCGTTTTCGCTGACGTCGGGCAACAACCGTTACACCCGTCTCTCATACGACGAGATCAAACAGTTGACGAGGGCCTTGGTCGAAGGCGTTGCCGGACGCGGGTTGACGATAACGGCGACCGGGCCGTGGTGGACGGGCCGGGCGGTCGAATACGCAAAATATTCGAAAGAACTAGGCGCCGATGCGGTGCAGGTGCACCTTCCGGATTTCGGAACGGAGGATCTTTTGGTCGAGCATTTTCAAAAGATCGCGGCGGCCGGACCGCCGTCCGTAGTCCTTCACCGCCAGATCCCGATGCCGCTTTTGGAACGGCTAGTAAAAATTCCGTCCGTTGCCGCGTATAAGGAAGAATATGAGCCGATGTATTCACGGGATGTTTTCGAACGTTTCGGCGATCGGATAAATATTTTCGCCGGCGGTCAGAAAGGATCTTATTTGATGTATCGGCCGTACGGAATGAAGGCGTGGTACAGCACGCTTTCGACGTTCGCTCCGGCCGTTGCAAGAAAGTTTGCCGAAGCGGATGTCCGCGACGACGAAGCGGCAATGGTCGAGATCATTCAGGATTACGACATTGTTTTCTTTAGGAAATGGTCGCATGCCTTTTGGCGGGCGATGCTGGAAGCAAGCGGCCGAGCACAGCGTTGGGTTAGGCCGCCCGACCGAAGTTTCACTGACGAAGAAGTTAAGGAGGCATCAATATTTTTGCGGAAATTTGACGTGTGAACTATTTTCGCGTCCCGTTTCCGCACCGCAGATCATGGAACGAATAATGAAATACGGAATACTCTTCACCCTATTGGCGCTTTTCTCGGTTTCGATAACTGCACAGCAAAGGATCGAGGTAACCTGGTATGACGCGACCGTTCTTGGGATCGATGGCCGCGGTTACGTCGACACGAATACGCCGTATGACCGGCTGCCGTCAAAGGCGGAAAAAACGGTGCCCGAAGGCGTTTGGAAACGAAGTCTGAATTCGGCCGGAATGAGCGTTACGTTCGCGACCGATGCTCCGATGATCGTGGTCAAATGGAAACTGCGGAATCCGAGTATATACACGCCGTATCTGTCGTCGATGAGTGTTGCGGGATTGGATCTGTATGTTCGTAATAACGGCGAATGGATGTGGGCGGCGACAAAAACTCCGAAGCGCGGCGTCGATACGACGCAGACGTTCCTTCGCGGATTGTCGAAGGAACTTCGGGAGTTCCGCCTTTATCTGCCGAGCTATAACGGCATCGAAAAGCTCGAGATCGGCGTGCCGAAAGATTCGAAGTTCGGCAAAGCCCTGGATACCGACATAAGTAAACCCATCGTTTTTTACGGCAGTTCCATCGTACAGGGGAGCGCGTCCTCGCGGCCCGGAATGACGTACGTCGCTCAGCTTGGCAGGCGTCTGGATATGCCTGTCGTAAACCTCGGATTTTCCGGCTTGTGTCATATGGAACCGGCGATGGCGGACGTGATCGCGGAGATCGATGCGTCGGTATTTGTTATCGATTGCCTTCCGAACATGAAACCGAATGAGATCCGCGAGCGAACGCGTCCGCTGGTAAAAACCATCCGCAAACAACACGCGACAACGCCGATCGTCATCGTCGAAAATCCGATGTATTCACAGGCTTTATGGAATCCGGCCGTTAAGCGCGGAGTAAATACCAAGAACAGACTGCTCGCTGCTGAATTCTCCAAGCTCAAGAAAGAAGGTATCACAGGTCTTCATTACGTAGAGGGCGAATCGCTTTATGGACCGGATGGAAATTCGACGGTGGACGGCGTTCACCCGACGGACCTCGGTTTTACGCTCTTCGCGGATGCACTCGAACCTGTCTTACGCGATATTTTGACAGAGAGTGCGACCGGCAAATGACGCGGGATCTTCCGGACAAAAAGACCGCCGTGGTTACCGGGGCCGCCGGCGGGATCGGATCGGCGGTTGCGAATTCGCTGGCACAAACCGGCATCAGCGTTTGTCTGGTTGACGTCCAAACCGACCTGCTCGATGCAGAAACGCAAAAGGTAAATGAAAGAGGAGGCACCGCGGTCTCCGTAGCGGCGGATCTGAGGTCGGAGGACGATATCCGACGGTTGGGAGCATTTGTCCTGGATGAATTCGGCGGAGCGGATATTTTGGTCAATAACGCCGGACTGCAGTATGTAAGCTCCATCGAAGAGTTTCCGTTGGAACAGTGGGATAAACTGTCGGATGTAATGCTTCGCGGCGCGTTTCTTTGCACCCGACAATTTCTGCCGTCGATGAAAGCGAACGGTTGGGGACGCATCGTGAATATAGCATCGATCCATTCGGTCGTTGCTTCGAAATTCAAATCGGCATATATCGCGGCGAAACACGGACTTATCGGATTGACGAAAACGGCGGCCCTCGAATCCGCCGAAAGCGGCGTGACGGTCAACGCGGTTTCGCCGGCATATGTTCGGACGCCGCTGGTGGAACGGCAGATCGAAAGCCAATCGGAGCTTCACGGGATCTCAAAAGATGAGGTAATAAGTAAGATCATGCTCGCGCCGATGCCGCAAAAAGAACTGATCGAACCCGAGGAGATCGGCGGGATCGTTGCTTTTCTGTGTTCCGATGCGGCGCGTCATATCAATGGGCATAATCTTGTCATCGACGGCGGTTGGACGATCACCTGATACGAAATATCTATGGCGGATAAATTAAAGCGAAGAGAGTTTTTGAAAGTTTCGGGCGGCCTTGCGGCTTTGGCGTTCGGTGCTCCGAGGGTTTTCGGAGGCTCGGCGGATGCGGTCACTCAGCCGGCATCAGAGGTCGAACGGCCGTTTCGGTACACGCTCGACCTCGGGTTTCGCGCGCCGCGTTCCGGTCCGGTCGCCGCGCTCAAGAACGGCGATCTGTTATGGATAACCACCGGCCCGGAAGCACCATATCTTTCGCCGTCGATGTGGCGTATCTCGCGGCTCGCGATGCGGCGTTCGTCCGACCGCGGCAAAAGCTGGGGCGAAGCTCAGATACTGGAGCGCGGAACCGATGAATATTCCGTGATGTCGTTCGGTTTGATGAGTTTGAAATCGGGCGACATTTTGCACATTTTCGCGCGTTCCGCCGGATACGATTATGAAACCGGAAGCCCGGAACGGTCGCTTCGGGAATTGTATTTTCAGCATTCGTCCGACAACGGAAAAACATTTACGGCGGCGAAAAAGCTTGAGACGGGTGAACGCTATCACGGTGACGTTCTGTCGTTCGAACAGCTTCGCGACGGCCGGATCGTTTATCCGTTCTGCTTTTTGACGAACGTGCGGTCACAGTTTGCCGTCAGTGCGTGTTATTCCGACGACGGCGGGCATACTTGGACGCGTTCGAAAAGCATTCTGCGGACAGGCGGCGGCGGTTTCGAAAGCGGCGCGAGCGAACCGACCGTTGTTGAACTTCCGAACGGGCGGCTTTGGATGTTGATCCGTTCGCAGACAGGCTTCCTGTGGGAATCATTTTCCGACGACCGCGGCGAAACATGGCAGCCCGCGACAGAATCTATGCTGCCGTCGAGCAATGCTCCGGCGACAGCTCTCAGGTTAAGCAGCGGCGAGATCGCGGTCGCGTGGAATGACGATGTTCATTCGAACTACGCCCGGCAGACCTTGCTTCTCGGCCTAACGCGCGACGGACGGAATTTCCGCGGATTGCGTGAGATAGATTTTACCGATTTCACGGACGATCCGGCAGCGTCGATCCCGCATACGACGTATGCTTTTCTGGCGGAAACAAAAGCTGGCGACATTGCCGTATCGTACAACAAAGGAAATTGGTCGCGGCACAATCGGCCGACAATGGCCGTCGTCAACAAAGGTTGGATAACGGCCAAAGATGTCACTGCCGATCTCAGCAGCGGGCGGACCGGCTGGCATACGATCGATCCGGGCCCGAAACTTTCGACGGCGACAGAACGCTATGTTCTCGAGGGCGATAAGCTTTGGCTTGAGATCGAGCAGCACCGCCGCAGCACAAAAACGACCGGAATTATCCGCAACGTTCCATTGGTTTGGGACGGCGAGATACGGCTGGCCGTAAAAGTGCCGAAAGGTGATGCGTTCCTGCTTTTCGGGAACAGCCTTTTGTCGCCGCGTGACGAAAACGAAGCGTGCCTGCGGCTAAGGTTCAGCGGAAACAAGATATACGCCGCCGCCGGAAAGCCGGAGCGTCTGCAGAATAACCGCAAGACAACGGAATACTCTTATCCCTCGCACCGCATCGGCGAAGAGATCGAATATCCGCGGGGCTTCGAGCCGAACGAAGAGTTGAAAGTTTCGGTCAGATACACGGCCGCGGACGATACGGCGAAGGTTTCTGTAAACGGCGGCGCGGCCGTCGAATTAAAAACGGGAAAGATCATCGGACTAACATTCGTCGGATTGCTTGTCGCCGGCGGCGGCAAGATCCGGTTTCATTCAATTCGTACTATTCTTAAATAAGGAACTATGAACACAAAAAACAAAATAGGCAGGCGGGGTTTTCTCGTCGCTTCCGGCGGATTGGCAGGTTTGGCTTTTGGGGCAGCCCAACTTGCCCATCCGGCACCGGTAAAAGCTTCCGTACCGGTTTTCGGTAAAATGGAACGTTTCACGTTGGACCTCGGACACAGAGCGACGCGAAGCGGCCCGATCGGTGTAATGAAGAATGGCGACCTGCTCTGGGTCACGACCGAACCCGAGGCTCCTTATCTTTCGGAATCGATGTGGTCGATCTCGCGGCTGGTCGTTCGACGCTCAAGCGACGGCGGAAAAACCTGGGGCGAAGGCCGCGTTCTTCAACAGGGAACAAAGGAATATTCCCTCTTGTCGCATAACATTCGTCAAACCGCGGCCGGTACGATACTGCATAATTTCGTGCGCTACAGCGGTTATGATTACGAAACAGGCACGCCGGAAAAGTCGCTCAGCGAAGTGTTCATTCAGCGTTCCGAAGACGGCGGCAAAACCTGGAGCGATGCCGTTAAGATGCCTACCGGCGAACGTTATCAGGGCGACATCCTTTCGATGGAACAGCTCCGCGACGGACGGATCGTTTACCCGTTCTGTTTCCTGACGAATGTTCGGTCGCAATTCGCGGTGTCGGTGCTTTATTCGGACGATGACGGAAAGAATTGGAAACGTTCGGAAAGCGTTCTGCGAACAGGCGGCGGCGGTTTTGAAAGTGGCGCAAGCGAACCGACGCTCGTCGAACTTCCGGACGGACGCCTGTGGATGCTGATCCGCGCACAGACCGGATTTTTGTGGCAATCGTTCTCAACCGACCGCGGAGCCACGTGGTCACCGGCCGAAGAATCGATTCTGCCGTCAAGCAATTCGCCCGCGACGATGCTCCGGCTAAAAAGCGGCGAGATCGCTGTCGCTTGGAACGCGCACGTCCATTCCAATTACGCCCGGCAAAGCCTTGTTGTCGGGTTGACGCGTGACGGCAAAACATTTCGCGGGCTGCGTGAGGTCGATTTTACGGATTTTACCAGCGATCCGAAGGCTTCGATCCCGCATGTCACCTATTCCTATTTGGCTGAAACGAAAGAAGGCGATCTTGCGATCTCGTATAACAAAGGCAATTGGTCGCGACACAACCGACCGACGTTCGCGCGCGTTAGCCTTTCATGGATACTTGAAAAGAATGATATTGCCGATCTTCGCGATGGCAGAACCGGCTGGCATACGATCGATCCCGGAAAGGAAGCGGCCGCCGCGACCGAAAAATATGTGCTTCAGGGCGACACGCTCTGGCTGGAGATATACCAACATCGGCTGAACAAAAATCCGACCGGCATCGTGCGGAATATTCCGCTTGTGGCCGACGGCGAAGTGCGAGTAAAGGTCCAGGCCGATAAACCGGACGCATATGTGCTTTTCGGAAACAGTCTTTTATCGCCGCGCGATCCGGACGAAGGCGTCGTGCGCGTGCGTATTTCGAACGGAAAGGCCTTTGTCGCCGCCGGAAAAGGAACACGGCAGCAGAACAACCGCCGAACGACCGAGTTCAATTACCTTTCGCAGCGGATCGGAAAAGAAAGCGAGTATCCGGTTGCGTTTAAACCGGGTGAAACGATGGAAATAGCAGTTCGTTACAATGCCGCGGCAAGCACCGCCGATATTTCGATCAATGGACACGAATCAGTCCGGGTAAAAACGGACAAGATCTTTGGCCTGACGTTTTTGGGGCTGCACGTCGCGAACGGCGGCCGCCTGCGTTTTGCCGAAGCACGAACGACCTTAAAATAATATAAAAATATGAGTGATATAATTTCCTTTCTAAAAACGATCGACACGCCGACCGTTTGCAACGCGATCGAAACACTTGACGTTCGACCCGGTTCGGAAAACTTTACTTCGAACGCGGTCAAATGTCTTTATCCGGAACTTGGCCCGATGGTCGGTTACGCCGTGACCGCCCAAATGGAAACGGTCACGAAAATGGAGCCGCGCGATGCCGACATCACGATCAAATTCTATGAGGCGATCGAAGCGAGCCCCAAACCGGTCGTTCTGGTTCTGCAGGAGATCGGCGGTTACCGGGAATTCGCGTCACACAGCGGCGATGTTATGACGACGCTTGTGAAAAATTTTGGCGCGATCGGTCTGGTCACGGACTGCAACGTGCGGGATTTCGAAGAGGTAAAAGCTTTGAATTTTCATACGTTCGCCGCCGGCGTTTCGCCGAGCCATGTATATTGCCGCATCGCCCGCGTAGGCGTCGCCGTGCAGATTCACGGAATGACGGTTCGACCCGGCGATATAATTCACGGTGATATCAACGGCGTCGTGCAGGTTCCGCTAGAACGGATAGACGAACTTCCCGATAAGATCGCCGAGGTCCGACGCTCCGAACAGGAACTGATCGCACGCGTCAACGAGGGCGGATTTACGATCGATGATCTTTATAAGATATTGAAAGGAAAGACCGAATAGAACCGTCGGAATGATGAAGAAATTTCTTGATCTTATATGTCTTGGCGCGGTCCTGACGTTACTTTCGCTCGGTGCGGCGGCACAGCCCTCGGACGCGCCGTTCTTTGAAAAGGGAACCGTCCGGGCTCCGTCTCATTCGGGCGATAGGCACGCCTATCCGGTCATTGCACGCACATCGAGCGGAAAGCTTCTGACGGTTTGGAGCCGCGGCGGAGGCGGGATAAAATTCGCCCGGATAATGGGTTCGCTCTCCGCCGACAACGGCAGAACATGGGGCGATGCTTTTACGATAATCGATAACGACGGCCTTTCGGACGGCGATCCGTCAATACTTATCGACGGCGGGAAGATATTTGTCTATTCGTCGTCGGTCGTTCCGCCGAACAAGATAACGAAAATATACACATGGGCGGCGGTCAGCGAAAACGACGGAAAAACATGGACGAAACCGGTCGAGATAAAGTCGGAATATAATTACCTCGTCAGCAAGCGGCATCTCGGAGTAAAGCTGAAAGACGGAACGCTTGTGATGCCCGGCGGCTATGACCGATGGGCACAGTCGGGCGGCATTCCGGCGCGAACCGAGGGCGAAATGGATCTGATCTCGGGCGTAATGCGTTCGACCGACGGCATCAACTGGACGCCGTATTTTAATCTTCATACGGTGGCGCAAAAGGTAACGCCTTTTGCGACGAACGGCCTGGGCGAACCGGCGGTCGTCGAACTTGCGAACGGCGATCTATATACGCTGCTTCGAAGCGGAACGGATCATATGTACGAGGCCCGCAGCACGGACGGCGGCAAGACTTGGTCAAAGCCGGTTCCGAGCGCACTCTATGGTCATAATATTCCGGCGTCGCTGTGGCGTTTGGACCAGAAGCCCGAAGAGATCATCGTTATCTGGAACAATTCGCCGCGCGAGCGTCATCCGTTGAGCGTTGCTATATCCGCGGACGGCGGCCGTACGTGGTCGGAGCCGAAAAACGTCGCCGATATCAACGGTGTTCAGAAAGCCTATCACGATCTGCAGATATCGTATCCGGGAATCACGCAGGACCGCGACGGAAATTTTGTGGCGGTTTGGATGGAACAGCTTCCCGACAAAAGGGGCCGGGCGATCCGTTGGGCGCGGTTCAACAGGGCTTGGGTCCTGGCTGAATAGAATTTGATGCTAAACAAATACCGCAGATATCTGCCACTGCCGGAAAATGTCGAAATACGCGGTCTTGGCGAAGGCAATACGCCGCTTGTTAAAAGCGATCGTTTCAGCTCGCTCTATTTTAAGATGGAGCAGCTCAACCCGACCGGATCTTTCAAGGATCGGTTTGCGGCGACCGAAATGGCTTTGATAAAGGCGGCCGGCATCGGAGCTTTCATCGCGACTTCGTCCGGGAACACGGGTGCGGCGCTTTCGGCATACGCGGCGCGGTATGGTTTGCGGTGCCTGCTTTTTGTTAATGAGATCACGCCGGAAAACAAGCTGAAGCAAATGCTGATCTACGGTGCGAAAGTTTTTCGCGTAAAAGATTTCGGCATCTCGAGCGAACTTTCGGCTCCGATATTTGACCGTCTTAAAGAACTTGCGGAAGAGAGCGGAACGCGTCTTGTAATATCGGCATACAAATATTCGCCCGAGGGAATGGAAGGCGTCAAAACGATAGCGTATGAGATCGTCGAACAACTGGGCAAGGCTCCGGATGTCGTTTTCGCTCCGGTCGGCGGCGGCGGATTGCTCTCGGCCATCGGACGCGGTTTCGCGGATCTGAAGCAAAACGGCGTCATCGCAAAGGTACCGAAACTTGCTGCGGTTCAGCCCGAACTTAACGATACGGTTGTAACCGCCTTTGCGAACGGCAGTTCTTCTGCAACGGAAGTTCAAACGACGACATCGATCAGCGGTTTGGCGGTTCAGACGGACATCGATGCGACGCGAGCACTGCTTTCGGTAAAAGATTCGGGCGGATTCGGCGTGACGGTTTCCGACGATGAGATCCGCTCAGTGCAGCGGTCATTGTGCGAAGAAGAAGGCATTTACGTCGAACCGGCCGGAGCGACCTCCGTCGCCGGATATCGAAAGGCGGTTTCGTTGGGAATGGTTTCCGATGATGAAAGAGCCGTCTGCGTTCTCACGGGCCACGGGCTGAAAGACACGGCGGCGAATTCGGGCGGCGGGTCGTCAGTTTCGGACATCAATATAACGTCCATAACCAAAGAATTGATCGGGGCGAATTAAGACAGATGAAGATCCTTGTCGGCGGCATTTATCACGAATCGAATTCATTCTCGAACATCCCAACGGATATAGATTCGTTCAAGAGCGTCATATATCTTGAAGGTCAGCCGGTGATCGACGAACTTCGCGGGACGACAAGCGAGATGGCAGGTTTTATCCGCGCGTCCGAAGAATTCGGGTTTGAGATGGTCCCGACGCTTTGGGCCTGGGGCGTTTCGACCGGGCCGGTCCAGGCAGCCGCTTTGGATGAAATGATCGGCATCGTGCGAACGGCTTTTGAAAGGAACAGCGATATTGACGGCATTTTGTTCACGCTGCACGGTGCCATGGTGTCCGAACCGTCGTTAGACGGCGACGGATATATCCTTTCGAAATTCAATGAATTTGCCGGCGATGTACCGGTCGCGGTCACGCTCGACCTTCACGCGAACATCTCGGAGCAGATGGCCCGGACGGCCGATATCATCGTCGGTTACGACACTTATCCGCATATCGATCAAGTAGAACGCGGTTACGAAGCGGCCGATCTGCTTGTCAAGGCGATCCGCCGGGAAATTAACCCCGTCACCGCCATCGCCAAACCGCCGATGGTCGTCGTGCCGAATACACAGTATTCGGATCAGCAGCCGATGAAGGAGCTGATCGAAATGGCGCATGCCGCAGAAAGTGAGGAAGGCGTGCTTTCGATCACCGTTTCGGGCGGCTTCGCGTATTCGGATGTTCCGGAGATCGGCCCGAGCGTTGTCGTGATAACCGACGACGATGCGGAACTTGCGCGGCGGCACGCCGATGCGATCGCAAAACGGATGTGGGAGCTGCGCGGCGAATTCGTTCTTGACCTTCCGAGCGTTTCCGAAGCGGTTTCGGCGGCCGTTTCGAGTTCATCGCATCCCGTTATTCTGGCCGATGTCGGCGATAATATCGGAGCCGGAACGCCCGGCGACAGCACATTCATCCTGCACGAGCTGATCGCTCAGAAGGCAGACGGCGCCGTTGTCATCATCGCCGATGCGGAATCCGTGGCGAAGGCGATCGATGCCGGTGTCGGTGCGCGGGTCGAATTGGAGGTCGGCGGAAAGGTCGATCGCCTTCACGGCGAACCTGTTCGGCTTACGGGCGATGTCATAAAAATAACAGACGGCGTTTTTCGCAACCGCGGCCCGATGCGTGACGGCATCATCGAAAATATGGGCCGAACCGTCGTCATTCATGCGAACGGCATCAAGATCGTGCTTACCGAACTGAAAATGCCGCCGTGGAATCTGGAGCAGCTGCGTTCGGTCGGCATCGAACCGGCTAATGAAAAGATCATCGCGCTGAAATCGGCAGTCGCATTCCGGTCGGCGTACGAACCGATCGCGGGTGAAGTAATACTGGTGAATTCGCCGGGCATTTCGGCGGTCGATCTGAGCAAGTTTAGTTACGAACATATCCGAAAACCTCTTTTTCCTTTGGACAAAGACACCATCTTTTAGAAGAAGTACCGCGAGAGAACACAACATCTTCAGCACCGCCTTTTTGTAGTTCGAAAAAAGGACGGTCGTTGTGTATTTCGCGCGGAAATTATGAAGGAGCTACCACATTTATATGCGAAGTTACGAAAAGTCACGGCAATTATACGAACGGGCGCGCGAATCAATGGCGGGCGGCGTCAGCAGTCATTTCAGAATGGCAGGGTCGCCGCATCCGCTTTTCTTTACCAAGGGCAAGGGTTCACTGATATACGACGTTGACGGAAATGAATATCTCGATTTCACGCTCAGCCAGGGGCCGATGCTGCTTGGGCACTCGCATCCGGAAGTGATCGGCCGAGTGGCGGAAGAAACCGAGAAAGGACAGCTTTTTGCCGGCCAGCATATGTTGGAACTCGAACTCGCGGAAAAGATAAAAAGCCTTATTCCGTGTGCCGAACTTATTCGCTTCAGCAACAGCGGTTCCGAATCCGTGCAGGCAGCATTACGCCTGGCCCGCGGTTTTACCGGACGAAAAAAATACATAAAATTCGAAGGCCAGTATCACGGGTGGTTCGATAACGTTTTGATCAGCCAGCACCCGTCAAAGGAGGCCGCCGGCGACATGAACGCGCCGGAGCGTATCCTTGAAACACAGGGACAGGCCGACAGCGTTCTCGATGAAATAATCGTTCTGCCGTGGAATGACATCGCCGCGGTCGAGCGAGCTTTTGCGGAGCACGGCGACGACATCGCCGCGGTTTTGACCGAACCGATCATGTGCAACAACGGCTGCATCGAACCGGCCGAAGGCTATCTGCAGGCATTGCGCGATATTTGTGACCGAAATGGGGCGGTGCTGATCTTTGATGAGATAATTACCGGATTTCGACTCGGGCTCGGCGGAGCTCAGAAATTTTACGGCGTCGTGCCGGACCTTGCTACTTTCGGAAAGGCGATGGCATCCGGGTTTCCGATCAGTTTTCTGGGCGGAAAACGCCGCGTCATGGATCTGATGGCGGACGGAACCGTCATGCACGCCGGAACCTATAACAGCAATAATCCTTCGATCGCGGCGGCGGTTGCGACCATCGATATTTTGGAATCGGGCGGGCCGGAATTGTACGAGCGGCTGCGTTCGCTCGGACTGCGTTTGCAGGAAGGGCTCCGTTCGGCCGCCGTGAAAGCCGGACACGAAGTGCTTTTGAGCGGCCCGGGCCAGATGACGCATCTTGCTTTCACAAGCTGTAAAAAGCTTACGAATTATCGTGATTGTTTAGAAAGCGACGGAGCAAAATATGCCGTTTTCACACGCGCTATGCTCGACCGCGGCATCCGCATAATAGGCCGCGGCATTTGGTACATATCGACAGCTCATACCGAAGCCGACATCGACAAAGCGATCGAAGTCGCCGCCGAGGTTTTCCAGATGATGAAAGAAAAAGAACAGGCATCCGGCGTCATCGCCGCCTGACAAGCAAAAATATCGGAACATTAAAAGGCTTCTGTGAACATTCACGGAGGCCTTTTTTGTTTGTGCGGAAATAGAAGATTCTTCGTTATTTTCTAAATTTGACGACAGGAAAGTGTATCATTCGAGCGTCAGA
>CBFGSN010000002.1:0-39268 GCA_965651435.1 uncultured bacterium | reverse complement strand
CGCCGGCGCCGAAAAGCTCGTCGGTGTCGTCGTTCCGGATTTCGAATATCTGAAAGCCAACAATATCGCCAATTCGCGCGAAGCGATCCGTTATGAACTCGACGACCTCGGCCGTTCGCTTCCCGAATATCAGCGCGTCCGCGAATATGTCATCCACGCCGAACCGCTGCCGCGAACGGCGACCCGAAAAATAAAACGGTTCGAATTAAAAAAGGAACTCGAACAGAGCGGCTTTGCCGATAAAAAAGCGAAACCGCAAAAAGCTCTCGAACTGTCATCCGAAGACCGCTCGTTGATGGAAACGCCGGCCGGAAAGATCGTCGCCGCCGCGATCGGAAAGAACGCCGACGCAAAAGAACCGCTCCATCCAAAAATGAGTCTCGAACTCGACCTGGGTCTGGATTCGCTCGGCCGCGCGGAAGTATTTGCCGCACTCGAATCCGCACTCGGCATAGACCTAAGCGCGGACGAAGCCGCAAAAGCCCTGACCGTCAGCGACGCCATCGGGCTCGTGAACGAATACGGAAAAGGCAGCGAACTTCTTTCCGCGAACGCCGGCGATATCGAATCGGCCGTTGATGTGAACTGGGGAAAGCTTGTCCGCACGGCCGACGAAACGCTACCCGAAATTCAGCCGATCCTGAAACCGCGTCCGATCTTCGGGCCGTTCGCTTTCTTTGTTTATCGAACGTTCAACTTGTTCTGCCGCATCGCGTTCCGGCTCGAAGTTTCCGGCATCGAAGAACTCGAAAAAATGCGCGAACTTCCGGGCGGCCGCGGCGAAAACGGCGCACCGCCGAGTTTTATCATCTGCCCGAATCACCAGAGCTTTCTCGATCCGTTCGTCCTCACCTCAAATTATCCGTTCGAGATTTTCGTTAAAACATTTCACGTCGGCGCGATCGAATTTTTCGAAGGCTCGTTCATGAGCTGGCTCGGCGATCTGCTTCGCGTCGTGCGGGTCGATCCGGACGTGCAGCTAATGAAGGCGATGAAGGCCGGTGCCGTCGGACTCCGCAACGGGCACATTCTGAACATTTACCCCGAAGGCCAGCGTGCCTATGACGGAAAACTTCACGAGTTCAAACGCGGAGCGTCGATACTCGCCAGCGAACTCGACGTGCCGATCGTGCCCGTCGCACTTGATGGTTTGTACAAGGTCTGGCCGCGTAATTCGTGGCGGATCCGCTTTGCGAAAGTGAAGATCAAGATCGGCAAAGCGTTCTACGCAAAAGACGTTCTCGGCGAAGAGCACGGCGAATATACCGACGCCGATTATGCCCGCATAACGGATCACTTGGAACAAAAGATAGCCGAGATGATCGACGAACTCAGGACATAATGACCCGTTTTCCGGTTATTTTCTGCGAATCAATATAAGGCGGCGGATCGCTACCGCCGCATTTTTATACTTTCGCCCAAGGAGTTCAAAATGAAGAAATTTAAGACATTATTCTTTACGTTAGTTGCTGTCGGATCGTTTTCCGCTTTCGCCTCCGCGCAGGATTTCGCGGCCGCCTTTGACAAAGGCCTGGCGGAATTCAAGAACAAGGACTTCAAGGCCTGCGCCGTAAGTTTTGCGTCGGCGGCAACTTACCCGTCCTCGCAGAATAACATCGGCCTTGCACACTACAACCTTGGTCTATGCAAATACAATCTGAAGGAATATTCCGAAGCTGTCGGAACTTTTCGCCGGGCGACCGAGTTAATACCGGCACACGTAAAGTCATACGTTTGGCTGGGAAACGCACATGTGATGCTGAAGGACCTGAACGCAGCACTGCCGAATTATGAAAATGCCAGACGTCTCGATCCGAACGACGCGGATGTCCATTACAAAATTGCCGCCGTACAGTTCGACCTGAAAAATTATGCGAGTTCTGAGATATCGTATCGGAAAGCCCTCGAACTTGATCCGAATAGATCCGGTGCCATATACGGCATCGCACGGTCGCTCGACCTGCAGAAAAAAGAGGACGAAGCGTATGAGTATTATGCACGCTATCTGAAACTCGCTCCCGACAACGAAACATCGATACGGCGGATCGGCGATTATCTGGTTCGGCATAACCAGTTTGCCGAAGGAAGGGTCTATTACAATAAGCTGCTGGCAAAGAACGCGAAGAATGCCGACGCGCTTTTGGGTGTCGGAAATTCATTTTACAACGACGGAAAGTATCACGAATCGATCCCGTATTATTCCAGAGCCGCCGAAAATGCGCCGGAATGGAGCACGCCGGTCGAGTATCTGGGCGATGCGTATTTTCATACCCGCCAATACGACAAGGCGAAAGCGGCGTATGAAAAAGATCTGGTCCTGAACCCGAATAATCCGGTATCGCTCAGTATGCTCTGCAAAACTGCGATACAGACATCGGACAGGCCGAGCGCGATAAAATATTACGAACTGCTCAAAAAGGCAGATGCCGCAAAGGCCGCCGATATAAAATCAGCTGTTAACAAGAAATTCCCGAACGCTGTGGATTGAAGCGGGGTTTAGTATTTACCTCGGAACTTTGATAGATTGAAACCAGATAAATTTTTCACAATATCAATTTTCGAGGTAAATACGAATGCCATTAATGTCGATCTATTTCGGCTCGCTTCTAGTCCTGATCGGGATCATCGGTTATATCGTCAGCATTACGGACGGTAAGACAAGTGTTACGGCTTTGATCCCGGCGGTCTTCGGCGTATTGATGATCCTGTTCGGAGCTCTCGGCCGGGCGAACGAAAACCTGCGCAAACATCTAATGCACGGTTCGGTGGTCGTCGCACTTCTCGGCTTTATCGCCGTCGCCGCACGGTTGGTTCAAAAGATAGGTTCGCTTGAATTAACCGCGGCGGTCATCGCACAGATCGCGATGGGCGTCGTCTGTCTGGTCTTTGTTATCCTTGCGATACGGTCGTTTGCGGCCGCACGTTCGGGCAAATGATCATAAACTGAGCGGAAACGCGAGTTCGACGGAAAGTCCGGTTTCGGTGTTTCGCGCCGTGATCGTTCCTTTATGCAGTTTCATCGCCTGTTCGGCGATGGCGAGGCCCAAACCTGTTCCGCCGGTCTTTCTTTCGCGGGCTTCGCCGATGCGGTAGAACGGCGTAAAAAGTTTCCTTAGTTCTTCATCGGGAACGCCGCCGCCGTGGTCTTCGATAACGATGCGGGCGTTGCCGCCGGTGACTTCCTGCCGAACCGTCACCGCGGTAGATTCGGCCGTATATGTTACGGCATTTCTCATTACATTTTCTATCGCGCTTCGCACAAGCGTTTCATTTCCCGTAATTTTTGCCGGCGCTATTTCAATGACCTTCACCGAGCGTCCGTGGGCTCTCGCCTCAAAATCCGCATCGACCGCGACCTGTTCCGTTATCGCGGCGAGGTTCAGTTCGCGGCGTTCGTATTCGCCGGAGCCGCTTTCAAGCTGCGCCAGCGTAAGCAAACGCGCGATCATTTCATTTAGCCGCTGTGATTCTTTTTCGATGCGGTTCAAAAGCTGTGACACATCGCCCGGCGAACGCTGTTTGGCGATCTCAAGCGCCACGTTCAAACGCGCCAGCGGCGACCGAAGCTCATGCGACACATCACGCGAAAGCCGCTGCTGCGAATTTATCAGCGATTCGATCCGCTCGGTCATCACGTCAAAATCATTGGCCAGATCGCTCAGTTCGTCGTGGCGTTTTCCGACATCCTTCGCCACGCGTGTCGAAAGGTCGCCTGCCGCGATCTTTTGCGTGGCGGAGCGCATTTTTTCTATCGGTGACGAAAGGTACCACGCGAGCGCGTAACAAACCAGAAGCGCCGTAAAAAGCAAAACGCCGTAGCGTATCAGCCGCATCCACGATTCGCCGAACATCGCGGGAACGTTCGGCCGTTCCCACCGAATTATCATTACGTATTCCGATCCGTCGCTGAGCGCTATCTTATTAGACGACAGCGCGTAATTCTGCCCGAACGTCAGTTCCACCGAATCCGAGGCGAACGTCCTTGCGACCACTTCGGAATAGCCGTTTACATCGGCGGCCTCGCCGACCAGGATCTTTCCGTCCTCCGCGATCAGATCGATCTCCGTTATGGTTGTCGTGGTTTTGATCCGGTCGATGAATTCCAAAAGCGCATCGTCACCGACATCGTTATAGATCTGCGCGGCCGTTTCCGAATAGATCATCGTCTGGTTCCGGATCGACGTCTGCCATCGGCTGACGACCGGTTCGGTTTGTACGCTCCAGTTCAAAAAAAGTATCAGGCCGAACATCGCCGCGTTCGACAAAAGGAACCAGAGAAATATCTTTACGAACAAATTCATTTCGAGGTGTATATGTACCCGACCGAGCGGATCGTTTTAATTCTTTCGGTACCATCTTCGCGCGGCCCTAGCTTTTTGCGAAGGTTGCTGATGTGCATGTCCAGACTGCGGTCATAGGGCGAAAGGCTGCGTTCGAGTACAGTTTCGCTCAGATCCTCTTTACGCGAAACCTTTCCGGCGTTCCGCATCAAAGCCGCGAGAAGTTCGAATTCCACGGACGTGAGCGAAACGGCCTCGCCGCCGACCTCGACCGAGCGAAGCGTCGGCGAAAGCGTTACATCCTCGGCAGTGATGGATTCGGCCGGTTCACCGTCGGTTTCCGGATTGGCACGGCGCAATATCGCACGCAGCCGCGCAACCAGTTCGCGCGGATTGAACGGCTTCGGCAGATAATCGTCGGCGCCTATCTCCAAACCGATGATGCGTTCCATGTCGTCGCCGCGGGCCGTCAGCATCAGCACCGGCAGGTCCGATCCTTCACGCAAATTTCGCAACACCTCAAAGCCGCTCATTTTCGGCAGCATTACATCGAGTATCGCCAGATCGTACGGCCCTTTTTGTGCTTCCTTCAGTCCGGATTCGCCGTCATGCACCGCTGAACTTTCAAAGCCTTCGACGGAAAGATATTCTGAGACGAGTTCGCAGAGTTCTTCGTCGTCATCGATGATCAGGATCTTGTTGTTCATAATGACTGTAAGAAGTTTACTCCATAAAGGTGCGGCTTGGGGCGGTTTTTACATTTCTTTACACAACTTCACAAAACTCACATAGACGCGACGCGAAAATCTGCGTCTAAACTACGAACACGCGGAAACGCCGTGTAAAAAACTTGAGAACAAGGAATAACTAAAGGAGATCATCAATGAAAAAAGTAATCGTAGGAATTTTGGCGGCAGCCGTCCTCGCAATGGGAGGCCTTATGGTTTTTGCTCAATCTTCGGAAGGCGTCACCGCCGACGGCGCGAAGAAAATGGACCGTAAGGGCCGTCATCATTTCGGCAAGCGCGGCGGACACGGATATATGTTCCGCGGCATCGACCTGACCGACGATCAGAAAGCTCAGATGAAAGCCATCCGCCAGGCGAACAAGGCACAGACCGCTCCGCTGATGGAAGCAATGAAAGCCAACCGTCAGAAGATGCGCGAAGCGACCGCGAACGGAATGTTTGACGAAGGTACTGTAACCGTCCTCGCGAACGAACAGGCCGCCATCATGGCCAAAATGACCGTCGAACGCCATCGGGTAAGATCGCAGATGTTCAATATCCTGACCGTTGAGCAGAAAGCGAAGATGGCCGAAATGAAAGCGAAATTCGCCGAAAAACGAGGCAAATTCCGCAAAGGTAAATTCGGCAAACGCGGCTTTCACAAGAAAGGCGGCGAAAAACCGGCCGAAACGAACTAACTGCAAGTTCGATTCATAGTAGAAAGGCTTCGTGAAAACGGGGCCTTTTTATATTGCTTCGAAAACTTTTCGCCCGCCGATGTACGTTGCGATAAGATCGCCGGCCGGAGTAAGAACAACCAGATCGGCGCGTTTATCTGCTTCGATCGACCCGCATTCTTTTTCGATGCCCAAAAGCCGGGCCGGATTTCCCGACGCCATCATCGCGACATCGCCGTTCGAAAATCCGAGCCGCCGCATACGCTTCACGGCATCGAGCATCGTTATCACCGAACCCGCGATGCTTCCGCGTTCGTTTTCGGTGATGCCTTCGCGAACCTTTATCTTTTCGCCCCACATTTCGAAATCGCCGTCGCCCAAACCGGTCGGCGCGATCGAATCCGAGATCAACGAAACGTTCGCCGGCGTTTTTATCCTGCACGCGAGTTCGAGCATCGGCTCGCAAACGTGGTGGCCGTCCGCAATGATGTCAAACGTGACATCTTTGTTTGCCAAAGCCCAACCCGCAACGCCGAGTTCGCGGTGATGAATGCCGCTCATCGCGTTAAAAAAATGCGTGATGTGACGCGCACCGGCGGCCTTTGCCGCATCGAGCAATTCGGCCGAAGCGTTCGTGTGACCGATAGATGCGATCCAGCCTCGCCGCGTAAGTTCCGCCGCGAGTTCAGCTCCGCCGTCGATCTCCGGCGCGAACGTCATCATATGCGCTCCGGATCTCAGCCGCGGAAGTTCATCCAACCCGCTTCCCGAAAACTTCTTAAAATATTGCGGCCGAAGCGCACCGCACATTTTCGCGTTCGCAAAGACGCCTTCGTAATGAAGCCCGACGATCCGTGCGGCATCACCGCCATCCTGCTCCGCCATCACATCATCGATCGCCGCCGCGACACGCGCATACGTTTCGTCCGAATCCGGAACGAGCGTCGGCATCCACGCCGTCACGCCATGCTGTACCAAAAACATACCTACGTCGCGAAGCGTATCAGAATTGCACACATTGACATCGATACCGGCGGCGCCGTGATCGTGAATGTCGATAAAGCCCGGCATTACGGTCGCTCCGCCCAGGTCGATCTCCTTTCCCGCGAGGTCGTGCGTTAATCTGCCCTTTTCATTGATCCCGATCTCGGAATACAACGTCCCGGCAAATTCGGCATTTTTTAAGATGAACGGCTCCATAGAAAGAATATTATCAAAAGAAAAAGGCCGGTGCTTTCTTTTTCGAAAAACACCGGACCTTGCTAAGTAAAGAACAAAACGTTTCGGTTAGAAGTAGAACTTCGCACCGAACTGCATCGTTCGCGGATCGCGGGCCGAAATTGCCTCGCCGAACGTGGCCGACGTAACATTCGTGCTAAGTGATCGGAAATTCGTCCAGTTAAAGACGTTATACGCCTCTGCGCGAAGCTGAAGTCTCATCGATTCGGAGAACCGGAAGTTCTTCGAAAGCGTGAGGTCAACCTTACGCATCGCCGGGCCTTCTACAACACCGCGTCCCGCAGAACCGGGAATGTTGCCGTAGAACGGTATGGTCGATGTCGGGCTGGTCGACGGATTTTCCGAGAAGCATTCCGTATTGAACCACTGATCAACGGTCTGCGGGCCGCCGTCATTCGGATCGCAGAACTGCATCGGACGTCCGCCGGCCACACGCTGCGGAACAAATCCGATACCCGCCGGATCGAACGAAGACGTCGTTACCGTGAACGGCAGTCCGGTTTGATACGTGGCGATTCCCTGGAGTTCCCATCCGCCGAGAACGGCACCTTTGATACCGCGGTCATTACGGAAGAACGGAAGTTCATAGAACCAGTTCACGGTCAGTACATGGCGGCGGTCCAATGCCGCACGTCCCATTTCGCTCCGGATATCATAAGAATCCTGAGGAGCATGTGAACGGTCGGATTGATTGTCCGTCAAGCTCTTCGACCAGGTATATGCCAGGTTGATCTGTGCATTCTCGCCGAAGCGCTGCGTTGCCGAGAACTGAAGGCTGTGGTAATTCGAGTTGTACTGCGGCGTGATGATATTGATGCCGCGGTAGCCCTTGAACGGACGGATCTGGTCAAGGATGGCCGATCCGGCCGTTGATGTGAACCACGTCCCCGGTTCATGACACCAGGTCGTCGGAGTTGTCGAAGCACCCGTCGCACACGCCGTCGGCCCAAGCGACATCGCATATCCCGGAGGAAGATCGTTAAGCTCGTAAGCACCGATCTGATTTACGCCCTTCGAGCCGTAGTATCCGATCGAAACAAGCGTGTTCGTACCAAATGTATGCTGAACGTCGAGCGACCAGTGCTGCATGTACGGGGTCTTCCAATCCGCCTGGATCGCACGCGGACGCGGAGCCGTATTCGATGCGGCCACGGTGCAGTCACCGCCCGGAACCGGGTTCGAAATATCAATGCCCGACACGAAGCATGTCTGCTGGTACGGATCGTTGGCGCCGATGTTCTGCAGAAGCGTACCGTTCAGTACCTGGTCATGATAGATACCATAACCCATTCTTACCGACGTCGTGCCTTCGCCGAACGGATCCCACGCCAAACCGATACGCGGAGCAAAGTCCTTCTTCGGTGCATTGATCACGAACTTACCCCACGGCGACGGCGTCGGCGTACAATTAAAGTTAGCCGGGCCGGTCGTATAATTCTGGGTGTTGACGATCATGCCGTTGCAGTAGTTGCCTGTTCCGGGAACCCGGTTGCCCGCTCCGGTCACGTCCGGGGCGTCTGCCGGATTGTAAAGTTCAGGAACGAAGTTCGAAAGGAAACCGTTCTTGTCCCACGGCGAGCCGAAGAAGGAATAACGAACACCATAATAGAGTGTCAGGTTGCGCCGAATACGCCATTCATCCTGAGCATAACCTTCGAATGTCATTTGACGCAGATCCGCCGTGTAATCATAACTCGCCTGCGTAAAGGCGGCGTTCGTTCCCATCAGGAAGTTCGCCCAAAGCTGACGGACATTATCATTAGCCTCGGTCTCGCCTTCGGCATTTACACGAGCGGTCGCACCCGGTGTGTTGAAACCGTTATAGAGACCTTCGTTATTTCCGCCAAGTGCATTTTCGTTCTTTCTGTATTTCGAATAAACGACACCGAATTTCATCGTATGGTCGCCCAAAACCGCAGTCACGTTTCCGCGGTAATTCTTTTTCCACGAAAAGTTGTCATACGGCCCGAAACCGGAAAGAGCGTTAAAACCATTACCCGATATGATCGGAACGCGGTCCCCTGTCCTAACATACGGGAACGGCGGTTCGATCGGCGATCGGGAGCGAGCGATGAGACCCTCTGTGTGACTCAGGATCGCTCCGTAACCGTAGTTGTAACCGGCTTCGATAATAAGGCTCGGATTTACAACATAGGTCGTCTGGAATGTATGCGTGCGTCCCGGAGAATCCGTTACCGTATTGGACACACCCGGAATGCTGCTGCCGCTTGAGAAGAGAGCGTTCGCGTCTTCTGTCGGGATCTTGTCCCTTTGGTAGCGGTAGTATGCCGACCAGTTGTCGGTAAAGCTGGTATCGATCTTGAGGATCTCTTGCCTGAATTTAGCAACGTTACGTGCCGGGAAAGAGAGTGAATATTCCGAACTACCCGAACCATCGGGAAGCGGAATATTATTGTAGATGTAATCCAGGTATTGTTGCGCAAGCGGGTTGATCGCGTGCATCGAGGAAAGCGGCGTTCCGGCCGGAAGCACGGTGTCACAGGTGGTGCCTGTCGCATGCAAACAAATATCACTCGAAAATATGCCGTTCCTCAGCGCCGCATCCGGAACGGTCGAGTTATAAGTCGGATAACGGATGTCGTGACGAACTTCTTCGGAGAAGAAGAAATATGTCCGCGGAATCTTCGCAAAGATCGGATCGCCCGGATCGCGTTCGCCGAAATTCAGGAACCAGATCGGGCCGCCTATCGTTCCGCCGAAGTTGTTATAGCGGAAAGGAGTTCTGATCACACGTCCCTCGTCGTCGCGCTCCAAATTCTGGTTCCGATTGTTGAAGAAATTATTGGCGTTGAATTTTTCATTACGGACAAATTCGAACAAGCTTCCGTGGAAGCTGTCCGTGCCTGAACGCGTGACAACGTTTATCTGTCCGCCGCCGCTGCGTCCTGATTCCGCCGGATAGAGCGAACGAAGTACCTTGAATTCTCCGATCGAATCAACGCTTGGATATGCTTGGATAGTAATGTTCGATCCGCGGTCGGTAACGTCCGAACCGTCAACCGTGAATGTATTTTGGCTGGAGCGTGCTCCGTTTACCGAAATGTTAACGGTGTTCGCCTGTCCGTCCGGGTTGACCGTACCGACATAGACCTGATCGGAAAGATCGTTAACAACACCCGGAGCCAGCGTGATAAGTTGGATCCAGTTGCGGTTGTTGATCGGCAGCTCGCGGGCCTGATCGCCTGTGATCGTCGTTCCGACGGTCGGCGTTGTCAGTTCGACGGCAACCGCATTTGCCTCGACCGTTACGGTCTCTTCGACACCGCCGGCTTCGAGTGCGATATCCGTGGCGCGGCGTTGGCCGACATCGACCTTAACGCCGGTCGTGATGGATTTCTTGAAGTTCGGAGCTTCGACCGTAATGGCGTAAGTGCCAACCGGAACGTTCGGCACCGAAAACACGCCGCTGTCGTTGGTCGTAACCGTTCGGATCACTTCGTCGTTTCGCGAAGGAACCGAAATTGTTACGGTAGCACCGGGAACCGAAGCTCCGGCACTGTCGCGGACCGAACCGACGATCGAACCGGTAATTTCCTGCGAAAATGCGGCCAGACTCAGCGTACAGATAATCGCAAAAGTCCAGAGCATTGTCCCTAAAATCTTTTTCCTCATTTTTTCTTCCCCTCTTTTTTGAGATGTTTTTCTAAAAGAAACTAGACCGCTTGCCATAAGAAAACTTTACGTTTTTGGAGTTTTATTCAAATTTTCGTTATCGTTCTGAACAAAAATTTGACCGGGAATTCTTGAAACTCCTTGAAAATAAATAGTTTGTTACGAAATTGTAAACTTCCAAAAGGAAGCGGCCGATCTACTACAAGGTGTTTAACGCAATTTTAATGCCAATTAATTCAAGCACTTAGCGTTATCAGTAGAGCAAAAACGGCTTGCTTCGCTCGCGAAAATTCGCAACGTCTTTTGACCATTTTTCACCGATCGCTTCGGCCGTTTCACCGCGTTTTACCATTTCCAGATAATCCGCATTTACCAGCAGCCGTGCGTACTTATCCGCTTCCCAGTTGTTCGGATAAAGCTTTCTAAGAGCCGCGGCGATCTCAAATCCGGTCCGCACCGAATTGAACCGGGCTCTGTTCGTAATTATTATATTGACCCCGTTGACCTTTTCGCCTTTGAATACCGAAGCATTCGGCGTGAACGACACGGATACGAACCTGACGCCCGCAAGGTTTCGCCCGTTCAATAGGTCGGCAAGTTCGCGGCCGTTCATCCACGGTGCGGCGACTACCTCGAACGGCGTATCGGTCCCGCGGCCGACGCTTACGTTCGTGGTTTCAAGCAAGCCAATACCGGGATAAAGCGTCGCTTCGGTCAGCGAACGCATATTCGGCGACGGATTGACCCACGTCTGACCGGTTTCGTCGAACCACATCGAACGCCGCCAGTTCTGCATTTTTATGACGTGAACCTCAGCTCCGATCTTTCGCTCCGCGTTCATCATCAAACCGAGTTCGCCGATCGTCAGGCCGTATCGAACCGGTATCGTGTGCGCCGCGATGAACGAAAGTTTATCTTCCTGCGCGAGCGGGCCTTCGACAATATCGCCGCGGATCGGGTTCGGACGGTCGAGGATATAGACCGGCTTTTTCGCCTTCGCGGCTTCTTCGAGAACGTTCTTTAGCGTCGCCGTATATGTATAAAATCTGGCGCCTATATCCTGTATGTCGTAAACGACCGCATCCAGATCCTGAAGCTGTTCCGGCTTCGGCCGCCGGGTTTCGCCGTAAAGCGAATATACAGGCAGTCCCGTTCTCTCGTCTTTCGCGTCGTTGATATTTTCCTGATCGAGTTCGCCGCGAATGCCGTGTTCGGGAGCAAAAAGAGCCGTGAGTTTCACTTTCGGAGCGTTGAATAAAATATCTATCGTCTGACGGCCGTCGAGATCGCGGCCCGTATGATTTGTAACAAGCCCGACGCGCTTTCCGACCAATTCCTTAAAGCCGTTCTGCTTCAGAACGTCGATGCCATTTAAGACAGTTGGAGCAACGTCCGGCCCATTGGAAGATAAATTGAGAGATGTTTTCCGGCCGGGTAATGAAACGATCTGACTATTGCTGATTGCCGACTGCTTATGGCTGATAAATGCAGGAAGCTGAGCCGCGACCTGCGAAAAATATGCGGCTTCGGCTGCCCTGATCGTATCGACGGAAGTGTCTTCGACCGCAGCGGCGGCGATGGTCGCGATCTGTGCACGAATATCGCCGACGCTTCCCTTTCCGTCCGGATGCACGCGGTTCGACATAAAAACAACGAACGTCTGTGTCACCAGGTCGATCCAAAGTGACGGGCCTGTAAAACCGGTGTGGCCAAACGAACCGTGCGGAAAAAGTTCGCCGCGGTTCGCCGAAAAACCCGTGTCTATGTCCCAGCCGAGCCCGCGCGTTTGGCCTGTTTCGGAAACGACCACCGGAGCCGTCATCCGCGCGATGGTGCGTGCGGAAAGGATGCGCGTTCCGTCGATCGTTCCGCCGTTCAGCAGCATCTGACAAAACCGAGCAAGATCATCGGCAGTCGAAAAAAGCCCGGCGTGACCGGCAACTCCGCCCATGCGAAACGCCGTCGGATCGTGAACCTGCCCGCGGAGGATTTCGTTTCCGGCAGCGTCGCCGCCTTCGAATTTTGAACCGAGATAGCTGTTCTGGCCCTTTACATTTTCGGTCGGTGCGATCCGCCGCAGAAGTTCGGCGGGCACGATGTTCTTATTGACGGCCATTCCGTCCGGGCCGGGATCGAACCTGATGAAACGCGTGTCGAACATCTTCGCGCGTTCGAAAATTTCGCGGGCATAAACATCCACTGTTTTACCCGAAACTTTATGAACGATCTCGCCGAGGATCTCAAAATTTATATCGGAATAAACGAACTTCGTTCCAGTCGGATTTCGGAGCTTTTCGATCTTTAGCGCGGCGATCATTCCATCGCTGCCGGTCCATTTTTTACTAAGGTCGAAATCAGGTGCATAACCGGAAACATGCGTCATCAGCTCAACGATCGTTATGCGTTTCGCCTGTTGGTCTTCGATGTCAGGAAAGTATTTTCCGACCGTGTCATTCAAACGAAGCTTTCCCTGTTCGACGAGCGTCATTATCGACGTTGTCGTCGCAACCACCTTCGTCAGCGACGCGACATCATAGATCGTATCGAGCGAGATCGGTTCGACCGACGGCTGAAGTGCTCTACTCCCGAACGCTTTCCGGTAAACGATCTTTCCCTTGTGGCCTATGACGACGACGGCTCCGGGATAATTTCCCGCGGCTATGTCCTCGTTGACAAGCTCGTCTATACCGTTCAGCTTGTCCGCGTCCATCCCGACGGAATTCGGAGCGGCGGACGGCAAACCTTGGGCGTAAATCCCGGAAGAAAGAAGTAACGCAACGATGCAAAGCCGCAAAGACGAAAGGACCTGAAAATGCATCGCAGCTTTCGACGGCGTCCGGTTCGTACCTTTGCGTCCTTGCGACATCGCGTTAAATTCCTTCTTTGCGTTAAAACTTCCCGTCATTTTTTCCCTTTCAGATCCTGTTCCCTTTTTGCAAAATCGGCCTTGCACAGCCGAACGAATTCCTTTGCGATCGGCGAATAATATCCGCCGCGAAGCCGCGCGAGACCGAGTTCCCACGTGATCTCGGCACCTTCGATCAGCCAGCGCACAAGTTTGCCTTCGTGAACTTCTTTGGCGACGGCTTTCGCACCGGCCATGCCAACGCCGAGATTTTTCTCGACCATTTGGTTGATCGCCTCGTGACGCGAAAGTTCCATCGTGATGTTGGGCTTAACGTTCGCTGCCGAAAAGAAATCGTCTATCATTCGGCGCGTGTTGCCGCCGCGAACGCCAAGCACGAGATCTTCGCCCGCGAGCGTCGCCGCGCTAATATATTTTTCTTTCGCCAGCGGATGTTTTGGATTTGCTATCGCGACAATTTCATCCGAAAACAGAGTTTCCGTCGTGATATTCAGATTCTCGACCGGCAGCGATATGAAGGCGATGTCCACTTCGCCGTGCATCATTCTGTCCACAAGCCGTTCGCTGGTGCCGGAAGAAACGGTTATTTCTGCGTTCGGATATTTTTCTTTTAGCTTATGAATTATCGTCGGAAGTTGATCCATCGCGAAAGTGCCGGAAGCAGTTCCTATACGAACCCTGCCGTAAACCGCCCCTGCAACCTCTGATATTTCCGCGAGTGCCGAATCGTGTTCACGCAGGATCTTTCGCGCGCGTTCTAAAAGATATTCTCCCGCCTCAGTCAATATCACCCGGCGCGGCGTGCGCGTGAAAAGCTGGAGCCCGACCTCTTCTTCAAGCTGGCGGATCTGCATCGAGATAGCAGCCTGCGTCACATTTACGCGGCGTGCTCCGGCCGTGAAAGTTTTTGCTTCCGCGATCGCGAGAAAAGCTTTTAGCTGTCTGATCTCCATATTTTTCTTTCCGATTTTCAGCTTTGTTTTTGTTGGTTGCCCTTAAGGATCGTGCATCAAATAAACTTATTGATTACATAAAATCTACTATATTTGATTATATGTCAAGTATCGGCTATGAATATATCAGTATTTTTTATGTCGGCATCTTAACAAATGGTCGCAGCCCGCACAAAAAGTTCCCGCACACGAAGATCGCACCAACTCTTTCTGGGTGTTGACGGCGGAGGAACGAAAACCCAGATCGCGATAATGAACGCGAACCGCGAGGTTGTGGGCGAAGGAACGTCGGGGCCGTCAAACCCGCTGCGTGTGGGCGTGGAAACAGCGGTCGCGAATATCCTAAAAGCCGTTAACGAAGCGTGCGATGGGAGCGGAGTTTCGCGCGGCGACATCGCGCGGGCGACGCTGGGACTCGCCGGTGTCAGACGCGCCGATCTGAAACAACGCGTTCGCGAAAGTTTCGTAACGCATATGCGCGTCAAAGAAACGAAGGTCGTCACAGACGCAGAGATCGCTTTGTATGCAACGACGCTTGGCAAAGCGGGGCTTGTCGTCATCGCCGGAACGGGTTCCGTCTGTATCGGCAAGAACGGCCGCGGCAAAATGGCGATTTCGGGCGGTTGGGGGCCGCTCGCGGGTGACGAAGGCGGCGGAGTCGGCATCGCACAGGCCGCGCTTCATTCGATAGCAAAAGCATCGGACGGCCGCGGCATACCTACTTCCTTAAGCGAAAAAGCATCTGAATATTTTAGAGCCTCGGGGCCGGAGAATTTGATCGTCGCGATCTATTCGCCGCAGGTCGATAACACACGCATCGCGGGATTTGCGCGGTTCGTTGTCGAAGCCGCCCATGATGGCGATGCCGTAGCGGTAGATATATTGACCGAAGCCGGTTCGGAACTTGGGCTGGCGGCATGTGCCGTAATAGAATCGCTTGGGCTGCAAAAACAAAAGATTCCGATCGGCTGTGTCGGCAGCGTGTTCAAGGCGGGAAACATCTTAAAGCAGCCGATGATAGACACGATCAAAACCGTAGCCGCGAACGCATTCCTGACCGAACCGCTGATGCCGCCGTCACACGCCGCGGCGTTGATGGCTTTGCTTGAGCGTTCGAGCGTCAACGGAAACCGATCATAATTATGCTGCCGATAACCGAACAGGAAAATCCGAATACGGCGTCGATCGACAAAGCTTCGACGCTTGACGCTCTGCGTCTGATCAACGACGAAGACAAACTCGTCGCGTCGGCGGTCGAAAAGGTTCTGCCGGCGGTCGCCGAAACCGTTGACCGCGTCGTTGAACGAATGAAGAATGGCGGACGTTTGTTCTATGTCGGCACGGGCACCAGCGGCAGGCTCGGCGTTCTGGACGCATCGGAAATTCCGCCGACGTTCGGCGTTTCGTATGACCTTATACAGGGCATCATCGCGGGCGGTTACGACGCTCTTTACAAAGCCTCCGAAGCAAGCGAGGACAACCGCGAAGCCGGTGCCGAAGACCTGAAAGAACGCGGCGTGACATCGAAGGACAGCGTCGTCGGGCTTGCCGCTTCGGGCCGGACGCCTTATACGATCGGCGCGCTGGAATATGCTCGGAACATCGGATGTTTCACGGCGTGCATAACTTGCGTTCCCGATTCGGCGATAACGCGTGCGGCCGAGATCGCGATCGTTCCGGTCGTCGGACCGGAAGCTTTGACCGGTTCGACGCGTATGAAATCCGGCACGGCGCAAAAGCTCGTGCTGAATATGATATCGACGCTTGCGATGATCAAACTCGGTTACGTAAAAGGCAATCGAATGACGAATGTAAAACCTTCGAACGAAAAACTCGTCGAACGGAGCATTCGTATATTGATGGCGGAAACAGAACTCGACGAACCTGCTGCCAAAGAACTTTTCGAAAATGCCGACGGCGACCTGCGCGTCGCGCTGGTGATGCACCGAACGCACGCGGATAAAACATCGGCGCAAAACGCGCTCGAACGTTCGGCTTACGTCGTCGCAACGGCCGTCAAGAGTCTGGCTCAATAGATGTATAATGAACTCGAGGAACCATTATGAACGCAACATCAGACCTTGTCGTACCAAAAGAAGTTCTGCAGAACATTCATATGACGCCGGACGAAATGCTGATCGAAATTGCAACGCATCTTTATGAAAAGAAAAGGCTTTCGATGGGACAGGCCAAACGGCTCGCTAAACTAGATCAGATATCGTTTCAGACGGAACTGGCAAAGCGGAATATTTATTTGAATTACGATATAGAAGAATTTAAACGCGATCTTGAGACGCTTGACCGGCTCAAGACATCCAATAAGAAATGATCGTTGTCAGCGATACGTCACCGATCAGCAATCTGCTGCTGATAAACCGGATCGAACTTCTACCCGCATTGTATGAACGTGTAATAATTCCGCGGTCCGTACTAGATGAGCTTCGCGCCGTCGACGCGCAACGAATCGCACTCGATAATTTCGACTGGATCGACGTTATTGACCTTAAAGATACAAGCCTTTATTTCGATCTCTTATCAGACCTGGATCGCGGCGAGGCAGAAGCGATCAGTTTGTCGTTGGAAATAAATGCCGATCTTCTTCTGATAGACGAGCTTTTGGGAAGGAACGCCGCAAGAAAGCTTGGGCTGGAAATAGTCGGGCTTTTAGGTGTATTGGTTGAAGCTAAACGTAACGGATTGATAACGGCAGTTAAACCTGAAATAGATAAACTTAAGGTCGGCGGAAGATTCTGGATCTCCACGGAACTCGTCGAAGAAGTCTTGGAGTCTGTGGGCGAAAAATAAATGCAAACAATTGACCTGATCATTATATTCGGATATCTGATCGGCATTACGCTCTTCGGTGTTCTTTATGCCGGCAAGCAGGAATCGACCGAAGATTATTTTGTCGGCAACCGCGATGTGCCGTGGTGGGCTATCGCGATGTCGATCGTCGCGACCGAAACGAGCACGATCACGTTCGTGTCGGTTCCGGGCATCGCGTTCGCAAAGAACGGCAATTTCGAATTTTTGCAGATCGTATTCGGGTATCTGCTCGGCCGCATCGTTATATCGCTAGTGTTCATTCCGCTTTATTTCCGCGGCGAGCTGCAGACGGTTTATCAACTGCTTGGCGAACAGTTCGGCGGCCGCGTAAAGATGGTTGCGTCCGGCCTTTTTGTCGTGATGCGCAACATCGCGGACGGCATTCGGCTTTTACTTACAGCGATCGTGCTCGGCGCCGTTTATCTGAGTTTCAATCCGGCCGCGAACCAATCAATGGTTATCATCGGTTCGATCGTTATTCTCGGCCTGGTGATGATAATCTTCACGTTCTACGGCGGCATCGAAGCGGTCATTTGGGTAGAGGTCGTGCAGTTCGTCATCTACATCGGCGGTGCGGTCGCGGCGGCCGTCGTATTGATCAACCATATCGACGGCGGACTTTCCGGTGCGGTGTCGCTCGGCGAACAGTTCGATAAATTCCGGCTCTTCGATTTTTCGCTCGATTTCACAAAAACTTACACATTCTGGGGCGGCCTGATCGGCGGATGTTTCCTGACAATGTCAACGCACGGCACCGATCAATATATGGTGCAGCGTTATCTGTGCACCTCCAGCACGCGTTCGGCGACAACGGCTTTGCTCACGTCCGGCGCGGTCGTGCTTGCTCAATTTGTGGGATTTTTGTTCATCGGCGTTTTGCTTTTCGCATTTTACGCGCCGTTCAATTCGCCCGAATATGCACAGGCGGGCGTCGCCGGTTCGGGCATCACGGCGAACTTCCCGTTCTTCAAAGGCGATCAGGTCTTTCCGAATTTCATCACGCAGCATATGCCCGCCGGGCTGTCCGGACTTGTCGTCGCGGCGATCTTTGCGGCGGCTCTTTCGTCGTCGCTTAATTCGATAGCATCGACCGCCGTCAATGACCTTTACAAACCGTTCAAAAAGAACGTAACCGATTCCGAACTTTTGAAACTTTCGGGAATACTGACGATAATCGTCGGTATCGTTCAGGTAATTTGCGCGATCCTTTTTATGCAGACGGGCGAATCGGCTCTGAACCTGGCTCTGTCGGTCGCATCTTTGATCAATGGCCCGATCCTCGGCGTGTTCCTGGTCGGAGCTTTTCTGAAGCGCGTAAAAGAACCCGCGGCTCTCGTCGGCATGATCGCGAGCATCTTTTTGATGCTTTACATTCTGCTTGGTACGAAGATCGCCTGGCCGTGGTACGCGCTTATCGGCAGCATAACTACTTTCATCGTTTCCTATATTGTCAGTTTTATTTTTACGAGTAATGAAAACCCTGAGAACGCTTAGTCTTTATTTTTTGATATTTTGCCTGACGGCTCCGCTGGCCGCGGCGTTTCCGCATAAAGGCAATTTCGAACCGTCGAAGGAATCGTGGGACGCGGCGCGAAAGCTTGTCGCGAATATGTCCGTTGACGAAAAGGTCGGACAGCTCATTCACGTCGGCATAAACGCTCGTTTTGCGAACCGCGAAAGCCGTTTTTACAAAGAGCTCGAACGCTATGTAAAAGAAGATCATATCGGCGGAATAATCTTTTTCGGCGCGCCGATCTATGAAACAACGATCCTTTCGAACCGTATGCAGGCTGAGGCAAAGATCCCGCTGCTGCTATCGCTTGATGCGGAAACCGGCATCGGCATGCGATTCGGCGATGCGACGAATTTCCCGTGGGCGATGGCCGTTGCCGCGACCGGCGAACCGAAATTTGCGCACGAAGTCGGCGTCGTCACCGGCCGCGAAGCGAAAGCTATCGGCATCCGTCACGTTTACGCGCCGGTTCTGGACGTGAACAACAACGCCGATAATCCGGTCATAAACGTACGCAGTTTTGGCGAAGACCCGAACGACGTTGCTCGTTTCGGCATCGAAATGATCCGCGGCATTCAGAGCCAGCACGTCATCGCGACCGCCAAACATTTTCCCGGCCACGGCGATACGAACGTCGATTCCCACCGCGGACTTCCGATCATCGATCATTCGCTCGAAAGCCTGGAAAAAACAGAACTCCTCCCGTTTCGCAAAGCGATCGAAGCGGGCGTCGCATCGATAATGATCGCCCACATCGCTCTCCCGCAGATCGACGGCGAAGAAATAACGCCGCTCAAGGTTTACAAAGGCGGCGATGCCGAACAGGGAGCCGAGATCGTCTCCGAAAAAGCAACCATACCGGCGACGCTTTCGCACAAAGTGCAGACCGATCTGCTGCGTAAAAAAATGGGTTTCAAAGGATTGATCGTTTCCGATGCGATGTCGATGAGCGGCCTGACGCTTTATTTCGATCAGGCCGAAGCCGGCGTCCGCGCGTTCCTTGCGGGCACGGACATTTTGGAAAAGCCCGAAGATGTCGATGAAATGATCCGCGGGCTGAAAGCCGCCGTCCGATCGGGACGCATTCCGATGGAGAAGCTGGACGAATCCGTCACGCGGCAGATCGCATGGAAATATGAGGTCGGGCTTTTTAAGAACAAGATCACGCCGGTCGATCAGATAGATCAAATAGTTTCGTCGCCGGACGTCGGTGAACTCGCCGAAGAGATCGCCGAAAAAGCGATAACGCTTGTCCGCCGCGAGAACGGCGTTCTGCCGCTCGATCCTGAGAAAAAGATCGCGGTGCTCGGTTTTTCGAACGGCTTCGAAGGAACTTCGACGATGATGTCGCTCGTTTCAGGTCTGCGTTCGAGCGGATTGCGGTTCGAATCGGCGTATCTGCAGGAAAATTCAACAGCGGAACAGGCCGAAGCCGCCAAAAAAGCCGCATCCGAAGCGGACGTTCTGGTCGTTGGGCTTTACGGCCGCGTGCGTTCGGGTGCAAAGAACAGCGTCGGCATTCCCGAAAACGGAGCGGCGATACTTCGCGAAGCTCTCGCATCCGGCAAAACCGTGATCGGCATCAGCTTCGGCAATCCGTATATTCTGAAAGATTTTCCGGAAATGAAAACGTACATCGTCGCCTACGGCGATATGTCAACGCTTCAACACGCGACCGCGAAAGCCCTCACCGGCCGGATCGAATTTTCAGGCAAACTGCCGATCTCGCTTCCCGGATTTTATCCGCGCGGAACCGGCCTGAAATAACGGAACACAGACGCCCTCGTCCGCAATCTATGCGAAGTATGACACAAGCTTGGCAAATTCCCGGTTTTCTCGAAACAAAAGAGAACCGTCTTCACATTGACGGCACCGACGCGGTTCAGCTTGCAAACGAATTCGGTTCGCCGCTTTTCGTTTTCAGCGAATCGCGGATACGTCATAACATCGCGCGGCTGAAAGATGTCGCCGCGGTCATCGATTGCCCGCTGAAGGTTTGTTACGCGGCAAAAGCTCTTTCGACGATGGGAATTTTGCGTGCCGTTCGCGAAGCCGGAAGCGACCTCGAGGTTAATTCCGGCGGCGAATTGTGGAAAGGCCTGAAGGCCGGTTTTCGCGGCGACCAAATAATTTTCAACGGAACGAGCAAGGAAGAATGGGAGATCGAAATGGCGGTCGAAGCCGGGGTTTTTGCGATCCAGGTCGATTCGCTTTATGAACTTTCGCTGATCTCGGAAACCGCAAAACGCGTCGGCAAACCCGCGAACGTCAGCCTTCGGCTTGTGCCGGAGATAGAAACGAACACGCATTCGGGACTGCAGACGGCGCTTCTCACTTCGAAATTCGGAATGATGCCGGACGAAGCCTTCGCCGCTTTTCGCGAATACAAGGACGCATCCGAACTCAACCTCGCCGGAATTCATCTGCACATCGGTTCACAAAACCCGGAGCCTGAAGTTTATACCGAAGCTTTCGAAAAACTTTTCGATGCGATGGTTCGCATCCATTCCGAATCGGGCATAAAGCTGCGGCATATAAACCTCGGCGGCGGATTTCCGGTGAATTACCTTCGCGATGATTCGCTCGGCCCGGAATTTCCCGAGAATCAACGCGAAATGTTCACAGCAGATTTTGAACCGGCTGGTGCTTTGCGAAACGCATGGAGGACCGTGTCCGAAGCCGCCGCGGATGCCAATGCCGAATATCTTCTTTCGGATCTAACTCTTTTGCTTGAACCGGGACGCAGCGTGATCGCCGACACGGGAGTTTGTTTGACGACAGTTCGGAATCGAAAAGAACGTCCCGTTTCGATCGACGGTGACGAAAATGATGTATGGCTCCTGACCGACGCCGGATTTAATCTGCTGCTTTCGATGGAAACGTACAAATGGTATTACCATTTGATATCGGCGGAACGCGCCCGAGCGGCGGCGGACACGCCGTATAAACTTGCCGGGCCGCTGTGCGACGGCGGCGATGTTTATTTCGATATCGAAGGCGAAGGCCGCCTGCCCGATCATCGCCATTTGCCCGCGGACGTTCGTCCGGGCGAGGTTCTGGCCTTGCTGAACTGCGGCGCGTATTCATTCTCGCAGGCGTCCGAATACAACGGCCGTCCGCTGCCCGCGATCGTGCTGATAAAACGTGACGGCACACCCGAACTCATTCGAACGCGCGACACGCTTGAAGACCTGATAAGAAATGATATTCTTTAGGCGCGGATCAACGCCGACGACGCGGATAGGATTTGGCGGATCGGTTCAGCGGATTCAAAACATTTCTCGACGCACAAATTGTCAATTGTAAAATTGCAGAATCGTTAAATTGGAATAATATATCATCGTCCAATTCACAATTTCCCAATTGCCAATTTACAATTAACAATCATTGGTAACAAAGCTAAAAACCTTAAGCTGAAAGCTGAAAACTAGTTTCATCAAATTAGCGGTTTGGCGGTTCGGAACTTACGCCGAAAAGACGAACCACGAAATTCACGAAGGGCACAAAACCAGAGGTCTCACAAAAGCGTCGAATTCACCAAGATATTCAGCCGTTCGAGTTCCTCGTCATTAAGTTCAAAACCTGAGCGTTCATAAACGTTCGCGAGTTCGGCGAGCTTTGCGCACAGGGTTGCTTCGCCGCGGATCTCGCAGACGGTGAGCAGAGCACGTGTTGCGTTCGTCCGTGATTCTTCATTTCGTCCGGCGGCGAGAAAGCGATTCGAAAGTTCTACATATGCCGAAGCTTTTGACGAAAGCTGTGGTATCGTTTCCGCGACCGATACGGCTTCGTCAAGCATCGCAGCTGCGGCCGCGTCATCGCCGTTCTTGCGGACCGCATCCGCCACACCGATCAGCGCGAACACCTTATACGAATCGTCCTCGATCGAATTCAGTGTATGCTTTGCGCTTTCCAGGTCGCCCTGCGCCGCGGCGATCTGTGCTATCTGTGAAAGCGAAGAAAGCACTTGCATATCATCGTCGTTCTCTTCGGCGATCTCCGCGGCGCGTTCGTCCTTTCCGTAACCGGCGAACTGGATCGCGATCGAACTCAGCAACGCGTTCTTTGCCGGCGTGTCACGCGTTTCTGTGTCCCTTTGCGAGCGCAGAACGGACAGCGATTCTTCCAGAGCATCGAATGCTTCGTCCTTTCGGTCGGCGCGCCAATGCTCTTTTGAAAATCCCAAAAGCGCCGTTGAACGCTGTGTTTTATCCGCGACCGCATTGAGTGTTTCTGCCGCAAAGGTAGGTTTTTCCGAACGCAGCAGGCCGATAGCGGCTGACCCGAGAAAACCGTCGCGGTTAACGTTATCGAGCTTTAGCGCAAACTCCGCCATCTTTTCGAAGGTCGCCGCCGCTTCATCTTTTCTGCCGACCTCGGCATAAAGGTTTCCTATGTCGCGAAGAACGCGAAGTTTTTCCTCGTCATGATCGACGGCTTCAACTGCCGCCGCCGCATCATCCAGAACTTTCGCAGCTTCGTCCGGTTTACCCGCGTCAAACGCCGCAGAGGCAATTCCGATCACCGCGTAAATTTTTTCCGGAGCATATTCAATCTTCGCGAGCATTTCCTTTGCAGATGCCGAACTGCCGTCAGCCGCGTGTTTCATTGCCGCCGCGGCATAAACCGAATCCGGATGCGAAAGCGTTTCGGCGATCTCGATGCCTTTATCCACATCGCCCGCGGCGATCTTTTTCACGGCGATCTTCTCGAACGTCTGTGAACGCAGTCCGAACTCTTCGACCGCATCGGCAAGCTGAACGGCGTATTCGTCATCGCCGATCTCGGCGCATCGTTCGGCCACTAGCTGCAGCAAACGATCGCGCGTATATGGATCATCGACCGTGTTGGCAAGTTCGGCCGCGAGGTCAACGTTGTCCTTTGCCAAAAAATTCGGCAAAACGGCGGACATCGCCGCGGCGTGATGATCGCCCGACAGCGTTTCGGCGATGAATGCGGCACAATAGGTCAGATCGCCGCGCGCTTCTTCTGCGGAAATAAAATGTTCGGACATAAATTCTTATTGAAAAACCAGTCGGAAAGATTCCGTGAACCAATCGTCCAGATGGCGGCCGACGTAATTCGCTCCGGCTTTGCGAAGTGCGTCTTCGCCCACTGTGTTCGTTATGCCGAGCACGGGAAGTTCGGCGCTTCGTGCGGCGGCAACCCCGGGCGGCGAATCCTCGACCACGACGCATTCGGAAGTAAGCATCGGCAAATGCCCGGCGTCGGTGCGGCTTCGATCCAGCAGACCGAACCCGAGTTGGTAACACTCCGGGTCGGGTTTGCATTTTTTAACGTCTTCGGCACTGACGATCGTGTTAAAACAGTCGCTGATGCCGGCCTTTTCCAGAACAAAATCTATCTCTTCGCGTTTCGACATACTGACGATGCCCAGCGAAAGCTCGTTCGACGTTTTGTGTATGAAATTTTCGGCACCGGGAAACAGCGGCATTTCCGCTTCGACCACCTTTCGCCAACGAGCGGTCTTTTCCGCCGTAAGTTCGAGTATCTTGTCGAGATCGGCTTCGCGGCCGACGCGGAGCATCGCCGAGGCGATGAACGTTTTGTCGTCCATGCCCAGGCTGGCCATATAATCTTCTTCGGTAAGTTCGATGTCGTGTTCCTTAAGCAGTTCGGTGTAAATTCGCTGCTGAATTCCTTCGTCATCCAAGATCACGCCGTTGAAATCGAGTAAAAGTGCTTTTATCATCTCGTCCTCTTTACGCCAAATATTTTTCTTCGAACATATTGCCGCGGTTCAAAATTCCCTTTGGGTCGAACGCGCGTTTTAGTTCCGCCATTTCGTTCAGATAACGCTCACCCATCATTACATAAAGGTAATGACGCTTTAGTTTGCCGATGCCGTGTTCCGCCGAAACCGCACCGCCGAGCATCACTGCCTGGGCGATGCATCGTCCGTATAAATGCCGTGCGGCCTGTGCTTCGTCCGCGTTTTTCGGCAGCAGATTAGCGTGCAGATGGCTGTCGCCGATATGCCCGAAGATCACATATTCAATGCCCGATCCGCCCAGAAGATCGCGGTAAAATTTCAGAAAATTCTCGAACTTATCGTCCGGAACGGACATATCGGTCCCGACCTTTTTTTGGCCGTAACGCGTTATGCGTTCGTTCACCGAAACAGGCAGTGCGTGGCGAAATTCGCGCATCTTTTCGCGGTCGTTCTCGGTTGTCGTGAACCACGAAATATCAAGATCGGCGTTGTGTTCCTCAAGCAGCGAGTTCCATCTTTCGAGGAGTTCGTCTTCGTTCGCGGCGGTCGTTTCCTGTTCGAAAAATATCGCACCCGCCATATTTGCGGGCGTTTCGGGAAATTTCTCACTAATGAACCGAAGCGAATTCGCATCAAAATACTCGATCAGGCTTGCATCTATTTCGACCGTACCGGAATTTTCGCGTGCGGCGAACGACCGGGCACGCGCCGCACGAACAAAAGCGAGCAGATCCTTTTCATTCGGAAAAAAAATGATGCCGGAAAAAAAACTCTCCGGTTTCGGCAAAAGCGAAAGTTCGCATTCGGCGATCGTGCCGAGCGTGCCTTCGCTGCCGATAAAAACATCGATCGCGTCGAGCGGTTCGGCGTTAAAATATCCGCTTACGTTTTTGCGGACGTTCGGCCGAACGTACGACGGCGCTTTGAACTTGACTGCCGCCCCGGAAGCCGTTGTAAGTTCAACGTTTCCCTCGGCGTCCGAAAAATTTCGGCCGCGTTCGATCTGCACAACATCGCCGTCCGCCAGCACAATGGTCAGCTTTTCGACAAATTCGCGCGTCGCTCCGTACTTGAAACTCCGCGCTCCCGACGCATTTGTCGCGATATTTCCGCCGATCTGACAACTCCATTCGGTCGGGTCGGGCGGATAAAAAAGCCCCGCGGCATCGGCCGCTTTCTGCACATCGATGAGCACGGCTCCGGCTCCGCAGGTCACGCGGCGTGCGGCCGCATCGACATCGATGCGGTTCAAACGTTCGAGCGAAACGATGAT
Organism: uncultured bacterium; assembly: GCA_965651435.1. GTDB lineage: Bacteria > Acidobacteriota > Blastocatellia > Pyrinomonadales > Pyrinomonadaceae > OLB17. The sequence continues at coordinate 13,546 of CBFGSN010000002.1, read as the reverse complement.
CCCGCCGAAAGGTATCGCACCGCCGACCGTTCCGGTTCGCGCTCCCGAAACCGTCACCGCAGTTCCCTGCTCGTGAGCAGAACGCATCACGTCCGCGAGTTCCTCCGCCGTTTCAGGAATAAAAAGCTTGTCCGCAAAACCGCCGGGCATATTGCTGGCATCGCTCAAATAGTCCTGCAGTTCGTCGAGTTGAGTTTTTGTCTGCATTTTACTTACGTTCAGGCAGCCGCTGAATTGCTGTTTCGATAGATTATACAGCATTTTGCATCAACACCGCATTGCATCGCACGGGTTAACCGCCTCAGTATTTTGACGCGTCGGCACGGGGCTTCATATAATTTAGATATGGGCGCAACGGGCACGATAATTTTTTATATGCTGATGCTGACGATCCTTGGTAGCACGGCTCTGCTGCTTGTCACGCTAAAATATTACTGGGGTGAACGCGGCACGCCGCCGCTCGAAGGCGAAGCAAAGCGCATCGCACGCGAAAAAGAATTGGCCGCGCGGGCGAAGCAAATAGAACATAGCCGCAATAATCCGCGAAAGCCGCGGCCCGAAAGCTTTTGGGACAACCGAAAGACCGGCTGAAAATTATGAATAACGAAGAGCTTATGACGCCGGCGGACATCCACGCATTCGGCGTGGAAATTGTCGCCAAACAGCTGATCGAAGACGGCTGGAATATCGAATCCGCCGATGTTTACGGCGATATACATACGGAACCGCAGATCGTTGCGAATAAGGACGGCGACCGCGGTTTCTTTGTCGTCCGTACGGACGTTCATCCGCGCCGCGGCCGTTTCGAAGAAGGCCAGCAGGCGTTTCTCGACCTTGTTCAATACGCAAAAGATAACGGCGCCGATTGCTATTACGCCAGCGTCGGAATCGCGAACGCCGAAGGCAAAACCGAGGAGGAAATGGCGATACCAAAAAAAGGTGTCGGCTATAACGTCGTTTTCGAAGGCCTGATAAAAATGGAGCTGCCGCCTGCCGCCTAGAATAACGCAAAGGAAGCGCCCAAGACGGCTCGAAAGCCGGCGAACGCTTCCTTTTCATCCACGCGCAACGGATTGCGTGGAATTTTGTTGCTGTTTAGTATCAAGAAAGGTCCAATCACGGGCGATTTCCCGAAAACCGACGCAAAAAAATACGCCGCGAACGGCGTCTCAACGAACCGATCAAGATCGATCACGCTTTGTAACGCTCTTTTTCGTCCATTAATTCCTGCAATAGATCTTCATCCGCTTTGCTCAAAGAGTTCTTTTCTTTCAGATATTGAATGCATTCGATCGCTTTTTCGATCATCTCCACCGCGTGTGTCTTATCGCTTTTGGCAAAATATGCCTTTGCCATCAGCCGGTAAGTATTACCAAGGTCATACCGGTAGGTCGTCGTTTCCGCATCTCTCGTCACGATCTTTTCAAGCGGCCCGCGAGCCTGCGTCAACGCGGCGATCGCGGCATCGCCGTCATTTAACGCTATCTCGTTTTCCGCTATTTCGATGCGGTAGATCGCGGCCGCGCGTATGTAGTCATTGGTGTCAGGCGAACGCTTCAGAAGATCGTTGATCACGCCGAGCGCGAGTTTTGCGTTCGCGATCGCCGATTCGTGACGGCCGTCAAGCCTATAGGCCCGGGCCGCATTGAAATAGCTTATGCCAAGGTCGGTCGCCGCGGCCGCGTCATCGGGTTCTTTTTCAAGGGACACTTTATTAAAATCGATCGCCTTCACACAGATAGGAACGGCATTCGTTCCGTCACCCTTTTTGATATATACCTCGCATGTGCGCGTTTGGTTTATCCAATTCGAACGGTTCAATATGTAATTATCGGGTGTTTCCGCAATGAGCTCTTCCGTAATGCGCGTCGCTTCGGCAAGATCACTTATCGCGCTGTCATATTCGCCCGCGGCCTTTTTAACTTCGCTGTACGAACGCAAAAAGCGCGCGTATGTTCTTTTTGTTTGGCTATTGTCCGGCTGCTTCTCCATCAGGTCCAGGATCAGGACTTTTGCCTCATCGAACAGCGGCTTTGCTTTGTCCACCTGCGCATTAAAAGCCGGGATCGCTCCGTAATCCATCAGCGTTACAGCGAGCCTGTCCTGAAACTTCGGTTCTTCTGAATGGGCGGCGTAAAGCGCGCGCCGAAGCTTCAGCGCTTTTTCAAAATATTGTTCCGCACCCGGCGTGTCGTTCGCCCACCAAAGTGTCCGGGCCGTCACATAGTAGTTTTGAGCCAGATCGTTCATCGCATCCGGATCATTCGGTTTATTCTCAAGCACATGTTCGCGAAGTTCGCGCGCCTTTCGGTAACTTTCGAGCCCGGCCTGCATATCTGCATTTGTCGGAGTATGGCTCGCCCCTTGAACGTCGCCGATCTTTTCGTACGCGCGGGCCAATTCGGCCTGCAGTTCGAGGTCGTCGCTCGATTCGCCGGCGAGGCTGTCGAGATATTCAAGAGCCGTGCTGACGATCTTTTCACGCGCTTTCAGCGAACCTTCCAGATTTTCAACCTCGGGATAAACATCGAAAAGATATGTGTTCGCAAGCTTTCGTACATCGGAAAAGCGCTTTTCGGCTTTCACGCGTTCGCGCTTAGCTACCTGCGCTTGCCACAAAGTTGCTCCCAAACCGGCCAGCACCGCGACCGACACGAGGGCTGCCGAGAGAACCGAAAGTTTGTTGCGTTTGATGAATTTTTCGGCGCGATAGCTGAACGTATTCGGACGTGCTTCGACCGGCAATCCGTTCATGAACCGGCCGAGATCGTCGGAAAGGCTCTGTGCCGACAGATATCGCCGTTCGGGTTCCTTTCTGATCGCCTTGAGGACGATGTTATCCAGGTCGCCGCGAATGTCATTCGCCGCCACGCCGACGGTATGCGGCCGCGTGGATGAATCGTCACGCCGGACGGTGGCGTTCGGATCGTTCGCGGCCTCGTCATCTATTATCAGATGCGGCGGTTTCGAAAATTCGATCTCCTGCGTCGCACCCGAAGCGAACCTCGACGGCGGAACCGGCTCCGAATTTATGACCGCTTCGTAAATTTTCTGGATGTCGTGCTCTTCGCTTTCAAACGGCCGATGGCCGCTCAGCAATTCATAAAGCATCACGCCCAGGCTGTAAATATCGGTCGCCGTGGATACACTTTTTTTCGAGAGCTGTTCGGGCGAAGCATATGACGGTGTCATTGCTCCCATCTGCGTTATCGTCGCGTAATCCGCATCGCCCATTCCGGCGGACAGTATTTTTGAAATACCGAAATCCAGCAGCTTCGGAATACCGTCTTTGTTGACGAGGACGTTGCTTGGTTTTAGATCGCGGTGAACGATCAGGCTGCGGTGTGCATGATCGACCGCTGAACAGACCGTACGGAAAAGCTCCGTCCGCTGCCGCACGCCGTAACCGTTCTCATCACAGTATTTGTCGATCGGCAGCCCGTCGATGTATTCCATCGCAATGAATGGCGTGTTGTCTTCGGTCGTTCCGGCGTCCAGTAAAAGTGCGATGTTCGGGTGATTCAAGGATGCGAGGATCTCGCGTTCCTGTTCGAAATGACGGCGCAGTTCCGCCGAGTTCATTTCGCTTTTGAGGAGTTTCAGCGCCACACGCTGTTCGAATTTTTTATCGTTGCGTTCGGCCAAATAGACGGCACCCATGCCGCCGCGTCCAAGTTCGCGAACTATGCGGTAAATGCCGACCTGTCTGCCCACCATCGGAGTTTCGTCCGCCCCAACGAAATCCTTTGAAAATTCGACCGCGGAAAATCCGAGCATCGCCTCGGCATTTTCTTCGAACGAAAGCAGCGTCGCAACCTCCTTCCGAACGTCTGTGTCAGCGATCGAGTTCAAAAATGCCGGCCGCTCCGCCGAAGGAAGTTCCAACGCATCGTTTAGCAGATCTTTGATCTTTGGCCAATTATTATCCTGCATATTTCATTTCCGCAAAAGCAGCGCGGTTCGTTCCTTATAAGAAAGGCGTAAAACCTCTGCGAAATCAGCCAAATTTTTTCGCCGTTCTATTTGTTCAATTCACGGAAAAGCCAGAACTTTGCCGCCCGCCATTCGCGGCCGACGGTTCTTTCGGAAACACCAAGTGCTTCGGCGATCTCGGCATTCGTCAGGCCGCCGAAAAACCGCATTTCCACGACCTTTGACTGTATTTCGTCGTATTGGGAAAGCCGTTCGAGCGCTTCGTGAAGATCGATGATAGATCCGGCGCGGTCTTCGATCGGGATCTGCAGATCGTCGAGCGAAAAATGGACCGCTTTACTGCCGCGTTTCTGCGCTGTGTGTTTCCGGGCATGATCAACCAGGATCTGCCGCATCAGATGTGCGGCAACACCAAAAAAATGACTTCGGTTCTGCCAATCAACGCCGGATTGTTCGGAAATGCGCAGGAACATTTCATGGACGAGCGCCGTCGGCTGGAGCGTGTGGTCGGATCGTTCCCGCGACATATAGTAACGGGCCTGCCGCTTTAGTTCGTCATAGACATACGGCAAAAGCTGCTCTTTGGCGTCAATGTTTCCCGAATTCCAGTCGTGAAGGATCTTCGTGATCGCCGCGGCATTTTCCATATCGGTACAAGAATTATTTTTTCGGGCAAAGAATTAGTTAGGAATTTTATCCGAAATCGCGAAAAAATCAAGGTAAAATTGCGGCCGAACGGCCGGACCCGGATAAACGGCCGGCCGAAGCATTCCGTCAAAAAAGCCGCATGCCCGTGAATGAGCTTGCGGCTTGTTCATATTCGTCATACGGAACCCACCTTACGTCGTACGGCCGCCCATGATCAAACGATAGAGCAGCAAAAGTATGATCGCGCCGATGATCGACATTACCCAGCCGACCGTATAACCTTCGCCGGCCCACAGCGACGTAGCGATAAAGCCTCCGAGCCAGGCTCCGAGTATGCCCAGAATGGCGGTCAACAGCCAACCGAGTGCTCCGTCAGGAAAAGCTTCTTTGCCCGGCAGTAAAAGTCTTGCGAGCACACCTACGATCAATCCAACGATCAATTGCCAAATTATTCCCATGAGGCCTCCTTTCTACTTTTATATTTTTTTGATTGAACAACTACTTTTTACTACAACCGCCGCATTCTTACAAGTAATTTCTAAACGGCGACCTTCCGGTGAACGAAGATCCGCAGCAATCCATTGATCGCCAAGTGCAGCATCATGTACACAATGATCGCGATCACAAGCGGAAGCGCCAGCGTGAATCCGTCACTCGAAAGACTCGGCACAATGCCTTTGAACGGAGCGTAGAGCGGATCGGTGACGGAACGAACGAACTGTACGAAATCGTTGCCGCTGCGGGCGGCGAACAGCGCGAGTATTAGTCGGATCGCCAGCAGTCCGTATATCAAAAAGAAAATGTAATCGACCACCTGCGATATTCGTGCAACGACACGTCCGCGTTTCACTTCGCGGTCGCTTTCCTCGATCTCGGAGATCGAGCGGGTCCGCATCTCGTCCGCCATTTGTTCGATCTTTTCCTCGTGCTGATGCGCCCGTGCATCGGCCGCGACCTCTGCGGAAACCTCCGATTTTACGTTTGATTTTACGGCTTCGTAATTGGCCGAGCGTTGTGCTTCTTCGCGTGCAAGTTTGTCGTCGTTCATATTTCCTCCTTTTTTGATCTCGAAGGAAATAAATGCAAGCGTTATGCCGCGCAGGAGCCCGGCCGGATGTTGGTTAAATAGTGTATTCTCCCATACTTACGGAATAAAGTACGGGGAGTAAAATGTACGTTTTCAATGCATAAAATAACCGTGTCGCTGCCGTTTCATTAGTTGAGATCGCCCGATGTTTGCGGCAACCGTGCGGACGAAAGAACTCCAAATGACTGAGCAAATGTGATGAATGTGAATGATGAATTTAAATTAAGAGGAGGACCAGATCATGGATGAAGGAAATGGTACCGGCAGTAATTTGATATGGGCAATAACTACTATTATTGTCGTCACGATACTGGCTGCGGTTGTCTATTTTGTGGTTTTGAAAGCAGACCAACCGACCGAAAAGAAACTCGATGTCGAAATTAGCGTCCCAAAACAAAACTGACCGCACAGGCGGTCAGTTTTTTGCATCGATATTGTGCCGTTTTATCATCCCGTAAAGACGCGGCCGGTATAACCCAAGCATGTTTGCCGCCGCCTGCTTATTGCCTTTCGTCTTTTTCAGTGCCGCCAGAACGACGCCGCTTTCGATCTCACCAAAAACATCGGTCTGTTCCTCTGAATCATCGGATTCGTCAAGATTTTCGACGATTATTTCACCGATCTTTTTATACAGGTCCTCGCCGGAAAGATTCGATGCGGCGGCAAAGTTCGAGAACTGATGACCGTCGCCGTCGGAACTTCGCCCCATATATGCGCTGACGCTTTTGTCCGGCTGCCATGTCGAAGGAACGCTCGAACCGGCATCGCCCGCCGCTGCCGCCGACGCTCCGGCCGCACTTGGAATATCCAATGATTCGATCTTGCCGGTCTTGCTTAAAAGCACGGCGCGTTCGATCGTATGCTGAAGTTCGCGGACGTTTCCGCGCCATGTGGACATAAGCATCTGGGTGTACGCCTGCTGTGAAAATTCGGCGCTGTCGCGGTTGTATTTTTCCGCATACATTTTCAGAAAATGCTCAGCCAGCATCGGCACGTCATCCATTCTTTCACGAAGCGGCGGGATCGTGATCTCGATCGTGTTGATACGGTAATACAGATCTTCGCGGAGCATTCCGTCCTTGATCGCGTCGAACGGACTCCGGTTGGTCGAACTGATCAAACGAAAATCCGCTTCCTGCGCCTTTTCGCTGCCAACCGAATAATAGACCTTTTCCTGCAGCACGCGAAGCAGTTTTGGCTGCAGATCCATCGGCATTTCGCCTATTTCGTCCAGCAGCAAACTGCCGCCTTTCGCCTGGCCGATAAATCCGGTTTTGTCTGTCGAAGCGCCTGTGAAAGAACCTTTCACGTGTCCGAAAAGCTGCGATTCGAAAAGGTCTTTCGGCAGTGCCGAACAGTTCACTTTTATGAACGGCTCCGAAGAACGCAAGCTCTTGTAGTGGATCGCGTTCGCAATGACCTCTTTACCCGTGCCCGATTCGCCGAGAATCAAAATGTTCGCATCCGAATCGGCGACGTTCTCGATTATCTCGTAGATATTCTGCATCGAACGCGCACCGCCGATGATGCCTTCGTATTCCGTTCGGCTGGTGAGCCGTCCGCGAAGTTCCTTGATCTCGGCCGCCTGTTGCTGCGCCAGTTGGCTCTTGCGCTTCGTTTCGACCGCGTTGTTCATCACGATCAAAAGCTTGTCCCAATCTACAGGCTTTAGGATGTAATCGCGCGCGCCCAACTTTATCGCCTCGACCGCCGTCTGCGTCGAATCGTGCCCCGTGACGACGATTATCTCCGTCGTCGGCGAAACCGATTTCGATTCGCGGACCATGTCGATGCCCGTTACATCCGGCAGATTCAGATCCGTCAGAATGACATCGTATTCATTCTCACGCAAAAAACGCATTCCGTCTTCGCCGTTCGAAGCAAGCGTCACGTCGAAATTGTCGGCACTGAGGTGGAAAATAAATAGATCGAGGTCGAATTTGCTGTCATCGACGACCAGAACTTTCTTTTTGGATTCGGTTTTATTGGGCATAACATTTTTTACTGAACGGGGGCAGATGCGACCGGTTCAAGCGGCAGTTATCCGGAGATCCCTGCCGCCAAAAATTCCTCATCGTTTGCGAAAACGGCTGCCGACCAAAAGGCCGATCGCCAGACCAAAAAAGCCGGCCGTGATCAGGCTTAGCTCAGGCTTTGCCGCAACTTTTGCCTTCAGCTCTTCTTTCGCTTCGGCAAGGTCAAAATCCTTTACATACTGTGAGGTGCTTTCCATTACCGATGCCGTGCGATGTCCCAAACTGTTCGCTTTGGCGACCGCCGTGTGTGCCATGCTGTTAGCCTTTCCGAGTCCGCTTTCGATGACGTTCTTTGTCTTGTCGATGCCGGAATCCGCCGCTTCTTTTACGGAATCGGATTTGTCATGAACCGTATTCGCCGCCGTCGAAAGATTGTCCGCGAGTTTGAATTTAAGATTCGCCCCGCTTTCTTCGACAGATTCCTTCATCGCCGTAAGGTCGATCGGCATCTGTTTATCGCCTTCGTTCGGTTGGTTAACTTTTAATCCTGTATTAGACATAATTTCGTTACTCCCTTGAAAAAGTGCTTGACATTGAAACTAAGGGCAAGGAACGTGCCACCTATGCTAAAACGCTGAAAACACAACATTTCAACGCATTTAGCGTCAAAAATGCAGCACATTTTGGGGGTAAAAGTGTATTACAATGATACAGGAACTGCCGCAGTAATTCAATAGAAATTTTGCGTGAGCCGCGGTGAACGAAATCAATACACTCAACGATAACGAAGCGCTGTGTCCGCGAAGTTACGTATAACCGTCCGATTTCTGCTAAGATAGGCATATAGACCTCGCAGAATAAAGTTGCGCCCGCTCAGCGGCGAAGAGCGGAAGTCGGAATGTACATGTATGTCCAATAAGAACTCAGATGCGGCGGCGGCCGAAGCTTTTGAACTCGGCTCCAATACTAAACCGCTTTTAGAGAATCTTTTCGACCTGTTCGGAACACTAGACGCCAACGGCGTCGTGCTAAATCTGTTCGGTTCGATATTCGACACGGTCAAGCGAAGCCCGAAGCTTCTGATCGGCCAGCCGTTCAGCGACACGGTTTTTTGGCAATCGAACGAGAACACTTCCGGCAATCTTAGAAAGGCTATCGCCGCCGCCGCAGCCGGAAGCACTCAGCGGGTCGTCCTGGATTTCCGCATCAATTCCGAAAGAAATGATCCGATGGAATTGAACATCCAGCCGCTTCCCGGTTCGTCCGCCGAAAATCCCGATCTCTTCATAACCGGCAAGATCGTCGATCTGCGTGATCAGCGATTTCATCGCTCCAGCTCAGACAACGAACAGCTTCTTTTGGCGGCGGAAAACGCAGAGATCGGATTATGGTATTGGATGTTCGAAGACCGGCGGATCCATTCGACTCCGAAGTGCAACGAACTTTTTGGGCTTCCGCCGTATGAACCCGCAACCTATGAATCTTTCATGGCTGCCGTCCATCCGGAGGACCGTGCGTTCGTCGAAGAATTCACAAGGCAATCACGCCAAGACGGTACGCGTTTCGAAGAAGAATTCCGCGTCATTTACAAAGATCATTCCATCGAATGGCTATGCTCGGAAGGCCGCACGCTTCTTGACGAGAACGGACAGCCGCGGCATATGCTCGGCGTGGTACAGAAAATAACGGAACGCAAAGAATCGGCGGCGGAGCTTGCTAAGGTTTACGAACGAGAGAAAAAAGCTCTTGACGCGGCCGTCGATGCGAATCGCGCGAAAGATCTTTTCCTTGCCGTAATCTCACATGAACTTCGCTCGCCGCTGAACGCGATCCAGGGTTGGTCCAAGATCCTTCTGACAAAGGAACTCGACGAAAAAACTCGCATCAGCGCGCTCGAGACCATCGAACGAAGCGCCCGTTTTCAGACAAAACTTATCAACGACCTCGTCGATTCGTCACGCGTCGCATCGGGAAAATTGAAGCTCGAATATCGTCCGTATAATCTTTTCGAGATCGTCAGCGCCTCATTCAACGGCCAAAAACCGAGTGCAGATTCGCGCGGTGTTGAATTTACATTCCGGGCGGATACGGAGAACGTCACGGTCTTTGGTGATCCGGGAAGGCTTCAGCAGGTCTTTTCGAACCTGATGTCGAACGCGATAAAATTTACACCCGAAGGCGGCACGGTTTCAGTAACGCTCGAAAGCGACGCCGAAAAAAGTATTATCAAGGTTCGCGATACCGGCCGCGGCATCTCGCCGGATGCGATGCCGCTGATCTTTCAGCAATTCTCGCAAGGTGACGCCGGGAACACGAATACCGGCGGCGGGCTCGGGCTCGGATTATCGATCGCAAAGATCCTGGTCGAACGCCACGGCGGCAGTATTTCCGCCGCAAGCGAAGGCAGGGACAGAGGATCGATGTTTACCGTTACACTGCCGCTTAACCGCAGGGATCTTCCCGAAACTCCGCATCCCGGCCGGAACGAAGCGGAGCTGAGACTTGAGAACTTATCTATCCTTCTCGTCGAAGACAACAACGACTCCCGTGAGGTCGCGCAGCTTTTCCTGGAACAAAGCGGAGCGGTGGTCGCAACGGCGCGTTCCGCGTCCGAGGCGATGGAGCATCTGAGTTCGGCGGAAAAGACACCGGACATAATCATCTCCGACATTGCTATGCCGGACGAAGATGGTTACACCTTCATAAAACGGGTTCGTCAGATGGCCAATGGCAGCGGTAAGAATATTCCGGCGCTTGTGCTAAGCGCTTTTGCGACAAAAGAGAGCCGCAGCAAGGCGCTGGAAGCCGGATTTCAGCGATACTCCACCAAACCGTTCGATCCGGAAACACTGGTGAAAGATATTTTAGAGCTCACAAAGAAAACTTCTTAGGACTGTTTGATCCATTTCCATATCTCGGGCAGCGTCGCCCGTTTGCCGTACATCAGCATGCCAACACGATAAACGCGCGACGCTATCCAGACAAGAGCGAAGATCGCCGCCGCGTTGATCAGAATTGCGAGCGCGATCTGCCAGAACGGCGGCATTTCCGCGAGCATTCGAACCGGCATGGTTATCGGAGCAAAAAGCGGTGCGATCGACGACCAGAATGACACGCTCGAATTCGGATCCCGAACAACGGCAAAGCTGAAATAGAATCCGACTAGAAGCAGCATAACAGGCGGGAACGCGAACTGGCTGCCTTCCTGCATCGAGGTGACCACCGAACCGATCAAAGCAAATATCGACGCATACATAAAAAATCCGAGCAGGAAAAATATCAGCAGATAAAGGATCAGGACGGGCGAGATATCCGGAACCCCAAGATCAATGCCCATTTCGCCTAGCTGAGAAAACACGACGGCCGCGCCGATCGCCGCGGAAACGACCCATATGCTGAGCTGTGTCAAACCGGCAAGCCCGACCCCGACAAGCTTTCCGGCCAGAAGTTCGAACGGACGCGCCGACGAAAAAAGTATCTCTGCGATACGCGTTTCTTTTTCTTCGATAACCGCTCCCATTATCGTTTGGCCGTAGATCGTCAGCGTGATATAGATCATCATCCCGATGATAAAACCGGCGACGAACGAACTGCCGGAATCCTTTTCCTCGCCTTTTTCGCTGATGCCTGCGGCGACAAAATTCACGTTTTTGCTAAGTTCCGCGAGGCGGCTTTCATCGATGTTCGCGTCCGCTAGACGCTGGGAACGAACCGCGGCATTCAGTGCATCTTCGAGCGATGAATTACCGACAAAATCGCCGGCTTTGCGCGAATAGAATTCGTATTTTGCTTCGGCCGAATTTATATCGGCCGGAATTATCAGATATGCTTCAAGCTGGTCCGACGCGATCTTTTGATTTAATTCTGATTTTATTTCGTCCGTCGTTTTTTCGGCCTTGTCATAATCGACGATCGTAAAAGGCGAACCCGCGGCGGCGGCTGCCGACTGCAGCTTTTCCTGCTGAGTCGCGTTCATATTTTCGGCCATCGAACCCATCTTTTCTGCCGCCTTTTTCTTTAAGGCGTCCGGCGAAAGAGCCGCTTTCAAACGCGGTTCGATCTTGCCGCTTTCGTCAATGATCACGATCCGGCTCGGTTCGCTCTGCAGTGAAAATATCAGTGCGGGCACAAACGCGAAACATCCCGCAAGCACCGGAAACAAAAGCGTGCTGATGACGAACGCCCAACGCAGGACGACCTTTTTATATTCGTGTTTTACTACCGCAAAAAATCTACGCATATCAATGGCTATTCAGTTTCGCACCTTGTCGATGAAAATGTCGTTCAGGCTTGGTTCCGTTTGTTCGAACTTGGAAATGGCGGCTCCGCTTTCGACCATTTTTCTTAAAAGCAGCTGCGGATCGACGCCTTTTGCTAGATGAAGTTCCTGTTCGTCCGAATGCGTGACAACACGTTCGACCAGCGAGGTATCTGCCAGAATATCTTCCGCCCCGGTGCCGCGAAAGCCGATCAGGTTCTCGCCGTAGCTCCGCTTGATATCACGCAAACTTCCCGAAATCACGCTCTTTGACCGGTTTATCAGGACAATGTCGCTGCACAATCTTTCCGCCGTTTCCATCAGATGCGTCGAAAAAATTATGGTCTTGTCGCCGGTGCGGAATTCTTCGATGACCTCCATCAAAAACTCCGTATTCACCGGATCGAGTCCCGAGAACGGTTCGTCCAATATCAGAAGATCCGGATCGTGTAGCACGCATGCGATGAACTGGATCTTTTGCTGCATACCTTTGGAAAGGTCGGTCGCTTTCTTTTTCTTCCATTCGGAGAGTGCCATGCGGTCGAGCCAGTGATCGATCCGTCTGTCGGCTTCGGCGCCGGAAACGCCTTTGAGCGCGGCAAAATACCTAAGCTGATCGACGATCTTCATCTTTTTGTATAGGCCGCGTTCTTCAGGCAGATAACCGATACGGGCTTGGTCAATTTTAGATCCGTCAAACTCGATCGTTCCGCTGTCCGGAACCGTTATTCCGACGATCATCCGAATTGTCGTAGTTTTACCGGCTCCGTTCGGCCCGAGGAAGCCGAACACGCGTCCGGCATGAACATCGAAACTCAGGCCATCGACGGCCGTAAAATCGCCGAAGCGTTTCGTCACGCCGCGCAGCCGCAGTGTTGTTTTTTCTTCGCCCATAGATCTTATGTATAAAATAACATAAGGTGTCGGGAACACCTTTTATCGGTCATAACACAACTAAAAACTGAAAACTTAAAGCGAAAGATGTCTTTTATGAAAGCTGTATAGCAAAAAATATCCGGGTCTATAGTATCGTGCTGTCGCCGAAAAAATACAGATAACCGGCGTATATGACGGCGAGCGAAATACCCGCGTAAATTCCCGCCAGAATGTCGTCCGCACAGATGCCGACGCCGCCCGGCAGAACCTGAAGAGCATCGATCGGGTAAGGTTTGATGATGTCGAAAAGCCGAAACAGAATAAAACCCGCAAGTACCAGCGGCCACGTGATCGCGAACGGAACAAACAAGAAGACAATAAACTGGCCGATGACTTCGTCGATCACCGCTTCGGAAGGATCGGTGTTCCCCAAAAGCGGAACGGCACGGCTCGACGCCCACATTCCAATAAGCGTGAACAAAAATATCGCTACGAGAATTATGGCGTGCGTGATGCCAAGAATATAAGGCGGAATGCCTCTGGTCGGATAATCTGCCGTCGGCCACACGTATTCATTAAACGCAGCGAAATCACCCGAAACGAACACGGCAAGTTTTGCAACTCCCAAATATATTCCCACACCGACGATCGAACCCCACGTTCCCGGAGCCAGCGGCAAATAGCCGACGCCGCACGTCGTTATCGCAAGCGATGCATGATCCGCAACGCCGGATGGCTTTTTACGCTCGATCTCCGATTTCATAGATC
>CBFGSN010000001.1:0-41750 GCA_965651435.1 uncultured bacterium | reverse complement strand
GGCTTTTTCAGCGGATTCGTCAACCGCCAGATAATCCGCCAGAACGCCGACGGGTGAAACGCCGATCGCGTCCTTTGCAGCAAAAAGTTTCTGCACCTGCGGCGCGAAAACCGCGCGTTTTTCGTTCAGTTCGTTCAACGTTTCCAGCCGATTTTTTACGCGCTGTTGTTCGGATTGAAGCGAACGAAGGTCGTTCTCCGCCTGCTGCAATTCGGCACGGGCACCTTCTGCCGCGGCGGCGATCTCGGTGCGTTCCGTTTGGAACGATCGAAGTTTTTCCTGTTCGGCCGTTATCTCTTCGCGCGTGCGCTCCAGATCCGCAATGTGATCTTTCAGCGTTTGATCCGCGCGGATCTTTTCGCGTTTCAGACCTTCGAGCCGTTCCGAAAGCCGGTCCAGGTTCAGTTTCAGCTGACGGTCTATCTCGCCGAAACGTTCGACGGCCGCCGTGTGTTTCAGAAGCTCGCCGCGGCGCGTTTCGAGTTCGTCCTCGATCTTTTTGGCGGCAAATACTTTCTCTGTATAGATCGCTTCGGCGTCGCGAAGCTCCTGTTCCGCCTTTTCTGCCTGTGCGATCTCTTTCGCTTCAGCCTGTTTCAGCCGTTCGATCTCTTCAACCGCCATTTTCAGCCGAACTTCGGCCGCGTGAACATCACCGGCGAGCGTTTCCAAACGCGTCGTCAGGCTTTGTATCTGTTCCGATTGGTACCGAAGCTCGCGTTCCGAACGGTCGCGGCGAAGAGCATTCTCCGAATGTTTGCTTCGGATCGCGGCAAGTGCTTCTTCCGCAAGCCGCGCGGCACGCGTTGCTTCGCGTGAATTCTCCTCGCTCGCGGTAACTTTTTCGGCCATCTCGCGTTCGGCGGCGACCGCTGCCTCCAACTGCTGTTTTAAGGCATCGATATGTGTCGTATAGAACGCGCCTTCGGCCGCGAACGTCTTTCGCAGAAGAACCTTGAATTCGTCCTGCAGAACCATATAGCGCCGCGTTTTCGATGCCTGCCGGCGAAGCGAATTCGCCTGTTTTTCGACCTCGGTTACGATGTCCGTAATGCGGCTGAGATTTGAGCGTGCTCCGTCAAGCCGGGCTTCGGCCGCCCGCTGACGCGTTCTGAATTTAGATATGCCGGCGGCTTCTTCGATCAGGCTGCGGCGGTCCGAAGGCTTTGCGGAAAGTATCTGGCCGATGCGTCCCTGTTCGATGATCGCGTAATGCGCTCCCGAAAGGCCCGTGCCCGCAAACAGGTCCTGAATGTCGCGAAGCCGGCACGTTTTTCCGTTCAGCTGATATTCGCTTTCACCCGAAAGATAAAGGCGGCGCGTAACGGAAACTGCCTCGCCCGGAGCAAAATCGAGAGCAAACGTACGCGGCCGCCAATGCCGTTTTGTTTTGATGGTTTTTTCTACGGTCTGAACAGAACCGACCTGAGCCGCCTGAACCTTTTCGACCTCGGTTTCGTCACCTTCGGCAAGTTCGACTATTTCCGCGGCGAGCGCATCGTCGTCGGATTCTTCTTCGACGCCTTCGATCGCGTCCATATCGACGCTGTTTTCGTCGATGTCGCTAAGCGCTCGGTCAATGTCCTCGAGGTCCGATTCATCGCTCGGAACAAAATTTTCATCGCGAACAAGGTGAAGGATAACCTCGGCCATTCCGGCGGGCTGACGGTTACGCGAACCCTGGAAAACGACGTCCTTCATCTCCGCACCGCGCAGCGATTTCGCGCGCTGTTCGCCAAGCACCCACGAGATGGCGTCCGACACGTTGGATTTGCCGCAGCCGTTCGGGCCGACGACGCCAGTTATGCCGCTGCCGGTAAATACGATCTCTGTATGATCGGCAAAAGATTTGAACCCTGTGATCTCTAGGCGTTGGAGTTTAAACATTCTATATAGTGCTGTGGAACGGAGACAGCACTATATTTTGGGGTATTATCGGAAATTAGTCAACCTTTTCGCGCGAGGATCTGGCGCTACCATTCGCTGGCGACCAGTTCCTGGCTGACGTTGCGAAGTCCCTGCTGCTCGGCGCGTTCATTGTCGAGCTCCGTAAGAATGTCCAGAAGAAAGTTGGTGTTCGATGTGACGTTCAGCACGACCGGAAATTCGTTCGCCGATGTGGAAAATTCAAATGTCCCGCTGCTTATTTCGACGATGTCGCGAAAAGCCGCGTGACCATTTCGGCCGTTGCATTCCGAATCGGCTATCTTGCCTTCGTTAAAAGAGATATTGCCTAGATGAAGATCCGATTTTATGACCAAAAGCCCGGTCATTTTGGCGCTCTCGATCACCTGAACCGCATCAAAAATGCTCACATACGCTAGGTTTCCGGCGAATGTTACATCCGTTCGGACCTTTTGCGGCGTGCTGTCGCGGTTCTCGCCGAATTCGGGCCGGCGCGCACGTCGAATGGCTTCGAGTCCCGGTGCGACCGAAATTCGCGGGTCGAGGAGTTTGGCTTCCTGCAGCCGGTCGTAGGCGTGATTAAATTCTTCGCGTGCGATGTAAAGGCTCACCAGCGCAAGGCACTGTCGGGCGGCTTCGTCCAGATTCTTTTGCTTGATGCAGATATCACGCATCTTTTCGCGCAGCGATATCGAACGCGGACTCCGTTCGATGGATTCGCGGAGGAGCGAAAAGGCTTTTTCAGGAGAACTGTATTTAACGAACAGATCTGCATCAAGCAAAACCGATTCGATCGAAACTTCTGTGTTTGGGACGGCGGGGATCTTTGTTTTCTGTTCCATAAGGCAAGTAGAACGGAAATGTTCAACCTGTTTAAACTATCATATTTTACCTTCCGGAGTCACTATTTTTCTTTTGGGCCGTTTCGCGCCCGATGTGATAAAATTTTACATATGAGTGAACGCCCGAAAGAGTATTGGTTCAAACGCAAACGTTACGGCTGGGGCTGGGTTCCTGCAACTATCGAAGGATGGTTGGTCGTGGCCGCATTCCTGGTCCTTTTGTTTCTTGGTTCATCTTTGATGAAAGGCTCGAATACCGCGGCCGCCGTCGTATGTTGGGTGCTTGGCGGCGGGATCTTGATATGGGCAAATCTTACGCACGGCCCGGCGGCAAAATGGCGATGGGGCTGGAAACCGGACGACGACCCTGAAAAAGATTTTTGATATGTTTCGATGTATACCGGCTCGCCTTTAGCTAAAAATTTAACTTACTGCCAACCTCCGCCTCAGCTTTCGTGCCCAGTTTGCTTTAACCGCCGAAAATTCCGACAATATATCTTTGATCAGGATCCGCGTTTTAGAGCAATGAAATATACGATCTTATTTATATTGGCCGCATTTTTACTTTCGTCATGTTCGGCTCCGCCCAAAGAGGAACCGAAAAATCCCGCGAACGTGAAACGCCACGAACTGAAAGGACGTGTTGTTTCGGTCGATAAGGCGAAGAAAACCGCATCGATAGATCACGAAGAGGTTCCGGGTTATATGGACGCGATGACGATGGATTTTCCGATCAAGGAAGACCATGTATTCGAGGAGCTTAAACCCGGCGTCGAGATCCAGGCGGAGCTTGTCGAAGATAACACCGCGACGCCTTCGTATTGGCTGGAAAAGATCGCGATAATTTCGGCTCCGATGCCGGGCGAACCGACGCCGGAGGTGAAAGAACCGGAGCAGATCGGCAAACAGGTGCCGGATTTTTCACTGACGGATCAGGACGGCAAGAAGATAAAATTCAGCGACCTCAAAGGCAAGGCAACGGCCGTTACGTTCATATATCGGCAATGCCCGCTTCCCGAGTTTTGCATAAAAATGTCGCGTAATTTCAGCGATGCCGCGCGCCGCATACTCGAAGATCCCGAGATGAAGGAAAACGTTCGGCTGTTGAGCATTTCTTTCGACCCGGAACACGACACGCCCGAAAAACTTAAGCAATACGGTATAGGCTATCTTGGCAGCGACGCAGACGAAGGTTTTACCGTGTGGACGCTGGCCGTCGGACCCGACAAGGATATTCGCAAGATCGCGGATTTTTTCGGTCTGGAATATACCAAAACCGACAACGAACAATCGCGTTTTGACCACACGCTTGTGACGGCCGTAATATCGCCTGATGGAAAAGTCGTGAATATGCTTTCCGGAAGCCGATGGACGGTCGACGAACTGATCCACGATCTGAAAGCCGCAGCCGGACCGGAAAATACCGCGTCAAAATAATTTTTGTGAGAGCTTCGCCAATTTAACCATTGTCGCGGGTTCGTCGACAGTCAGGCATTTTCCATCGCGACAGATGATCTTTCCATCAACCATTGTCAAAATTACGTCCTGTCGGTTCGATGAGAAAACGACGGCCGCATTCACATCCGCCACCGGCTGCTGATGAATGCCGTCAAGTGATACCGCGATAATATCAGCACGTTTTCCAACTTCGAGAGTGCCGATCTCACTTTCAAGCCCGAGAGCTTTTGCACCGCTGAGCGTCGCCATTTCCAATGCTTCGGCCGCCGTGACAAAATTGCCGAGATTCCGAGCCGCAAATGCCGCAAAACTTGCTTCGCCGATCATATCGCACGCATTATTGCTCACGACCGAATCCGTGCCCAGCCCGACAGCTATTCCCGCACCCGTAAATTTACCGAGCGGAGCGAAACCGTGGCCAAATTTCGCGTTCGACCGCGGACAATGTGCGACTTTCGAGCCCGTATCCGCCATCATCGCGATGTCGTCATTACTCACCGCTACGCAGTGGACGAGCAGCGGCGAAACGCCGAGAATGCCGGTCGATCTGAGATATGCGATGGGCGAAAGCCGCGGCGAAGTCCAGTCGAGTCCGAATTTTTCATAAACATCGATGAAAAATCCTTTCGCATCACGAAGCAGTTCGTCCTCAGCGTTTGATTCGGCGGCGTGGATGGATATTTTGGCACTTTCGCCGGCCGCAAATTCGGTAAGCTTTTCGAACAGTTTACGGCTTACGGTATAAGGCGAATGCGGCGAGATACCGACAGTTACGAGGTCTGTTTCATCGCGGCGGAGTGCATAGAATTTCGCCGTCAACGCGGCAATATCGTCCGCCGCCGTCCGGTCGTCCGGCGAGAATTCCGTTTCCTGAAAAAGAATGCCGCGAAGCCCGGTCTGTTTAAGCGCTTCGAATCCGGCCCTGCCGAAACGCCCGATGTCGCCCATGCACGTCACACCGGAAATAGTCGCCTCGACGGCTCCGGCAAGCGCCGACGTTTTGACCTCGTCCTCCGATAGCTCCGCCCGAAGCGAATTGAGCCTCAGCAGCCATGACCGAAAATCGTTCTCGACGGCATCCAGCGATCCGCGAAGCGCCGTTATCTCCAGGTGGCTGTGGCAATTCACAAATCCCGGCAGGATGGCGGCGCGGCCAAGTTCCATGACATCGTCGTTCGCAAATTTTTCGAGTATTCCTGAGCGCGGCCCGATCGCTTCGATCACACCGTCGTTTATCAGAACGGCTCCGCGATCTATTGGCTTTCCGGCGATGGGAAGAATGTGATCGGCCGTGAGGATCATATTTATCTCGCGCCTTCGGACACGACGTCTTTTGTTTCGGGATCTTCTCTATAACGTTCGAGGATCGAGGTAACATACGAACGCGTCGACGGAATATTTATGCGTTCGATGAATTCGCTTTCGGTCAGCGTCGCTGCGTTCGCATCGCCCGCCCATTCGCCTACGCGGCTTGGGCCGGCGTTGTAAGCCGCCAGCGTCATTGCGGTTTCGGCCTGAAACCCACGGTAATTTTCGCGAAGTTTCTCAAAATACCAGCAGCCGATCTGTATGTTCCGTTCCGGATCGAGCAAAACTTTTGTGACATCTTCGGCCGTCTGTTTTTCGAGTTCTTTCAAACCCGTTTCTTTCGCCCACTGCCGAGCGACGAGCGGCGTTATCTGCATCAGGCCTACTTCGCCGGCATCACCCAGCGAACCGGATTTGAACCACGTTTCCTCAAAGATCAAACTCCATACGAGTTTGCTGTCTATACGGTAAATGCGCGATTGGCGCGTGATCAGTTCGTCGAACCGGTGTTCCCAATAATCCGAAAAAAAATATGCACCTGCCGCCGCAACGATCAGAACTATTAGCGTGCAGGATAAAATATATCGAACCATCGTGTTTCAGCGTTTTCGTCCGGGTTTGATTATTAGAACAATCCTGACAGGTTATTTCAAGCACGCTTTTTTTTCGAAGGCTTTTTCCGCGTGGCGGCATCGGGCTTTTCCGCAACGGCGACCGAACGTGTAATGCCGCTTTTGGGTGAGGTTCCGCGGCGCACCTGTTCGGCAAAAAGATCGACGTCATAATCGGCATCGCGTGCCATTTCCTGACGTATCTCGATCAAAACTTCCAAAAACTTCGGGCGTCGGTACATAACTAACTATGAACTAAAAATTCCGGCGTAATTATCGTCGGCGAAAAAAATCCTGCCGCAGCGTTGAATAGGCGAATACGCGCCTGTCGCCGCACATTTGCGATATGACCGAAATCCCACGTTACCAGATAGTCTATCTTGTGATACGACGCGAGCGCCACATGGATCGCGTCCGCCATGAATTTTCGTTGAAAGATTCCCCGCGAAATATAGCCTTCGGCAAGGATCGTCACTTCCTCGCTCAATTCAAGCGTGGCTAGCGGTTCGATCAAACCAAGATAACCGCTGCGGTGCGGTTCGGCAATGCGTTCAAGCTCGCGGCGAACAAGCACGGAAGAATATGCGTCATATTCACCCAATTCGTGTTCGAACCAGCGGATGGTGAGGTCACGGCGCAGCGGGTCTCCATTGTCGAGGTACGCCCCGATGACGGATGTTTCCAGATATAAACTTAATTTCATTGAACCAATGGGGCCGGATCAACAGTCACTTCGCTAATGATCGGTGATAATTTTACCTTCGAACGCTGAAAATCGAAAGTAACCTTATATTTGGAGAGAAAGTTTCCGCCCAGGATGCCGGATTGGACGTAACCTGCGGATTGATTAATAATGCCGAGATCAAGAGCGACGACATCGACATCGGTTTGGACGTTCGAACCGAACTTTACCGACGGCACGGTGTAGGACGGAACGCCGTGCGTAATACCGGCCGCCCCGACAACACGAACGGTTCCCTGCTGGTCGATCTCCCGCAAGGAAGCTCCGGTCATCAGCTCTTTCGAAAGAACCGTTATCGAAGCCCCGGTATCGACGATAAAGTTAAGTGGTTCGGCTTTTTCGGCAAGGACAACCTTGCCGCTCAAAAAACCGCTTGATGTAAGCAGCAGCGGAAGCTCAAGTTCATCATTATCGATCGGTCGTATCTGCGATTCCTCTTTCTCGTCACGGCGGACCGGCTTTTTCAATACCAGTGTCCCCGCACCGTAATCTATGGTTGTCAAAAACTTCGAGATAAGGGAAAGCCCAATATAACCGTCGACTGCATCAGACCTGGAATGAAACTTTCTGATGCAAATAGGAATGTTGTTTATGATCACGTCACCGATCGCGATCTTATCGACGAACCCGAAAATGATCTCAAAGCTGCCGTCACCACCCAATCCCTTGCCCAGCCCGCCATGCGTGACAGGGTCGATGCCCAATTCCTTGGCCGTTCTTTCGGAGATAATTGAAATACCCGACCCGGTATCCAGAACGAAGTTCAGCGGCTGATCGCGTCCATTGATCTTCAATTTTATTATCGGCCGCTGGTTAATAAAGGTTATCGGAACCGAAGTCTCATCACTTCCGTCGGTGCTGTAAAGTGATGATTTTCCGCCAATATAGTCGAGGAATTCTATCAACCCGATGATCCTGTCGCGTCGCTCGTCATCGTCATCCGGTGATATCGCCAAAAATTTCCGGTAGGCAATAGCCGCTTCGCGAAAGTTTTCCGCCCGTGCGGCAACCTGGCCGAGCGAGAAAACATAATCAGGTTCGGATCCGTCACGGCTCACGGCTTCGCGCAGGTATTCCAGGCTTTTGTCGACCTTATTCTCGTAAAACTCAAGCATGCCCAGTGAGGCCCATGCAAGTGCTTCGCGCTTATTGAGCGTGAGCGCGGTATTAAGGATCAGCCTCGCTTGATCGAACTGTCCCGCCGCAAGGAATACCGTACCAACGATCGCAAATGCGAACGAATTCTTCGGATCGGCCTCGGCTATTGGAAACGCGATGCTATACGCATCGTTCAAACGGCGCTGTTTTAGATGTACGAACGCAAGGTCAAGTTTTGTCTCCGTATTGAGCGGATCTTTTTCAAGTGCGCGAATAAGCGAATTTTCGGCATCGTCATACTGTCCGTGTTTCACAAACTTAGCCGCCTGCTTCTTCAACGTCTTGACAGTTGGCTCAGGTGTTGGGAACGCCACTGGCGCGGCAGCGACTTCGAACGAACCGGCCATAAGGATCAGAAAGCAGCACACGATAATTTGAGGTCCGCTGATTAGGTCGATTCGCGTATTAAAGTTCATGCTCCGGTTCCGCCGTTTTATTTAAGGATCTCTCCGGTTTTCATGGACCAAAGAACGAGGTCCATTTCGTCGAAGTCGATTTCGAGGTCTAATGCAAGCTGTTTCAGTTTGCTTTCGATGGTTAGATACCTCAAACGCGTATTTGGTGGCTTTGGGTCGTCAATTATTTTTAGTTCGGCCAAGCAGTTCAAAATATGTTTATCCAGAATGCCGTAGCCGCTGAGGCCGATATTGCGCAGAAAGTGGCTTGCTTCCTTATAGCCAAGGCCTTTTATTCCGCGTTCTTTTACAAGCCAATCGCGCCTTTCGTCGGGACACGAGAACGACGAGAGCTTTTTCCGGAGACGCATATCACAGTGTTCCCGCAAAAATTCACGCGATTGAACGACATAACGCGAACGAGCCCGCGGATATCGATGAACGCCGACAAGCGCATTCATTATCTGTTCATGGTCGCCGTCCATTAGATGCGGCCGGACCGCTTCGATCGCCCGCAGGCCCATCTTTGCCGAACAACCACCCGTAAAAAAACAAAACACCATTTCTTCCCAAAGCCGTTCATCGCCGGCGCTTTTCCAAATGGTGCGAAATTCCTTTAACCGCGCGGAGATCTCCTTCCTTCGCGTGCGGTGCGTATGTTTTATATTCTCAACGGTCACGGAAACCGCGCCTTTCTTCATCCGTTTCGTCATTTTGCTGTTCGTTCCGATAAATATAGTTTACATCCTGCGGTGCGAAAACTTCATCTTATAAACGCCCTATTTCGCCCTTTATATTAGGCGAATAATAAGTGTTGGATGTTTGGGGTCGGTTTGTGTTACAATTTCAAAGCGTTCCCGTGCGACAGCGGAAACGGACCTGCCAACCCAAATGTCGGTATAAATAAAATTAAGCGGTTTGATGAAAAAATTTGTAATAAGCAGTATCAGGTGGTTTAGCGTCCTTACGTTCTCTTTGTTGTTTGTTTCGGCAATTCCGGCTCAATCGAGACCGTTGCTGCAGGACATAGTGATAAAGAAGGACGGTCCGGCGCCGCAGGCCACTCCGCTCGTCAAAAAGACGGGTTCATCAACGGCCGTCGTGGACGATGTAATTCCCACGGCTCCATCGGGACGAGCCGTCAAAACATCAATTCCCGTGCTTGCTGACGTCGAAATTCCGGGCTACACAGGCATTCTGGTCGAATCGATGGACGGCAACGTCGTGATCGAAACCGGCTCCGATATGCTCTACAATCCGGCTTCGAACGTAAAGATCGCGACCGCATACGCCGTCATAAAAACCTTCGGGCCGAATTATCGTTTCGCGACGAACGTCTGGACGGACGGTGCTTACGACGAAGCGAACAAGGCGATCATCGGCGACCTTTACATCACGGGCCGCGATCCGGTATTCAATTTTGAGCATGCCATTGCCATAGCAAACGAACTGAACCGTATCGGTATTCGCAGCGTGAGCGGCGACCTGATCGTCACGGGCGATTTTTCAATGAATTATTCGTCATCGGCAACCCGCTCGGCCAACACTCTTTTGGCGACGCTTGATATGACAAAACGTTCGGCGACGGCAACAAGATCGTGGCTGAAATATACCTCTCTTAAAGGACTTACCGGCAAAGTAGATGTTTCGCCGAGCATTGAGATCAACGGAAAAGCCTATGTTCGCCAGCTTCCCGGCGACGCAAAGATGATCTTTTCGCACGAATCGGCTCCGCTACGCGAGATCGTAAAAGTTACGCTTTCTTATTCGAACAATTATTTGGCCGAACGCCTGGGCGACATGGTCGGCGGCCCGAACGCCGTCGCGAACATCATCCGCACGAACGGAAAGATCGACGCCTCGGAGTTTTATCTTGCGACATCCAGCGGACTCGGTTCGAACCGCGTTTCGCCGCGTGCGATGATGTCGGTTCTGCGAATGCTTAACAAAGAGTTGCACCGCAACAATATGTCGTTTGCCGACATTATGCCGGTTGCGGGCATCGACCGCGGCACGCTCGAACACCGCTTTGACACCGATTTTTCCGAAGGAAGCGTTATCGGAAAAACAGGAACACTTTATCGCACCGACGGCGGAGCAAGCGCCCTGTGCGGCGAGATAAATACACGCGGCGGGAAGCTCCTTTTCGTCATATTTAATCAACGCGGCAGTGTTCCCCGATTCCGTTCATTCCAAAATAATTACGTTGCTTTGATACAGGGACAGTTCGGCGGGCCGGTCAAGATCGATTACCGCTCACGGCCGATGGATTCGCGCATCGCGCAAACGCGTATCGTCGCAGCAAATGCCCGCAATTCGGGAAATTGAACCGATAGAAATGTTTGATACTTAGGAAGCACCCGACCGGTGCTTCTTTTTATTTTAACGCGCTGTTTGGATTTCGATAATAATTTGGTGCAAACTCTATTCTTAAGCTTTTAGAGCAGAAATGAACGAGATCGAACAGAATCCCGAATCCGAAACACCCGAAGAACTCGCCGAACCGAACGAACCGGCCGAGACCGTACAACAGCCGTCAAAACAAACCAGCGTCGCGCGTTCTGCGGGCATAGTTTCTATCGCCGTGATGTTCTCACGCGTTTTCGGGCTCGCACGCGAACTCGTTTTCGCGTATTTCTTTGGCGCCGGATTTCTGAACGACGCTTTTCAGCTCGCCTTTCGCATACCGAACGTCCTTCGCGACCTTTTTGCCGAAGGTGCCCTGTCCGCCGCGTTCGTAAAAGTATTCACTGATTATCAGGTCGCGCGAAGCGAAGAAGAAGCGTGGCGGCTTGCGAGCATGGTGCTCAATGGTCTTGCCGCGGTTCTTAGCATAATTACTCTACTCGGCATTTTCTTTTCGGGAACGATCGTCTCGATAATCGGAGCCGGTTTTTCGCCCGAACAGGCCGCTCTTGCGACAACGCTGACGCAGATAATGTTCCCGTTCATTCTGCTTGTCGCTCTTGCCGCGCTGGCGATGGGCGTGCTAAACACAAAAGGAATTTTCGGAATACCGGCGTCGGCTTCGACCGTTTTCAACATCGTTTCGATGACCGTCGGGCTTGGCTTGGCATATTGGCTGAGCGGCGGTTCGTGGGAAGTTCCAAAAGATCCGGCCGCGGTTCCCGAGCTTCCCGCTCAGTGGGCGATAACGGGCATGGCTATCGGCACATTGATCGGCGGAGCGGCCCAATTCCTGATGCAGGTTCCGTCGCTGTTCCGCATCGGATTCCGATTTTCCACCGCGATCAGCTTTGTCGATCCGGGCGTTAAGCGAGTTATGCGGCTGATGGGTCCGGCAATACTCGGAACTTCGGCCGTGCAGATAAATGTTCTCGTCAATACGTTTTTCGTTTCAGGCATCGAAGGCGGTATTTCATGGCTCGGATATTCATTTCGGCTGATGCAGTTCCCGATCGGCCTTTTTGGCGTGGCGATCGGCACGGCTGCGATCCCGGTTCTTTCACGGCTCGCGGCCGAAGAAAAGGTCACAGAATTTCGCGATACGCTTTCTTCGTCAATAAATCTGGTGTTTCTGATGACGCTGCCATCGGCTTGCGGGCTGATCGTGCTTGGTGAACCGATAATGCGTCTGCTTTATTCGCACGGCGGAGCTTTCAAGGAATCGGACGTTCCGATGACGGCGTGGGCGCTTGCGGGATATTCGATCGGACTGACCGGCTATGCCGCGATCAAGATATTATCGCCCGCGTTTTATGCGCTCGACGACGCAAAAACGCCGATGTACATAAGCCTGGCGTCCATTGTAGTGAACGCGGTCGCCTGTTATTTTCTGATGGGTCTGCTCTCAAATGTCGGCGTTGATGAACTTCATCCGAACGGGCTCGGCCATGTGGGCGTCGCTCTTTCGACATCGGTCGTCGCGCTCGTTAATTTCTTTGCGCTCGCGCTTCTTATGCGAAAACGCATCCGAAGGCTCAACGGCCGCAGTATTTTTACTTCATTCATAAAGATCGCTGCGGCTTCGGCCGTTATGTCGGTCGTTTGCCATTTCAGCTATCGGTTCATCACAACGCAGTTCGTGCATAAGAACATCTGGGTTCGAATGGTCGAAGCCTTCGTGCCTATCGCTCTCGGCGGACTGACATTCGTTCTTGCGGCAAAAATACTTCGCGTTGGCGAACTCGAAAAAGCGTTTGCGACCGTAACGGCAAAATTCAGACAACGAAAATGATCAGAAATTTTCAAGAAAAAGCTCCGAAAATCGATCCGACCGCGTTCATCGCCGAAACGGCCGTGGTCATCGGCGATGTCGTTATCGGCGAACATTCAAGCATCTGGTACGGCACGGTTGTCCGCGGCGATGTCAATTACATCCGCATCGGAGCCCGAACGAACATCCAGGACAACAGCGTCATTCACGTAACAGGCGGAACGCACCCGACGGTTATCGAGGACGAGGTCACGGCGGGCCACCGCGTTACACTTCACGGCTGTTATGTCGAATCGGGCTGCCTTATAGGCATCGGAGCTATATTGCTCGATGGCGTGCGTGTCGGGAAAAATTCGCTCGTTGCGGCGGGAAGCCTTTTGACGCCGCGAACGCAGGTGCCGCCGGGTTCATTGGTTATGGGAAGTCCGGCGAAGGTCGTGCGAAGTTTATCCGAAACCGAGTTGACCGACCTTCCGAAATTTTGGCAAAATTACACGAAGATAATAGACCATTATTCGTCCAAGGGGTAAACTTGCAGGAAAAAGAAAAAGTCATTTCTAAGTATCTCCATATCGCGCTTTTTATCACTTCGCTGCTGGGTTTTTCGGCTAGGCTTACCGCACAAAATTTTCAGCCCGCCCCGACACCGACGCCAATTCCGAATGTATCGCCGACACCGGCGGCGGATTCCGAGGACGTGCCGACACCCGAAGAATTGGACGAGAACAAATGGAAACTAAAGCGCGGAGCGATAGAGGTCGGAGCCGAGATCGGATTTGCTCCGATGCAACCGACATTCCTTAGCGGCCACAAGGAATATGACACCACCGGCCGCAAATTCGTTTCGATGAATGTGCAGGTCGGCAGGGTCATCGGCACAGTAAAAGGCATCACGTACGAATATCTTTTTGATGTGTCACCTGTGAATTTCGCGATACAGAATGAAATAGTAAACCCCGAATATGTTTCCGAAGAGGAAACGCCCGATACCACACCGACGATCCGCGAAAATACGTACGGTTTTAGTTTTCAACCGGCAAAGTTCCGCTTTACCTTTATGCCGAAGCGTCGTTTGAAGCCGTATCTCGAAGCCGGCGCGGGTTTCCTGTTCACCTCAAAACCGATCCCTGTTCCCGAAAGCCCGCGGTATAACTTTATCGGCGATTTCGGCGGCGGCCTGATGTATCACATCAAACCACGCCAGGCAGTCCGTTTCGGCTACAGATATTTTCACGTTTCGAATATGAATATAGGCGAGATCAATCCGGGCTACAACGCCAATATCTTCTACGTCGGCTATTCGTGGTTCAGTAAATAACTCCGCGACAAAAGAAAACAGCCGTTAGCTATTGGCTATTAGCTTTTAGCTTCGCCGCCGCTGATGTAGAATTTCGTTTATGTCGAAGACGAATCCGGCCCGCGGAATGCGCGATTTTCTGCCCGCCGATATACGCAAACGAAACTACGTAATAAACATCATCCGTGAGGTTTACGAAGGCTACGGCTTTGAGCCGCTGGAAACTCCGGCGGTCGAAAACCTGGAAACACTGATGGGCAAATACGGCGAAGAAGGCAACCAGCTTATCTTCCCGATACTGAAACGCGGCGAAAAACTCATGGAAAGTCTGGGAAGTCTCACCAGTCGAGACAATGAGAATACTTCCGAGAGTTCCAAGACTTCCTCGACTGGATTACTGGCAGATCTGGCCCTCCGTTACGACCTGACCGTGCCGCTCGCACGCGTTGTCGCGAACCACCGGAACGATCTGCCTAAGTTCTTCAAACGCTATCAGATACAGCCCGTTTGGCGCGCCGACCGACCGGCTCGCGGACGCTTTCGCGAATTTTATCAATGCGACGTTGACGCGATCGGCTCAAGTTCGGTGGTCGTCGAAGCGGAACTCATCTCGGCCGTCAGCGAAATATTGAAACGGCTCGGTTTTGACGATTTTGTGATTCGGATAAATCATCGCGAGCTTCTGACCAAAATGGTCGAGGACGCCGGGATCGACAACACTGCTGACGCGCTTGTCGCCCTCGATAAACTCGATAAGATCGGCGCGGACGGCGTTCGTGAAGAACTTCTTGCGCGCGGTATAAATGTCGAAGCGGCGGACGCGTTTCTCGCGGCGGTCGAAGGCGACATGTCCGATCCAGAGCTCGATGCGATCATCGAACTCTGCTCGGACGAACGGATAAAGATAGATAGGACACTGGCCCGCGGGCTTTCCTATTACACCGGTGCTATATTCGAGATCGTTTTAACCGAAGGCGATTTCAAAGGCAGTATCGGCGGCGGCGGGCGTTATGACGGACTGATCGGGATGTTCGGCAAGGAACAGATACCGGCGTGCGGATTTTCGCTTGGCCTTGAACGTATTCTGGTCGTAATGGACGAACGCGGAATGTTTCCGCCGGAGATCGCGGATTCCGCGGCCGCGGATGTGATGGTCACGATGCAAAGCGAAGAAACCATCGCCGAATCGCTCCGGCTTGCGTCCGAACTTCGAGAAGCCGGACTACGCGTACTTGTCTATCCCGAAGCCGACAAACTCGGCAAGCAATTCAAATATGCGGATTCTATCAACATTCCGTTCGTCTGCGTACTCGGCGAAAGCGAACTGGCCGAAGGCAAGGTCACGCTCAAAAATATGAAGAGCGGCGAACAAAGAACCGAAGATCGGCACGAGGTCGGCACCGCGATCCAACGGCAGCTCAACGATAAAATATAGAAAACGAGGCATTCGGCGCAAGGTATGTATCGAAAACTCGAGCCAAAACTGCTGACCGTCTTTCGCGAAGGCTATACGCTAAAGCTGTTTCAGCGAGACCTGCTGGGCGGACTGACCGTCGGCGTCGTGGCACTTCCGTTATCTATCGCTCTGGCGATCGCAAGCGGTGTAAAGCCCGAACAGGGGCTTTATACCGCTATTTTCGCCGGGTTCGTTATAGCCGTTCTCGGAGGAACGCGCACCGGCATAAGCGGCCCGACAGGAGCCTTCATCGTTATCGTTTACGGCATTGTCCAAAAGTACGGTTACGACGGATTGGCAACGGCGACGCTGATCGCAGGAGTGATCCTGGCGGTAATGGGCTTTGTCCGAATGGGAGCTTTTCTAAAGTTTATCCCTTATCCGGTGATCGTAGGTTTTACATCTGCGATCGCGGTAATTATCTTCTCATCGCAAGTGGCGGATCTTTTTGGGTTAAAGATAGATTCACTGCCCGCGGATCTGATCGAAAAGTGGATCGCTTACGGAGAGAATTTCTCCGGCATCAACCCGTATGCGGCCGCGGTCGGACTTGTTTCATTATTGATCATTATTCTGTGGCCGCGCGTGACGCACCGCGTTCCCGGTCAATTGATCGCGATTTTGGCCGTAACCGCCGCTGTCCAGTACCTTCAACTTCCGGTCGAAACTATCGGGACGCGTTTCGGCAGTGTTCCGAATTCCCTACCGGCTCCGCATCTGCCGAATATTTCGTGGGAACTGATCCAAGAAATGTTTCAGCCCGCCGTTACGATCGCGATCCTCGCCGCCCTGGAATCGCTTCTTTCCGCCGTAGTCGCCGACGGTATGACCGGAACGCGTCATCGTTCGAATATGGAACTGATAGGCCAGGGAGCCGGCAATTTCGTTTCCGCGATCTTCGGCGGCATTCCGGCGACCGGTGCGATAGCAAGAACCGCAACTAACATTAAAAGCGGCGGAACAACACCGGTCTCGGCGATCATTCATTGCGTCTTTCTTCTTTTGGTCCTTTTGCTTATCGGCGAATGGGCAGCTATGATCCCAATGGCGACGCTCGCCGCCGTGCTCGTTGTCGTCGCTTACAATATGAGCGAATGGCGCGAATTCATCCACCTTTTGAAGGCTCCGCGCGGCGACGTCGCCGTTCTGCTGATAACATTTTTCCTGACGATCCTGATCGATCTGACGGTAGCGATCCAGATCGGCATATTAACGGCGGCGTTTCTGTTCCTGCAAAAAATGTCCCAGGAAACTCAAGTTTCGGTCATTACGGAAAATCTTCCGTCCGATGGAGATGACCTGTTCGAAACTCGCGATATGTCCGCGATAAAAATGCCCGAAGGCGTCGAAGCATTTGAAATATACGGATCACTATTCTTTGGAGCCGTAAGCCAATTTCGCGAATCCATCCGCATCGTTGCCAAAAAGCCGAAGGTTATCATCCTAAGAATGAGAAACGTCCCGACCATCGACGCAAGCGGCCTGCATACGCTCGAAGAACTCATAAAGGACGGCAAAAACAACGACTACACCGTTATATTTTCGGCGGTCTCACGCTCGGCATATCGAACGATGCGAAAAACGGATTTCGTGATGAATGCTGATAAACGCAACTTCGTTACGGACATATTTGCCGCTATCGAACGAGCAAAAGAGATCCTCTCCGAGAACGAAACTGACACCGCAAATGATCACAGCTCCTGACCGAAAGCTGTCAACACTTTCGGCGTGTATGGTAATCTAATCGTGTCGCATTCTTTATGAAGAACATTTCGATAATCGGTTCCACGGGTTCTATCGGGTGCAATACGCTGAAGGTAGCGGAGCATCTCGGTGATCTGCGGATCGTCGGGCTGGCGGCCGGCGCGAATATGAAGCTTTTCGCCGAGCAGATCGCGCGGTTTCGGCCGCAGATCGCATCGTGCCGCGACGAAGGCTGTGCCGATGAACTCCGACGAGAGCTTCGTGAACTAAATGTCGCCGAACCTAAGATCGAATACGGCGAAGCGGGCCTTGTATCTGTCGCGACCGAACCAAGCGTTGACACGGTTGTTTCGGCGGCGGTCGGAGCGGTGGGATTTGTCCCGACGCTTCGCGCGATCGAAGCCGGAAAACGCATCGCGCTCGCTAATAAAGAAACGCTTGTGATGGCGGGCGAGCTGATGACCGCGGCCGCCGAACGCCACGGAGCCGAAATTGTGCCGGTCGATTCGGAACACAACGCGCTTCACCAATGCCTTCGCGGTGAGAAAAATTCCGAAGTAAAACGTCTGATACTGACCGCGTCCGGCGGCCCGTTTCGTACAAAAAGCAAGGACGATATCGAAAATGCGACACGCGAACAAGCCCTCGATCATCCGAATTGGAAGATGGGCGACAAGATCACGATTGATTCCGCAACTCTTATGAACAAAGGGTTTGAGGTCATCGAAGCCCGATGGCTTTTCGGATTCGGCACAGACAAGATCTCGGTGATCGTTCACCCGCAATCTGTCGTACATTCAATGGTCGAGATGGCAGACGGTTCGATCATTGCTCAGATGGGCGTGACGGATATGAAACACGCCATCCAATATGCTCTGACATACCCGGAAAGACTGCCGGGCTGCGCCGACCCACTCGATCTTGCGACTCTTTCGGCCCTGACGTTCGAGGAACCCGATCTCGAACGTTTCCCGTGTCTGGGTCTTGCGTACCGCGCTATCGACATCGGCGGAACTGCTCCGGCCGCTCTGAACGCCGCTAACGAAGTTGCCGTTGCGGCATTCCTCAACGGTAAAATTCGACTTTCGGAAATTGCACTCATAAATGAAAAGGTTCTTCTCGATCATAAAGCGATTCCCGCAGACCGGATCGAAACCATTCTCGCCGCCGACCTCGCCGCCCGCGAGTCCGCCGAAAAACTGATCGCCGCCGATATTTCGGCCGCCGCTGTTAAATAAATCGTTTGACCTTACCGCACCGCTGCATTAAAGTTTAAATTTACAACTTTTTGCCTAAAGAACGGTTCTAAATATAAGTTTTGTTGGGGAAATAGGTAATTTATGCCGGATATCATCATAGTAATTTTAGCCGTTATTTTCGTTCTCGGTATTGCCATCAATATCCACGAGTTCGGCCATTTTATCGTCGCCAAACTTTTCGGGATGCGTGTAGAGGCATATTCGTTCTTCGGCCTCGGCCCACGAATTTGGGGCTTCAAACGCGGCCACACCGATTATCGAATTTCTGCGATACCACTCGGAGCATACGTAAAACTTTACGGCGATGACGTGACCGCTCCGCTCGAAGGCGGCGGTTCTTCCGACGAAGCTGTGCCGGAATCGGAACTTTACGAACTCCGTCCGCGGTGGCAGAAATTTTTGGTTATGCTCGGCGGGCCGTTCATGAATATCGTCCTTGCACTGGCAATCCCTTTCGCCGGAGCAATGCTCTACGGCCTTCCGTCGATGCCTGCCCCGATCGTCGGCGTCGTCGAAGCCGGAGGCTCGGCCGACGCCGCCGGTATCAAAGTCGGCGACCGCATCATTGCCTTTAACGGCGTTCAGGACCCGACATGGGAAAACGTTCGGGATGAATCGATGATCTCCCCGGATATGCCGCTCCCCGTCACGATAGACCGCGGCGGCGAACACATTTCAACGACCGTGACGCCCAAACGGGTCGATTTTAACGGAAATCCCGTCGGCGAGATCGGGCTTCAGCCTGAGGCCGGGGTTGAACCGGTCGAAGCGTCGCAGATACTTGCGGGCAGTCCGGCCGAAGCTGCCGGATTGAAACCGGGCGACCGCGTCACCGCATTTAACGGCGAAACCGTCCGCAACAGCCAGGAGCTTCCCCCGAAAATTCGTGACACGAAAGGCGAACCGATGCGCTTGACCGTCGAACGCGACGGCCAAACTTTGGATATTGCCATAACGGCAAAACCGGATGACAACGGCGTTTATAAGATCGGCGCCGGATTCGGCGGGTCTCGTCTCGTTAAATACGTTCCGACGGGCGTTGTCGGCGCGGCAAGTTACGCCGTTGATTCCAACTGGCGTATCATGAAACTCACGGGTAAAGTGTTCGGCCAGATGTTTGCGGGTGAACGTTCGGTAAAAGACGCCGGACTCGCCGGGCCTGTCGGCATTATTCAGATAATAGCGACCGTCGTTCGCGAAGCCGGTTTCGCCGGTTTGGTCGGTATTTTGGGCATCATCAGCCTGAACCTGGGCGTGTTCAATCTGCTCCCGATACCGCTGCTCGACGGCGGCCAAATAATGGTGCTCGGCATCGAAAAAGTAATGTCATGGTTCGGCAAAACACTTTCGATGGCGGTTCGGGAAAAGATACAGATCGCCGGGCTCGGGATCATTCTGGTGCTTATGGCATTCACACTTTTCCTTGATGTTTCAAGGTTCTTTTAATTTCTGGTCTTCGTGGGTTTTGTGACCTTTGTGGTTCATCCTTTTATGAACCACACAAAACACACGAAAGCCATCGGGTTTTGTTGGGCCCTATTTTTATGAGACGAGTTTCAAGATCTGTAATGGTTCGCAATGTGAAGATCGGCGGCGACGCACCGGTCGCGATCCAATCGATGACAAAGACGGACACCACTGACGTCGAAGGCACGCTAAAGCAGATCGATGAAATGGTCGAAGCCGGATGCGAGATAGTCCGCATCGCCGTTCCGGATGACGACGCCGCCGCCGCGATGTATGAGATCCGAAAACGCACCGACGTTCCGATCGTTGCGGACATTCATTTTCACTACAAACTCGCCCTAAAAGCCTTGGACGCTGGTATTGATAAACTTCGCATCAATCCGGGAAACATCGGCTCTATCGACCGCGTACGAGAGGTCGTTCGCGCCGCCGAAGCTCAAAAGGTCCCGATCCGTATCGGCGTCAACGGCGGTTCGCTCGAAAAAGATCTACTCAAAAAATACGGTTCGGCAACGCCCGAAGCGATGGTGGAAAGCGGTATGCGACATGTCCGCATCCTCGAAGACCTCGGTTTCGGCGATATCGTCATTTCTCTGAAAGCATCGGATGTAAACCGAATGGTCGCGGCATACCGGCTTATGGCAGAAAAGGTAGATTATCCGCTGCACCTCGGCGTAACCGAAGCCGGAACACCTTTTGGCGGAACGATAAAATCTTCGATCGGCCTCGGCATTCTGCTTCACGAAGGCATCGGCGATACGATCCGCGTGTCCCTTGCAGCCGAACCGCACGAAGAGGTCCGCGTCGGCTGGGAGATACTTAAATCGCTCGAACTCAGAAAACGCGGCGTGACCGTCGTCGCCTGTCCGACCTGCGGACGGCTTGATATCGATAATTTCGTCGAGATCGTCACCGAGGTCGAACGTCGCCTTGCCCACGTCGAAGAACCTCTGCATCTTTCTATAATGGGCTGCGCCGTCAATGGTCCCGGCGAAGCACACGATTCGCAGCTCGGCATCACGTTCGGCCGCAACGTCGGCATGATATTTAAGAACGGTGTCCCGATGCGGCGCGTTTCCGGCGAAGACATTGTCGAAGAATTCGTAAAAGAGGTCGAACTCCTCCGTAAAGAAGGCCCCAACGTTAAACCGCTCTTCGATAAATCAAAGATCGTGGAATTAGGCTAAAACTTAAGACTAAAAACTAACAGCTAAAAACTGGCTTCATCCGATCACGGATAGAGCCAATTGAACGGATAGAACGGCAGGTTCCTCACAAATCCGAAAACAAGCATGATACCCAGCACCGTGAACAGCGTTTGCGGCGTGTACGTCCACTTCGGGATGCCGCGGCCGCGGACGACGACCAGCACCATCGAAATAAAAAGATATCCCGCAAAGATCACGAAAAACGGAATAAGCGCATTGTAATTCAGCGCCGTGACGACATCGCCGTGAAGCAGCGCATGCATTCCGCGCGTCATACCGCAGCCCGGACACGCAAAGCCGGTCAAACTAAGCATCGGGCATACAGGCAAAAAGTGCGTCTTTGTCGGGTCGAAATACCAAAGAAACCACGCACCGAACATCATTACCGAAATACCGGCAGCCGAGAGCCATCTTTCGGCGTTCGTCTTTTTCAGAACTTCGGGCAGGGTTGCTTCCATTGAAATAATTATATCAGGCGGCCATATTCATGAACAGCGAATCGGTCGCGACCTTTTTGTTCGCATTCACCGACAGACGCTGCGTCAAAAGCTCGATCTCCGTCAGCCAATCGGCGAACCGCTTGGCCGGTGCTGCCGAACTTAAAGAACCGAGTCGGTCGGCGATATCGAAATTTGTAAGATCTTCGCGGCCGGCACCATTTGCAAGAAGCCAAATATCACGAATGAGCATTTCCAGCACATCGATCGCCGCTTCGTAGGAATCTTTGTGCGCGGCATCGTTCATCATCTCGCCTATCTGAAGCATCTTTGCACGCGAGAGCTTCACAAGAGCCGCGTCCAAAACATCCATCATCGTCGAACGCATTTCGAGAAAAGCATCTAAGTCCAGCGATAAAGCGGTGCCGATATTTCCGCCGCAAACGCGTGAAACAAGTGCCGCTTTTTCTCCGCCCAAAACACCGCGAATTTTGAGCAGATCTTCGATCTCAGAAGGTGTAACGCCCGAAAACCGTATCGTCTGACACCGCGATGTTATTGTCGATAAAAGTCGTTCAGGCTGCGATGTGATCAGGAATATCCACGACGTTTCCGGCGGTTCCTCAAGCGTTTTTAAAAGCGCGTTCGATGCGCTCGGGTTCATCTTATGAGCGTCGTCGATGATGAAAATGCGCTTCGCGGCTTCATACGGCCGAAAATGGGCTTCTTTGTCCAGGTCGCGGATCGCGTCGATCAGAACATTGCGTTTGTAAGGAAGGACCGAACCAACGTCCGGGTGCCCGCTGAAAATAACGCGAAGAAAAGCGTCTTTGTCGTCGGCTTTCGGTATTTCCGTGTCGAGCGCGCGTTTACACGAACGGCACTTTCCGCAGCCGTTGAGCGTTTCGCAAACGAAAGCGGCGGCGATCCGCATTGCGAATTGCTTTTTACCGATGCCTTCGCGGCCGGCAAAAAGCAGCGCTTGCGGAATGCGCCCGGCATCGAAAAGCCGCGTGAGCTTTTCCTTTAATTGCTCGTTTCCGATCAGCCCTTCGAACATTTAATTTCCTAACAATTCCTCAATGTGCGCACGCACGTCGGCATGTATGGCGCCTATCGGACGGTCCGCATCGATCGTGCGGAATCGCTCCGGTTCCGCCGCCGCGATCGCCAGATATGCCGCGCGAACACGCGTGTAAAAAGCTGCGCCTTCCGCATCCATGCGGTTTGTCTGGCTTCCGCGACGCCTGTCCATTCGTCCGATCGCTTTATCCGCCGGCAGATCGAAAAAGAGTGTCATATCAGGCTTCAGACCTTCGGTCGCAACGTCAATTATCTCGCGAACAAGCTTTTCAGGAAATCCCCTTCCGGCGCCTTGATATGCAAGCGTGGCATCCGCGTATCTATCCGATATAACGACCTTTCCGGCGTCGAGCGATGGTTTTATCAAAAGCTCAACGTGCTGTGAGCGGTCCGCGGCAAAAAGCAAAAGCTCGGCCCGCGGAACGACGCGTTCGCCGCTTTCCAAAAACACGCGCCGAAGTTCGCGGCCCAGCGTGGTTCCGCCCGGTTCGCAAGTAGCGACGACATCGGTGCCCTTCGACCGAAGCATATCGACAAGCAATTTGAGTTGCGTGGATTTACCGCTGCCGTCAATGCCTTCGAAAGTGATGAATTTGCCGCGCACCTTTCGATCAGCCTGCTTTTCGTTCCTGAGAAATGGTTGAAATGGAATGTTTGAATATCAAAACATCCTGGCCGCCGACATCCAGCAGCAGCGAGAATTTATCAAAACTTTTTATCCTGCCCGACAGTGTGGAACCGGTCAATAAATGGATCACGACTCCCGCGCGCTCACGTCTCGCGGAGTTCAAATAAGCGTCCTGTATGTTTTGTGCAGCTGGCTTTTCCATCAATATTCGAGTTCCATAAAGTCAAAAATCGCCGGGAAGAAGTTATGATACCACATTTATACCGTTTATTGAATAAAATTCAAATTAAGTGTTCATTATATTTACGGGACTTTGTCGACATAAAGCAACAGTTCGGTAAACACTGCATCATCCGAACCGAACCCCGAAAGCCGCACGGCTTCTTTCTCGCGTCTGAACCACGACACTTGCCGCTTTGCATAATTACGCACGTCCTGTGAGCTTTGTTGCATCGCGCTTTCCAGGCTTCGTTCGCCGCGAAGATATTCGCAAACGCGGCGATAGCCGTGCGAACCGAGGGCACTAGTCGTTTCGGGAATTCCTGCCGCAAGCAGCGATCGGACCTCATCAACCAGCCCGGCCGCAAAATGCTGTTCGGTGCGCACATTTATTTTTGCATAAAGCTCTTCGCGTGGCGGATCCAGCACAAAGATCCGCGCCCGTTTCGCAACTTCAGAACCGGAACCGCGTTCTATTTGAGCTTCCGAAAGTTTTCGACCGTTCTGAAAAAAGAATTCAAGCCCTCTGATCGTGCGCACATAATCATTCGGAAAAAGCTTTTCGGCAAGTTCCGGGTCAAAACGCTGAAGCATTCGGTGCAGATACGGCGCACCTTTTTCGGAGTATATTTGCGAAAGCCGGCGCCGCAGGCCTTCATCCGTTTTCGGCGCCTCAAAAAGCGGATAGAACAACGCCTGCAGATAAAAGCCGGTTCCGCCGACAAGTATCACGGGCTTTCCGCGGCCTTCGATCTCGGCGATCGCATTGGCCGCATCGGCCGCCCAATCAGCCGCTGTATATGTAATGTGCGGCGGTATATAATCGATCAAATGGTGAGGAATTCCGCGGCGTTCTTCTTCGGTCGGCTTTGCGGTCGCGGCCTGCAGCATTGTATATATCTGGACCGAATCGAAATTTACTACCTCGCCGCCGATGTGTTCCGCGAGCCGGACGCCAAGTTCCGTCTTTCCGGACGCGGTCGGCCCGGCGATGACATATAGCGGTTTTCCATAGGTTCGTTTCACAAAATTCGGTCAGATGTTTCAGCTTTTTCGAACTTTGATTATATGATAGGTCGATATCCTATCTCATCCGGCAAACATATGAAAATATTCGGTCTTTTCTTGATAACCTTGTTCGCGGCTCAGATCTCGATGGCTCAAAAATACATTAAATACGTAAACCCGCTTATCGGCACGCAGAAAATGGGGCACACATTTCCGGGCGCAACGGTTCCTTTCGGGTCGGTTCAGCTTTCGCCGGATACGGACGAACAGCCGCACAACATCGGCGGCAAATATAACCCGGATGCCTATAAATACTGCGCCGGGTACCAGTATGACGACAATACTATCGTCGGATTTTCACACACGCATTTCAGCGGAACGGGACACAGCGACCTGGGCGATTTTTTGATAATGCCGACCGTCGGGCCGCTTCAGCTCGAACCGGGCACGAAAGACGATCCGTCAAGCGGCTTTCGCTCGCTCTTCTCGCACGACGATGAAACCGCAGAACCGGCGTATTACAAAGTTTTATTGAAGGACGACAATATTCTCGCCGAACTCACGGCAACGACCCGCGTCGGGATGCATCGATATACATTCGGAAGGTCGACCGCTGACGCCGCCCCAGCCTCAGGCCGGAGGGGAGCAGGCGGTTCTGACGAGATAGACGCCCATATTATTCTCGATCTGATGCACGGCATCTACAATTACGAAGGCAAGAACGTATGGACGTTCGTCCGCGTCGAAGGCGACCGCCGGATCGTCGGATACCGTCAAACGAACGGGTGGGCTCGGACGCGAACGGTATATTTTGCGATGGAATTTTCAAAACCATTCAAAAGCTACGGATTCAAGAACTTCGCGAAGCAGGATTATCAGGGATTTTGGCGAAAGTTTGATCAGGAACACAACTTTCCCGAAGCCGCCGGGAAGCAGATCCGCGCATATTTCGATTTCGACGCAAAAGCCGGTGAGCAGATCGAAGTCAAATTTTCCTTATCGCCGGTATCGACGGAAGGCGCCGTCAAAAATCTGCAAGTCGAAATTCCGCATTGGGATTTCGACCGCGTAAAACGCGAAGGGCAGGCCGAATGGGACCGCGAGCTCGGGAAGATCGATGCCCAAATGATCGACGAGAACGAGATGGTGAATTTTTACACAGCGCTTTATCACGCGTATCTTTCGCCAACGGTCTACATGGACACGGACGGCCGCTACAAAGGCCTCGATCAAAACGTCCACAAAGCCGAAGGTTTTACGAACTATACGACGTTCTCACTCTGGGATACATACCGCGCGCTTCATCCTTTTTTCAATATCGTACAGCCGAAGCGCAACCGCGATATGGTCAATTCGATGCTCGCTCATTACGACCAAAGCGTTCATAAAATGCTGCCTGTTTGGTCGCATTACGCGAATGAGAACTGGTGCATGATCGGGTACCACAGCGTATCCGTCATCGCCGATGCTATCGTCAATGGAAACATCCGGGGCATCGACGGCGAACGTGCGCTCGCGGCAATGGCACAGACAGCACGCACAAAATATTACGACGGCATTGGCGATTATATGAAGTTCGGCTACGTGCCCGAAGAGGGCAATTCATCGTCGGTTTCGAAGACGCTCGAATATGCATATGACGATTGGGCGATCGCGCAGGCCGCGAAGAAGCTCGGCAATACGGCGGTTTACGATGAATTCATCAAACGCGCCGATAACTGGAGGAACGTTTATGACGCTTCGGCCGGATTTATGCGTCCGAAGATGCGCGACGGAAAGTTTCGGGCGGAATTTGACGCGTTAAAAACACACGGCCAGGGCTTTATCGAAGGCAACGCCTGGAATTACAGCCTGTATGTGCCGCAAGACCCGGCCGCGATGATCGAAGCAATGGGCGGCAAAAAGAAATTCTCGGAACACCTCGACGAGCTTTTCACAATGCACCTGCCGGACGAATTTTTCGCCGAAACCGAAGACGTCACCCGCGAAGGAATAATCGGCGGCTATGTTCACGGGAACGAACCGGCGCATCACGTCGCCTATCTTTACAACTGGACCGACGACCCGTGGAAAACGCAGGAACGCGTCCGAATGATAATGAAGAACCAATACCGGCCGACGCCGGACGGGCTCGGCGGCAACGATGACTGCGGCCAGATGTCGGCTTGGTATCTTTTCACGGCGCTCGGGTTTTATCCGGTTGCGCCTGCGTCGGGCGAATATGCTCTGGGCAGCCCTTCGGTCAAACACGCGGTCATAAAACTCGAGAATGGAAAAACACTCGAGATCGAGGCGATTGACCAGAGCGACGAGAACGTTTACGTTGACCGGGTCGAATTGAACGGCCGTGCTTTGAACAGCCGAAGCATCAAATACACCGATCTAATGGCGGGCGGAAAGCTGGTCTTTCATATGTCGGACAGACACCGCTAAGATTCGGCACGCTAATCTGATATCATTGAAATATAGTTTTACGGTCATTATCGCTCGCGCCCGGTGCAATGCCGAAGGCAGCGTTCATTTCATTTTAATTGAAGGAGAAATTTATGGCAGACGCAATTGCTCAAACCTACCCATTCACACTCACTGATCTTGAATACGACTACGACGCATTGGAACCGGTCATCGACACCGAAACGATGCACATTCACCACGACAAGCATCATCAGGCATACGTAAATAATCTCAACGCGGCGGTCGAACCGCATACGTCGATCCACGATAAAACGCTCGGCGAGCTTCTTTCGTCGATAGATTCGCTTCCCGAAGCAGCCAGAACAGGCATCAAGAACAACGGAGGCGGACATTATAACCACTCGCTGTTCTGGCAGACGATGGGCTCGGAACATCAGACCGAACCGGACGGCCAGCTCGGCGAGGTCATCAAACGCGATTACGGTTCGTTCAGCGAATTTTGTGCGAAATTTGATAAAGCCGGTGCCGGACAGTTCGGGTCGGGCTGGGCGGTCGTCACGGTCGAAGGAGACGCGCTGAAAATAACTCCCTGGGCGAACCAGGACACGCCGCTCAACAAAGGCGTCGAACCGCTTTTTCTGAACGACGTCTGGGAACACGCTTATTACCTGAAATACAACAACCGCCGACCGGATTATCTGAAGGCCTGGTGGGAAGTCGTTAACTGGAAAGCGATAGCCGAACGCTATGAAAGGCTGAAAAGCTAAGACCCGCTCGAGCCGTCTGCAAAAACAGGCGGCTCTAATTCCCTGCCGGCGTCCACCCGCCGTTCACACCAAAAACGACAGTGTCCACACCACTGTCCACAGGGGTGTCCACACCTGTCCCATTCGCGTAACTAACGTATTTGCAAAGGTTAGCCGTTTTTGGTACTCGTCCATTCCGATATTCTTTTTTATTCGCATGCTAATGAATTTTCAAAGATCAGCGGCGATCCGCGCGTATGATCGCCGACGCGATCATAGCATACGGTGAAACTGTGTTTTGTGATGATCTTTATGATAATCGGCGGTTTTTATGACTGTCAGCGAAATATATGAAAATCACGAAAAAGAAGAAAAAAATCACCGCAGAATCGTAGGGCTAAAGGAGCCAGCTGAAGCTGGAACTCCGAACACTAGCTGAAGCTGGAGCTCCGAACACTAGCTGAAGCTGGAACTCCGAACGCGATACGAGTAGGTTCTGTCGGGCGCGACTACGTATCGCGATTATGATAATCTGAATCTTTGGTGGTTTTATGATCGAAGAGAAAGTTCTGGTTCAGAAATTCCTGAACCGCAAACAGCGCCCAAGACTCCGCAAACCTGATTGGCTTAAGATAAAGCTTGGCGATCCGTCCAATCAGAATGCCGTGTTGGATCTTATCGAAGGCCTAAACCTGCACACGGTTTGCCAGGAAGCAAAATGCCCGAACATTTTCGAATGCTGGACGGACAAGACCGCGACGTTCATGCTCGGCGGCGATACCTGTACGCGGCATTGCGGATTTTGCGCCGTAAACAAAGGCAAACCGATGGACCTCGATCCAATGGAACCGACGCATGTTGCCGAAGCCGTCACGCACCTCGGACTTAAACACGCCGTTATAACATCGGTCAACCGCGACGACCTGCCGGACGGCGGTTCGATGCACTGGGCCGAAACAATAACCCGCGTCCGCGAGCTCAACCCTGAATGCAAGGTAGAGGTTCTGATCCCGGATTTTAACGGCGACGAAGCCGCGCTGAATAACGTATTGAACGCGCGTCCCGACGTTCTGAACCACAACACCGAAACGATCGCCCGGCTGTATCGCCGTGTTCGCCCGGATGCGAAATACGATCAAACGCTTGAACTGCTTGAGCGTTCAGCTCATTTTCGCGATACTCAATTTCCCGAAATGCTGACGAAAAGCGGCATTATGGCGGGGCTCGGCGAAGAATTCGAAGAGGTCGTCGATCTGATGAAAGATCTGCGCAAGGTTTCGTGCGACATCATGACGATCGGGCAATACCTGCAGCCATATGAAAAACGGCTGCCGGTCGAACGCTATGTCACGCCCGAAGAATTTGCCGAATGGAAACGCATCGGCGAAGCAATGGGCTTCAAACATGTTCAATCATCGCCGCTGACGCGTTCGTCGTATCACGCACGGGAACAGGCCGAAAATGATGAAAAGATCGCGGTGTGATGCGTTATAATTTTTCTATGAACGTTCAGACAATACCCGATATTAAAGATATGACTGCCGGCCAACAAGCCGAGCTTCTGGAAGCTCTTTGGCAAGCGATGAAGGAAAGAGTTGAAAATTCTCCTCCGCCCAAATGGCATCTGAGGATCCTGGAAGAAAGGGAAAGGGCTTTGGCAAATGGTGAAACAGAATTTGTAGATTGGGAAGAAGCAAAAGCTGAAATTCTGCGTCGAACAATTCATCTCAAAAAATGAAAATTAACATACTGCCTGAAGCTCAGGAAGATATTGTTGATGCTTATTGGTTTTACGAGAACCAAGACGAAGAACTGGGACGATATTTTATCACTTCGGTCATGAAAGATATTGATCGGTTAGAGTTTTCAGCAGGTGGACATGCAGTATATTTCGGAAAGCATCGAATGGTAGCATCAAAATTCCCTTATTCTATCTTTTATCTGATCGAAAGCAATGAAGTTAACGTTTATGCCGTAATAGACCAACGCCGCGACCCGGAATGGATAAACGATCGGCTGAACTGATCCTGATTTGAACTTCCGAATATTGCTTATTCGTCATATATTAGGATCGCTGCGACGTGTATTTTTGAGCGATATGCGCAAATTTCTTCTGATCATCTTTTTCTGTTCCTGTCCTGTAAGCATAACTGCGCAGATAAAATCGCCGGTCACCCGAACCTCGTCGCCTATTTTCAAACAGCTTAATAAGGAAGACATTGAACAAGCAGAGATCTGGCTTGTGAACGAAGGATATTCCCCTTCGGACGATTTGGAGATATCGAAAACACCGCGTCAGGAGGTCCACGTCATGAAAGGTTTAGCGATGGAGCCGCTCAAAGATTGCACGTTGAGGCTCGAGCGTCGGTCGGCACTGATATCATACCTATCCCTATCTGACGACAATCCGATCGGTTACGAGAATGTGCATGGGTTCTTTTACACTTTGTACCGTGACCGGCTTGCGGCTTATTTGGAATTTAATGTCCCGCTGTACGATCTAAGTTACAAAAAAGGAAAACGGCCGCGGATGCTCTCGAAAAAACTGAATAAACCGGGCTATAACAAATGGGTGGTTCAAATAAAAGCGAAAGGCGGTTTGCCGATCCTGTTTATGGCGACTCACGAACGCAGAACCGAAAAGATCTATGGCGAGATCCTAACTTTTGTATTCGACAACGAAGCGCAGGCTCGCCGGTTTGACTCAGATCTACGCAACGCGATCCGGGTATGTAAGGACTTCGAACCCGCAAGAGAACCGGAAATAGACCTGCCGCCCGGTGTAATAATGAATTAAAGCAGTTGTTGGAT
This sequence comes from uncultured bacterium, assembly GCA_965651435.1. Classification (GTDB taxonomy): domain Bacteria; phylum Acidobacteriota; class Blastocatellia; order Pyrinomonadales; family Pyrinomonadaceae; genus OLB17. The sequence continues at coordinate 11,416 of CBFGSN010000001.1, read as the reverse complement.
TCGCACCGAATCCTGCCGCCGGACGCGCGAAATGCATGGTATAATAAGGTATGACTGTTCAAACAATACCGGCTATAGAGGACATGACAGCCGCCCAGAGGGTCGAACTGATGGAAGCGCTGTGGAAGATCATGTCCGCCAACACACGAGATGTGGAACCACCCGAATGGCATGCACAGGTTCTCGAAGCCCGTGAGCGCGCGATCGCCGATGGAAAGACTAGTTTTATCGACTGGAATGAGGCAAAGGCCGAGATATTTCGTAAAACGATCGATCTGAAAAGATGAATCTCCTAATTCTTCCCGAAGCAGAGAACGACCTGATCGATGCATATTGGTTTTACGAAAAACAGTCCGACGGAGTTGGAAAGTTCTTTCTCGAATCTATAACAGCCGATATGGAGCGGCTCACATTTCTCGCCAGGGTCCATTCACTTCACCTCGGAAAACATCGCATGATCGCTTCGAGGTTTCCGTACTCTATTTATTACCTGGTGGAAGAGCAAACCGTAAAAATTTACGCCATCTTGGATGATTGGCGTGATCCTGATCGGACCGGACGACGCTTGGCCTAAATATTTTGTGTTAGCTTATACGATTGAGAATGAGCATTCTCGCCGACATAGTTGAAGGTGTTATCCGAGCCTCTATCATCAGCACGGCGGCGCAGACTAAGAGTCGACTGCTATTCGTTTCGATCGGCGTATTGACCGTGTTGTTCTCAGGCTTCGGATTAAGTTATTTATATTCCGGCGAACAAGAAACAATCGATGACCTGATCGTCCGCACTGTCGATTACGACCATGCAACATCAAATTCGCGTAGTGGGTCGATCGTTTTAAGATCGGACGGCCGCGAAGACTATACGATCCTAGACGGAATATGGAAAAAAGACCGAGATAGGAATGAGCTGGTTGATGATCTAAATATCTCGAATTCCGCAAAGATCTGGTTGTCGTCCGAAGATTCGCGTGAAATACAAGGCATCGAAACATCATCAGTTTATATCGATCCGGCAAAAAGCGTTGAATGGAATAAGCGCAACGACCGTATCGGTATCTGGATGTGTTGGACATTCATTGCTCTCGGCATTGTTTTAATTATTCTCGCATTCAAATATTATTGACCGAATGGCAATACTTGAAACCGAACGTCTTTCCCTGCGTGAGATCGCTGCCGGCGACGCGGCGTTCATTTTTGAACTTTATAACGAACCGTCGTTTCATAGGTACATCGGCGACAAGGGCGTGAAGGACCTTGACGCGGCGGAGAGATATATCGCGGCAAATTTCACGCAAAGTTATGCCTCGAATGGCTTTGGCCTTTGGCTTGTGGAACTGAAGGAAACGAAAGAGCCGGTCGGCATCTGCGGCTTCGTTAAACGCGAAACGCTCGAATTTCCGGACATCGGTTTTGCGTTCCGTGCCGAACACGAGCGAAAAGGTTATGGCTTCGAATCGGCCAAGGCCGTGCTCGCATACGGCTGCGAACACCTCAAATTCGCAAAAATTCTCGCCATCGCTACCAAAGACAACACCGCATCGGGTAAACTTCTTGCAAAACTGGGATTTTCGCTTGATGGCGATCTGCCTATGCCGAACGGCGAAATTCTCGATCTTTATTCGGTAAACCTATGAAATACGGCCTCATCGCCGGCAACGGCCAATTCCCTTTCCTGGTCGTCGAAGGCGCAAAAAAACAGGGCGTCGAACTTTGCGTTGTCGCGATAAAAGAAGAAACCGACAAAGCCATCGACGAAGCCGCGGCCGATGTCGTCTGGCTCGGCATCGGCCAGCTCGGGAAAATGATCGCGCATTTTAAGAAGAACGGCGTGACACAGGTGATGATGGCCGGACAGGTAAAGCATGTTCAGATATTTTCAGGCGCGATGCCGGATCTGCGAATGATGAAAATGCTGTGGAATCTGCCGCGGCGAAATACTGACGCATTGATCGGCGGTGTTGCCGGCGAAATGGAAAAAGAAGGCCTGGAACTAATTGATTCGACAACACTTATCAAAGATCATCTGGCGCCGAAAGGTGTTATGACAAAGCGCGGCCCGATCGACATCGAACAACAGAATATCGATTACGGCCTGCATATCGCGAACGAGATCGCCCGGCTCGATCTCGGCCAAACCATCGTCGTGCGTTCGTCGGCGTGTGTCGCCATCGAAGCAATGGAAGGAACCGACGAAACCATAAAGCGCGCCGGGTCGCTCGCTCGCGGCAAACTGACCGTCGTAAAGGTCGCAAAACCCGATCAGGATATGCGTTTCGACGTTCCCGTCATCGGCGTTCCGACGATCGAGCATATGATCGCCGCCGGTGCGACGTGCATTTCGGTTTCCGCCGGTAAAACGCTTATCTTCGGCCGCGATGAAATGCTTCGGCTGGCCAACCGCAATAAAATATGCGTTATCGGCACTTGATCGGAAACAATCGAACCTCATCCCTCGTATTATCAATGAATAAATAGGCGAAAGCCGAGCCAATACCCAACGGCGACATTTGCCGTATCCGGAGAATAAATGAAAAGAACGTTTTTTATATATACAATTGCGGCTGTACTCTTGCTCAATGCCGCATCGTTTGCACAGGTCAAAGTAACCATATCACCCGCCGAACGGAAAGCGGCTGACGCCGTTACGGCCGACCAGATGAAAAGTTATCTGACATTCATCGCGTCGGACGCAATGGGCGGACGCGATACGCCGTCGCAAGGACTCGATATTACGGCTGAGTTCATCAGGATGAACCTGGAAAAATGGGGCTTTAAGCCCGCCGGCGACGACGGAACATTTTTCCAGCGTATGTACGTCGTCGAAACATCGATCGACCCTGATGCATCGTTCATTAATATAGGCGATAAGAAATTGGCATACGCCAAGGATTTCTATCGGCTGCCCGGTTCGACGGACAATGTCGCGGGCAAGAAAATGGTCTTTGCCGGTGATGGTTGGGTGATCAAGTCCAAAAACATCAACGCTTTTGCCGGATTGGATGTTAAGGACAAGGTCGTCTTGCTTTATTCGGACGCTCCGTCGAACGGACGTTCGCTCATGGGACTTCCGAAAGGGGTAACTCAAGCCGACCTGAAAGGCGAACGCGGCGTGGATTACAGCGACGGCATGACCTATGCCCGCGATAACGGCGCGGCGGCAGTGGTCGTGCTGCCCTCAGGATTTCTGAAGGAGAACTGGGATCGGCTCGGAAACTTTTTTGGCCGGGGCGGAACTTCGATCGAAAAACTTAACGACGACGAGGACGGCGGAAAGCAGATCCCCACCTTCCTTCTTTCGGAATCAGCCGCAAATTCGATATTTGCGGGCGAAGCCGGTAACCCGCTTTCGGGCACCGGTTCGGCGGTAAAAGATCTTGCCGCAACGTTCACCGCGAATATAATCTCAAAGGTTGACCGCGTACCGACGCAGAACGTCGTCGCGATCTGGGAAGGCTCCGGCCCGCTCAAAGATGAAATGGTCGCCATCGGTGCCCATTACGATCACGTCGGAACGAATCCGAACGCACCTGGCGACGACAAGATCTGGAACGGTGCCGATGATGACGGCTCCGGCACGACAGCGGTGCTCGCCATTGCCGAAGCCCTTGCAAAAACAAAGACGCGTCCGAACCGTTCGATCCTTTTCGTCTGGCACGCGGGCGAGGAAAAAGGCCTTTGGGGCAGTGCATATTTCAATAAATTCCCGACGGTTGATATCAAAAAGGTCGTTGCCCAGTTGAACATCGACATGATCGGCCGAACGCAGGACCCGAACAACATCATTAAATGCGACGCTCCGCGCAAACGCTGTAACGAAGAACTTTCGAAAAAGGATGAGATCTACGTCATCGGCAAGGACATGATGAGTTCGGAGCTCGGTGCGATCGTTGACGGAACGAACAACGCGTATCTGAAGCTTGCCTACAACACGCGTTATGACGACCCGAAAGATCCGAACCGCTTCTTCTTCCGCTCTGACCATTTCAATTATGCGATGAACGGCATTCCTATCGCGTTCTGGTTCGACGGTGTTCACGAAGATTACCATCAAGCATCGGACACGGTCGATAAGATCGATTTCGACAAGATGGAAAAGGTCACGCGGACGATCATGCTCACCGCGCTGGAACTCGCGAATGTCGAGCAGCGTCCTGTTATCGATAAACAGCTGCCGCCCGAACTTTCCGGCGTCAGATAAATGATCGTTATTCTAGATGGATCGCGGCCGCGCCGGAACATGGTGCGGCCGCATTTTTATTTTTCGGATTGAAGTATCCGATACGCTTCGGATCTTGCGAGGCCAAATTCCTTCGCCGCCTGTTTAAGCGCGGCTTTGCGGTCACCGGTTTCCGATTCTATTTCGGCAACGCGCTCGGCCAGCGTTTTATCACCGGGCGAGGTTTCGCCTTCGCCGGCTTGTTCAATGCAAATGACAAATTCGCCGCGCGGAGCGTTCGCCTCAAAATAAGCAAGGGTCTCCGCAAGTTTGCCGCGAACCGTTTCCTCATGAAGCTTAGTAAGTTCCCGCGAAATGGCGGCATTGCGGTTCCCAAGCAGCTCGATGCAATCTTCCAACGACCGCAGCAGCCTACGCGGCGTTTCGTAAAAAACAAGCGTCGCCGGAATTTCCCGCACTTCTTTCAGGCGCTTTTGCCGAGCCTGTTTTTTTGCCGGCAGAAATCCGCCGAAAAATATCGAATCAGTCGCCAGCCCCGAAACGATCACCGCGTTCACAAAAGCCGCCGGGCCGGGCACCGGAACGACCGGAACGTCTGCCTCGATCGCCGCACGCACGATGCGAAATCCGGGATCGTTTATTCCGGGCGTTCCGGCATCCGATACGACCGCGACATCCTGACCGGACGTGAGAGAACCGACGATCTCTGTCGCTCGTTCGGCTTCGTTGTGTTCGTGATAGCTGATGAGCTTTTTGCTGATATCAAGCGCGTTCAGGAGTTTTCGCGTGTGCCGCGTATCTTCGCATGCGATGAAATCGACGTCTCGCAGAACATCCATCGCCCGCACCGTTATGTCCTTCAGATTGCCGATCGGCGTCGCGACAATATAGAGCGTACCTGACATTCCTGCATCTTAACGCTTTCCTCGCCGCAGCGTAAACCGCCGGCGCGAAAACGGCCCGGAGACGTGATGTTCCCGGGCCTTTTCCCCCTTGTTCATTTCCTTCCCTTTAGAACGGGAAAGGAAGCCTTATCCGCCGATTATTATTCCGACGATTGCGGTTATTGGGATAATTATTCGGACGGTTCATAATACGGCCGCCGGAATATCGCAGTCCGTACGTGCGGGCGATGATGTTGAGTTCGCCGCGCATCTGGTTCCACATTCCGTACAGCTGCTGTGAACCTCCCCGGTTAAGGACTTGATCGATACGCGATGCAATGCCTAATACATTTTGTGCAGCACTGCGGCTGTTGTTGAGATTGCGGCCGTTACCGTACTTATCTTCGAGTTTGTCTGCTGCTTTTGAAAAATCGTCGGCAAGGTCTTCGATGCGTTCCGCCGAATTCCCGCGCCAGCGGCGGTCCTCGTAGCGGTCGGAGTATCGGTCGGTCATACTTTCAAAACTCTTCGCACGATGCTTAAGGTTTTGAACGGTGTTCTTAATATTTCCGCCGTAATAGCCGCCGTAGCCGCCCCACTGAGCCGAGGCAACGGCCGGTAAACACAGAACCAATAAAGAAAGTGCCGACAGCAATGCGATATTTCCAAGTTTTTTCATTTAGTTCTCCTTAAAGTTCATTGGCAATGTGTCAACCATTGCATATTTACCCTAAGGGCAACGGCCGTGCCAAAAGCGCGGAAAATGACGAAAGCCCTGTATTTACAAGGCTTTCGAAAGATGATGAATTTTTCAACGCTTTCCCGACTAACGTTTTCGTGAGGCGTTTGCGTCAAATGGTATTTAGTTTCCCAAGGCTTTTGCAGCGCTGATGCGGCCGCCGCTAACGACCTTTCCGCTAAGCGAATCGATGCGGTCGTTAGACCGAATAAGGCGTTCACGAAGATCGTCGAGTTTGATGTTCGGGTGCGATGCGATGACCAAAGCGGCAATGCCCGAAACGTACGGCGTCGCCATCGACGTTCCCGAAGCTTCGCGGAATGTGTCCTTGATCCAAGTAGAAACGATCGCCTTGCCGGGAGCCGCGACGTGAACCGTTTTTGCTCCGAAATTCGAGAATGACGCGAGTTCGTCGTTACGGTCGAGAGCGGCAACGCTGATAACGTTCGGCAGATCGTAGTTCGAAGGATAATGCGGACGTTTGTCGTTATCCGTGCTCGAATTTCCGGCGGCCGCGACGAAAAGAATGCCTTCTTCGCCGGCGGCGCGTATCGCGTCTTCGAGTGCACGCGAATAGCTTGTCGAACCCCAGCTTGCGCTGATCACACGTATGTTGACGCCGTTGCGTTTGCGGTCAACTGCGTAGTTGATCGCCTCGATAGCATCTTTCGTTGTGCCGAATCCGCCGCGTCCGAGGAATTTCAGCGGCATTATTCTGACGTTCCAGTTAACGCCCGAAATGCCGATGCCGTTGTTGCCTTCGGCTCCGATTATGCCGGCGCAGTGCGTGCCGTGGCCGTTCTCGTCCATCGGGTCGGCGGCATTGTCGGCGGCATTAAAACCGCGTTCGTCGTTCATTGCTCCGAGGTCGGCGTCGATGTATTCCGGAATGTCATCGGGCCGGAACCACATATTAGAAACGAGATCGCCGTGCGTATAATCAACACCTGTGTCCAGAACCGCAATGACGACATCTTCGCTGCCGTGCGTCGTCTGCCACGCGGCTTCGGCGCCGATGTCGGCTCCGGTTTTACCGCCTTCCTGTCCGGTGTTTTTCAGCGCCCACTGTTCCAGCAGCAGCGGATCGTTCGGCCAGTTCGCTTCGGACGCCGAAGGGCTGACGGCATTAACCGTTTCCGTTTTCTCGTCCAGCCGGTCCAGAAAAATGTCCGCGTTCGGTTCGGCGAACATCACCAGATCTTTCATCTGGGCATATTCGCCGGCAAGTTCCTCCGGATCGGCGTTGTCCATGTCATCGACACTATAAAGTCCGCTGACGATCTCTATGCTGTCTTCGATGCGGTCGTTGTTTCGCGATGCCGCCTGTTCGAATTCCTCACGCGTGACGCCGGGACGAACGCGGACCAGAATTTCCGGTTCACTCTGCGAACGCGTCCGGGCAATGGTTTTGGGTGTCTTTTCGGGCTGCGAGGCGTTCTGTTTCGAACGCGATTCGTTCAGCGAATTCTGCCAACGGCCGACCTGGCCGAGGATCGCCGCTATCGCGACAAATATCGCTGCCACACCGATATGTATCCAAATATTATTGCGTTTCATAAATACTGCTCCCGAATGCTAATAATGTCCGGCTACCAAACCACCACGTGATTCGAACCATCGTAATTACAAAGTCTTAGCTGAAATTTGTCGGCACGGTATTCGTACGACTTCCCTTCCGCCGAAAGCGTGATCACCCAACCCGATGCTATCATCTGAGCCGCGATCTCATCCGCCGCCGGAGCTCCGAGCGACATGTCCGAAAAATCGCGCTCGTCTATCGAAACGACATCAATGTCATTCACGTCAATGCCCGTTCGCTCCGCAAGGTCCTGTTTCGCACGCTCGGCGGCACTTTCCTTTGTAAAACTCATATTAATTCTGCGCTAAATATAATTGTCCTACTCTTTATAAAAAGAGTCAACGAATCCGCTCCGCCCGAAGCCGCTGTGATTCGATTCGCTGTGCGCGGCCGTGATTCATGAATCAAGGTGAATCAAAGCAATTTCAGATTCCAGATCCAGATTCGCGGCGGTGTCCTTCTGCATTTGCAATTCGTAGTTCGAGATTCGTAATTGATTCTTTTGGGTTCTTCCGAACTGAAAACTTACAGCTAAAAACTGTTTATATTTTTCTTCTTGTTCTTCCTGATCAGTGGTTAAAAAACCACAGAGCCGGAAGACGAAGGGGAACAGGAACCCGATCACTATCGCTCCCGGTTCTGACTGTGATGCCCAACTTTAACCATCTGCTACCGCAGACGGTTCTGACCTATTTGGAATTTAAGATTCTCCGATGCGGAAAATTCAAAAAACTGATATTTTAGAACATATGACAACAACCAAATCTCAGAAGATCCGGCCGGATATTCGCGCGATAACGCGGCTTGTGCCGCCGAGCGGAAATCTGGTTCAGGGACAATCCGAACTGCCGATAGACCCGCGGCTCGCGGATGCGGCGGCGGAAATAATCGCAGCCAGCCGAAATCATTACGGCGGCAGCGAAGGCGACGCGGGCCTGCGGAAAGCCGTCGCCGACAAAGTCCGAAAATTTAACCACATCGACCTCGATCCGGACGCACGGCCGTTCCAGCTTTTGATAACGACGGGCGGAACCGGTGCATTGATCGGCATTGCGCAAAGCTATCTTCGCGGAAAGTCTGCATTGGTTTTCGAACCGTATTATCCGTATCACCGCCGAATTTTGGAGGAGTTTGGAGCCCAGACAGAGACTTTCGAACTCGACGAAAATCTTCAGTTCGAAAAGGACGCTCTGCTTGCGCGCTGCCGCGAACTGAAAGGCCGCGCCGAATATCCGCTAAAGGCGATCATCGTTTGTTCGCCCGCGAACCCGAGCGGAAAAGTCCTGACGCAGACAGAACTCGAAGCCATCGCCGACGTCGCAAAAGAACTCGACCTGCTGGTCATCTCTGACGAAGTTTACGAACATTACGTCATCGGCGAAACGCCGCATATTCCGATCGCGAGTTTGCCCGATATGTTCGACCGCACGATCACGGTAAATTCGTTCTCGAAATCGTGGAATATTTCGGGCTGGCGGCTAGGTTATGTTTACGGCAAAGGCGAACTGATCGCTCCGATAAACAACGCCGTGAACGTCATCTACGTTTGCCCGGCAACTCCGCTGCAGGCCGCGCTCGGCAGCGTTCTGATGGCCGACGAAAATTATTACGAACGGCTTCACGAAACATTTGACGCAAAACGCCGTATGGTTTCCGAAACTCTGAACGAACTCGGATTTCGCATCTATGATTCGGGTTCGGCGTTCTATATTTGGGCACGGATCCCGGAACAGTTCGACGATGCCATCTCTTTCAACGAAATGCTGATGGCGAACGCCGGCGTCGGAGCAACGCCCGGCAGCGCATTCGCCGACACCGACCGATGGGACGGCCATATGCGCATCTGCATCGCCCGCGAAGACGCGATCTTAGAAGGCGCGATGGAAAAACTTCGCTCGACGCTTAGCTAAAAACTAACAGCTTACGGCTATAAACCGTTTTATTATCAAGGACCAACGCTTTATCGACTATGAAAAAAATCATCAGTGTACTGCTTCTTTTTCTTCTTCTCGCACCGTCGCTTTTTGCCGACGAAGGAATGTGGACGTATGACAATCCGCCGCTGAAACAGTGGAAGGAAATATACGGTTTTGAACCGACGCCCGAATGGCTGGAGAACGCGCGGCTCGCGTCGATAAAGATCGGCGGCGGATCGGCAAGCTTCGTATCGCCGAACGGTTTGATCGTGACGAATCACCACGTGGCTTCGGGGATAATTTCGCGGCTTTCGACAAAAGAACAGGATTATCTGAAGAACGGTTTTTATGCACCGACGCTTGCCGACGAACTCAAAGCCGAAGGCACCGAAGCACGCGTGCTTGTTTCGTATGAGAACGTTACGGAACGCGTCCACGGAGCGGTAAAGGCGAACGCGACCGCCGCCGAAGCAAGCGAACAGCGCGCCGCAGAGGCGAAAGCCATCGAAGCAGAATCGGCACAGAAAACCGGTTTGCGAAGCACGGTCGTTTCGATGTACAGCGGCGGCGAATACTGGCTTTATCGGTTCAAGGTTTATGACGACGTACGGCTCGTCACCGCTCCCGAAGAACAGGCGGCGTTCTTCGGCGGCGATTACGACAATTTCGTTTTTCCGCGTCACGATCTGGATTACACCTTTCTGCGTGCGTATGAGAACGGCAAACCTGCCGTGACGCCGCATTATTTCAAATGGTCAACGACCGGCCCGAAAGACGGCGAATTCGTCATTGCAAGCGGTTTTCCGGGTTCGACCGAACGGCTTTTGACCGTCGCACAGCTTCGCTACGAACGCGATTTCGGCAACCCTATGGTGAAAGATTCCTGGGAAACGCGTCGCAATGCGTTCATCGAATACGGAAAGCTCGGCGAAGACCAGCAGCGCGAAGCCGCGGGAAGCATCCGCGGGTTGGCAAATGCGCTGAAACGGCTCGAAGGCCAGGAAAACGGCCTGCTTAATCCGAAAATGTTCGCGATCAAAGAAGCCGAGGAAAAAGACCTTCGCGAAAAACTGAAGGCGAACGCCGACGCCAACGCGAAATATGCGTCCGCGTGGACCGACATCGAAAAGGCGTACGGCGAACTTCCCGAACACGCCGCGATGGTAAATTTCGGCAGCATAAACGTCGCCCGGCTCGGAACATTCGCGTCGGCGATCGTGCGTTACCACGACCAGATGGCTTTGCCCGAAGCGGACCGATACCCGGAATATCGTGCCGACCGCATCGACAGTTTCCGCCGCACCTTTACCTCCGATCAGAAATTCAACAAGCAGTTGGATGAGATCATGCTGACGCGATGGATGAAAAAAGCGGTCGAGCTGATGGGACCGGATCATCCGTTCGTCAAAGCCGCGTTCGGCGATGCCGAGGTCGAAGAGGTCGTCTCTCGCGCGGTTCGCGAAACAAAACTGGACGATCCGGAATTTCGCCGCACGCTATTGGAAGGTTCGGCGAAAAATATCGCGGATTCAACCGACCCGATGATAACGCTTGCACGCCGCATCGAACCGATGATCCGCGAAACACGCGATTGGTATTATGCGAACGTCCGTGACGTTCAGGAATCGGCCGGCATAAAGATCGCACAAGCGCGGTTCGCCGTTTACGGAAAAACGATGCCGCCGGATGCGAACAGCAACCTGCGCATCAGCTTTGGAAAGGTCGCGGGTTATGAAGAAGACACGACGCTCGTGCCGTATAAAACGACCTTCTATGGCCTGTATGACCGCGCTCTTAGTTTTGCGGACGCGTTTCCTTTTACGCTTTCGACAAAGCTTCGCGAACGCCGCGACCGGCTAGATCTTTCGGTTCCGGTAAATTTCGTTTATACCGCGGACACGATCGGCGGCAATTCCGGTTCGCCGGTGATAAACCGCAATGCGGAACTCGTCGGGTTGAATTTCGACAGCAACAACCAAAAGCTTTCGAATAAATATTGGTATGTGCCCGATGACGAAGGTTCGCGAGCCGTAGCCGTTCACACCGCCGGAATCCTGGAAGCCCTGCGAAAGGTATATGACGCCGACCGCGTCGTGGAGGAACTCTTGGCCGCGGCGAA